>JBGALC010000003.1:0-106654 GCA_044224095.1 Micropruina sp. | reverse complement strand
CTTGTCCACCAGCCGTGGCTGCTCCACCGTCTGCACGGGCTCCTCAACCTCCATAACGCCCGCCGCTTCGGCCGGCTCAACCTGCATGATCATCGGTACCTCCCCTGAGTGGGAGTTACACCGTTGAAAGTACAGTCCCGCAGCGTCTGCGCAAGCGCAGCATGGTGAAGAAGTTCGGTACACGGAGGCATGGCGAGCTGCTGGGGATCGACGCGCGGGATCATCATCCAGGTCCGCTCAACCGGATGGCGCACGTAGACCCGGGAGATGTCCCACCGGTCGTAGTGAACCGTGAGCGGTCGGGGCCTGGCCCCAGCGCCGCGCTGCACGAGCGATCGCAGCTCCTGCAGGGCTTCACTGTTGTAGATCCGGCGATCAATGTTGAGGCCGTAGTCCTGCAGCAGGCGCGACTTGGTCGAGAGGAAGTCGACCATCCGCCACGGGTCGGTCGGGAAGCTGACCTCGCCACCGTGCAGCAGGTAGCGCTCGAAGATGTCGGCTGGGCTGGACTTCAAGAAGGGGTTGGCCGGGTCGCGCAGGCCGCTGTGGCCTCGGTGACGGTAGACCGTGAAGATCCATTCCCACAGGGCATCGTGCAGATCGCCAGCGGTCAAGACGGAGCCCAGCTCTGCCAGGGTGAGAGTCCCGTGGAGTGGTGGGGTTTCGGGGATCGGCGTGGCCTGAGCTGAGAGGCGGGCCATCGGCGTGATTCTTCGGTGTGTACGGCCAAGCACGCATCGAAGGAGTTCTCACCAATGGCCCTGTCTGATTCTGCCGTGTCCGAGTTGTTGGACGCATTCCGTGCCGGTGACGGCGTTGATCTGGTTCGCGAGTCGGTCCGGCTCGTGCTCCAGGAACTGATCGAGGTCGAGGCCGCGCAAGTGATCGGCGCGGCCCGCTACGAACGGACCCCGGAGCGGGTCACCGAACGCAACGGCACGCGGCCGCGGGAGTTGATGACCAAGGCCGGCACCGTCGAGCTGGCGATCCCGAAGCTGCGGGCCGGGTCGTTCTTCCCCTCCGTGCTCGAGGCCCGTCGGCGGATCGACCAGGCCCTGTATGCGGTGGTCATGGAAGCCTGGGTGAACGGGGTCTCGACCCGCAACGTCGACGACCTCGTGGTCGCGCTGGGCGGGACCGGGATCTCCAAGTCGGAGGTGTCGAGGATCTGTGCCGGTCTCGATGAGGAGGTCGGCCGGTTCCGGACCCGCCGCCTCGACCAGATCAGCTACCCGTACGTGTTCCTGGATGCCACCTACCTCCATGTTCGCGGCGGCGGGCTGGTCACCAGCAAAGCGGTCGTGGTGGCCACCGGTGTGACCGCCGACGGCAGGCGGGAGATCCTCGGCGTCGATGTCGGCGACAGCGAGGACGAGGTGTTCTGGCGTACGTTCCTCACCCACCTGAAGAGCCGCGGCCTGGCCGGAGTGAAGCTCGTCATCAGCGACCAGCATGCCGGCCTCGTGGCGGCGATCACCCGCTCCTTCCAGGGCGCCGGGCACCAGCGTTGCCGGGTCCACTTCGCCCGCAACCTGCTGGCCATGGTGCCGAAGAACCAGATGGACATGGTCGCCGCGCTGTTCCGCACCATCTTCGCCCAACCCGACGCCGAGACCGTCACGGCCTGCTGGGAACAGGTCCGCGACCAGCTCGCCGCCCGGATCCCCAAGATCCGGCCCTACATGGATGAGGCCAAAACCGAGGTGCTGGCCTTCGCCGCGTTCCCCAGGGCGCACTGGCGCAAGATCTGGTCCACCAACCCGTTGGAGCGGCTCAACAGGGAGATCAAACGCCGCGCCCACGCCGCTACCTCTCCGAAGGATCCATGGCACTCCTGGCCACCCTCAGCGATAATCAGACCGTCGCCGCCATCACCGGCAGCGACCTGTAGGCACCGAGGCAATCACCCCGGAAAGCCCACCACCCGCGGGGACGCAATCCTGCCAGGCGGGGGTGATTGCCCGGGTTGGCGCCTTTGTAGCCGGGCAGGAAACTCTGCACGGTGTCCAGGCTGTTGTGCCAGGCCTCCACGATGCCCTTGGTGTGGGGAGCGGCCGGTGGGCAGAAGATGATCCCGATCCCGTTTCGCGCAGCCGCGGATCTCACGTGTACGGATCGGTTCTCGGCCCCGTTGTCCAGCACCACGGTGGTCGGGTGGCGTCCGTGCTTGGCGCCGATGGTGGTCGCCGGGTCCAGCCGGACCGAGCCAGCCTCTGCGACGAGGCTGGCCATGCGGGGAACTCCGTGCCAGTTCACCCGGTTGAAAGGCCAGCCCGCGCGCGTGACTGACGGGCGTCCGATGTCCCACAACAGCAGGGCCGCGTCCCGAGAGGTGACAGCTCCAGGGACGACACGCAAGGCGACAATGTCGCGGTCATACACGTCGATCCCGGTCAGGATCGTCGCGCGGGCCCAGCCAAGGCCCGGAAACCAGCAGTGAATGTTGGACGGTGTGGCGTCGATGTGAACGAGTTCTCCCGGCCTGCTGACACTCAGCCGCCCGAACGGAACGCGTGGGGTGTCGCGGCGATTCGACCTGGAACGGGCCGCACGGTGCAGACCCAAACCCCGTGCAGCCTCGCCAACCACGCGTGCCCAGGCGGTGCTGCCCAGCGAGATGTGGTGCCCGGCATCGGTGAGCTCGGCGCGTGCCATGGTCGAAAGGACAGAGTCGGGAACGCGTGCTTCGTCCTGCCGGGTCGCGAGGAACTCCCGCAGAGCCGCGAGGAGTTCAGGCGCGGCACCGCCCCCGCCGGGCAGCTTGCGGTTCTTGTGGACGAGCGCGAGCAGATCACCCTCTCCTAAGGCCGCCATGCTTCGAAACAGCATGCTGCGCGAGGCCGCAGGCCCTTCGCGCGCCGCTCGGCGATCTTGGTGCGGATCCGGTCCTCAGTGGTGGTCAGCGCAGGGTCGTAGGCCGGGTTCAGCAACCCGGCGGAGCGGTCCAGTTCGGGTTCACCGCGCCGACTGCCCGTCCTGACCTCCAGCAGATCCTCCGCCAACTCGAGTGTTTCGTTCCGTGTGTCCTCGGACAGGGAGGCCCAATCAACGCTGTCGATGACCTCGACACCGTCCGGACCGGTCGGTTGGGTGATGGTTGAGGTTCTCTGGCAGAACTCTGTGAACGGCATGACGGTCTGGGACCCGTCAGGGCGTTCCACCACTGCGTGGAGCCCGCCGGCGTCGCGGTCGTACCGCACGAGCCGCACGATCTGGTCCTCGATGCGAACGCACCGTCCGGGACCGACAGGTTCTACAAGGTCACGATCCATGATGGTTGATCCTTTCCGGAAGGGTTGTGCCAGCGGACCTCGCTGGCCAGGGTGAGCGGACGATTCAGATCCAGCCAGGCCATCTGGTGGGCCACGAGACGCCAGAGCCGGGTCCAGCCCACTGGTCCGCCACCCAACTGCTGGGCTGCGTCGTCGACCGTGCAGGGCTCCGATGGCCGGCTTGCCACCAGTTCGTTCCACCCGGCCGGGACGTCCTCGCACCGATGCGCCCAAAGCCAGCGCAGGTTCCGGGCCCGCTGCGGAGGCATCTCAGTACGCACCTGGTACTCCCAGCCAGCCGCGGCCGCCGTCTCGGCCGTGAGCGTGAAGATGGCGAGGGCCTTGGCCTCGTCGAGTCGTTGTCGCCGGGTTACATCGATCAGAATCCGACGCCCACCCTCAACTTCGACCAGGGCGTCAGGCCAGTGCTCCCGAATACCGCGGGAGAACCGCCACACCACCCGAGCCGGCTGGGCCACCATTGACACCACCGGCCGCGTGAGCTGCACGTCCATGAAGTGGTGCCACTCGTTCAAGCTCTCGAACCACGTCGAGCGACGTTCCCCGTTGATGGCTGGCACCTGCACCAGCCCCACATAGTTCGGCATGCCTACATGCGAGGACGGCTGCCGGGCACACGCCAGCACCGCCGGCTTCAGCCTGCTGGCGAAGCGCACACCACCCGACTGCACCCCCTCATCCCCGACGTCCGGGGACAACAGAACGGTGAACTCGGCCTGCCCGGACCGACGCCGCGCTTCCGCCCGATCGCCGGCAGCCTCAACCACCTCCGGCCACGGGGCACGACGTTCAACCAACGCAGGCAGATAGCTCGCGAAACGGCTAAGCACGGTGGGCGCCGCTAGACCGGGACACCGCCAAAGGACGCACCTGTAGGTAACAGCCGAGGATTGCGTAGGATGGTCATAGTGTCCCTGTCGACCTTTGAGCGGTTCGAAATCTAGGGATGCTCGGGGCGTCCGCTGTTCCACCAGCGGGCGCCCCATCCCTATGTCGGCACCATACTCCCCACCCGCCGCAAGATCTACGTTTCCGTAACGGCATTCTGCGCGACAAGTGCCCGAAGAACAGCCCCCTTGGGGCTCAGAGTTCTCCGACATCGCCAACATTACCGAGCGAATTTTCACGTGCGACACGCGCCAGATCTCCACCCTCCGAAATAGCGTAACATGGGGGCATGACCAGTGCAGCAAGGCTGCGAGCCGCAAGCAACGCCCTGTCTTCGCACACTTCGTACTGCCTGAACCCCGCCTGCTCAAACCGGTGCATCTACAGGCACGAGGGTGGCGGCCGGCAGCCGATCTACTGCAGCGTCAACTGCCGGGTCGCGTACAACCGCCAGCGAGCGCAGCTTCGACGGATCTGGGCCGAGCTACAAGACGTCGCCAGAGACGCCAGTGCGGGACAACTCCTGGAGGTCAGCGTCCTCCAAACGCAGTGCCGCTGGGCCCTCGAACGCTACGGCGGAGTCTCCGATCCGATCTGAGGTGGTCGGCCGTATCCCAATCTTGCCAACGAGTGTCTCCACCAGGAGACTGGTCGACAAGTCACACAGTCAGAGCCATCCACATCGGATGGCCCGCCCGACGCTCACGCGGACTTGGTTTGCTCAACGAGTGGCCGAACTCCCTCGCAGAGCGCGTCGAGTTCTTGGATTAGGCGCTCATCGCCCGATGCAAAGCGAAGCACGGCTTCTGCCTGACGCAGGGCTCCGACCGCACGTTCCAGCGCGATCTCCTCGCTGATCTGGGCAGGATCCTGCTCATCCGCCGCTCGACCGAATGCGAGAACGTCATGACGGGACCGGCGAGCGAGGCGCTCGAACTGCTCGACCATGGCCTTCGCCCGCTTGTAGTCGCGGTCGGCCAGCCGGCGGCAGGTCTCTGAGCAGTAGTCGCGCCGGCGTCCCCGGCCAGCGCTGCGACGGAACTCCTTGCGGCACATGGGTCGTGCGCAGTAATCGAAGAAGTCGAACTCCTCGGCTGCCTGCTCAACGTCATCCAGCGGACGGATCGGTTGGGAACTGGTCATCGACTCCCCTTTAATCGCGCGAAAATAGGCTCTCCGGGCACCATCTTGGGTAGTGCCTGGGCTTCAGTGGCCACGACACGCCGCATTGGTGTGTGGTGTAGTTCGCGCGAAATCTCCGGAACGGAATTCATCGTCCGCGCAGAAGTCGCGCGATGGTGGGCGTGTCGCTCCGGGGAACTCTCCCCCGACCCGTCAAATTGGGATCGGGCGGAAGGTCCGCCTGGCGAAAGCAGACGAGCGCCCAGCCGGGAAGCTGGGCGCTCGGGCACGCGAGGTGATCGCATGCGGTGTAGAAGACTTCAGCAGATCACCTCTCGTGCCAGTTCGCAAGAAGGCACGAGAGGAGGTGAGACCAATGGCGCGAAACAGCAAGCAGACCAGCGCTGCAGCGGCGAAGGCCGCCAGTAAGACGCTGGCCAGCAAGACCGCATCCAAAGCCGCTAAGGCGGCTGCGGGTTCGGCGTTGTCTCAGACCCCCAAGCGGGGGCGCTGACGCCGGCCGGGGTCAGCCGGCCCCGGCAACAGACTCACCTGAAGGAGCGCCATGTGGTACTACCGCATCGCCACCAACCAGGGAGGGCAGCCGAGTTGGTGGCTGTACTCCAACAACCACGAGATGGTCGCGTGGGCCGGGGAGAGTTTCGACTCCCTCTCCAACGCCAGAAGGGCCGCTCAGTCCTTCAAGAGCGGTGCGCTCACCGCGCGCTACGAGACCTACTCCGACGCCGCGGGGAAGTGGCGCTGGAGGGCATGGCGTAGCTCGGACAAGGTAGCAGCCTCCGGTGAATCGTTCTCTAGCAAGACAGCGGCTTCCAGTGCCGCCGAGAACGTGCGGCGCAATGCCGGAGCTGGCCACGTCCTGTAGTTGGCCAAGGTGGGTGCCGGTCGCCCGGCACCCACCTTGTGGGCGCAGACCGTGGGTCTCTCCTGCGGCCTAGCCGGAGATGCCACGCTGATTGGCTTCAACCCAGGGCTCCCTCGGCGATTCGGACACCCCGCTGAGTCTGACGACCCACGCTCGACAGGCAGCCAAGAAAATGAGACTTGGGGGCTGTTTGTCTCACGCAGTCCCAGATTGTTGTCAGAAGTCCCGTTTTGTCAGGTGTCGGACAGACGGTGAGCGGCGCCCGCTCGGGACGACGGGAATGACAGCTGTGTAGTTATCCCCGAGCTGTGGATAGGGCTGTGGATAACCCCTGTCGCCGTCATCCCGGCGCACGCCGGGATCTTCGGCAGCCACATCCCGCGGTCGGGTCAGTTGTCCAACGGCTTGTTGGTCGCCAGCATGTGCCGCATCCGGTCCTGGTTGGCCGGCAGCACGACCAGTTCCAGGGCGACCTCGATCTCGCGGCGCAGCAGTTCGGCCTCGGTGACCGGCTCGTCGCCGGTCAGCATGGCCGCGAGCGCACCGACGATGCGCTGATCGGTGGGTGACGCGTCCGACCAGGGGGCGTCCAACGGTTCCAGGCGCGGGCTGTGCAGCGCGAACCGTTCCGGCTCCGGACGCCGGGGGCGTCCGACCAGGCCCAACGCGGCCGCCTTGGCCCGCTCCAGCACCCGCGCGCCGTTCATCACGATCTCGTCGGACGGCAGCAGCAACCCCTCGGCCTGGGCCTCGTACGCCGAGCCGCTGATCGCCGACGTGGACGCCAGCGCGAACGCCCGGGCCGCCGGGTCGGGCAGACCGCGCAGCGAGGACCGGATCAGGGTGCGGGCGACCCCGCCCCAGGCCGGGATCAGGCCCACCTTGCGCTCGGGGAAGCCGGCGTACAGCTCGGCGCCGGCCACCACGTGATGGGACGCCAGCATCAGCTCGCAGCCGCCGCCCAGCGCCAGTCCCCGGGCCGCCGCGACCACCGGGAAGGACGCCGCCCGCAGCCGCGCGAACGCGTGCTGGCCCAGCTCGGTGAAGTGCCGCAACTCGTCCGGATCGTTGCGCTCGGCCAGCGACGCGAAGACGTTCAGGTTGGCGCCGGCGGAGAATGCGCGCGGGTGGTCGGTGCCGATCACCAGCGCGGCGAACGCGCCCTGCTCCCCCAGCTCGAGCGCCCGGTGGATGATCTCGAAGACCCCCGGCTCACAGACGTTCATCTTGGTCCGCAGGGTGAGGCAGGCCACCCCGTCGCCGAGGTCGACGAGCGCCGCCGCCGCGTTCTCGGCCAGCACCCCGGACGCCTGCGCGACCGTCAGCGGGCCCGGTGGCGACGCGACCACGGCACCGTCGGTGGCGAGCACCGTACCCGGCCGGGGCCTGAAACCACCGGCCGCGACGGCCTGACGCAGCAACCCGGGCACCGGACGTCCCTCGGCCTCGAACCGCTCGGCCAGCCAGTCCACGCCCGCCGAGTCGGCGAGCTCGAACGGACCCGCCCGCCAGGCGTAGCCGAGCCTCATCGCCTCGTCGACCAGGCCCACCCGGTCGGCGATCCCGGGCGCCGTGACGCAGCAGTAGTCGACCAGTTCGCGCAGCACCGCCCAGGCGTACCGGCCGGCCGGCGAGTCGGTCTCGCAGGCCGCGCGCAGCCCGCGCGCCTCCAGCGCCGGATCGGCCGGCGTCCGTCGCGCCCGGTACTCGAAGGTCTCGGTGTCGATCACCTCGTCGACCGGGCCGTCGGCGGTCCTGCGGCGCCGGGTGAAGCCGCCCGGACCGCGGCGTCCGACCAGGCCGCGGTCGAGCAGCCCGGTGAAGGCGGCGTTGCTGGTGATGTCGTAGCGGTGGTAGGCATCGTCGGCGGGCAGCAGCCGCAGGAAGCTGCTCCAGATCGACGGCACCAGGTTGATGCCGACCAGGTCGAACAACCCGAACACGCCGGTGCGCGGCGTCCCGAAGACCCTGGTCATCACCGCGTCGGCGGTCTCGATGTCGACGTCGCCGGCGAGCGCTTCGGCGGAGGCCACCGCCATCCAGAAGTTGCCGATCCGGTTGGCCAGGAAGCCCGGCGTGTCCCGGCAGCGCAGCACCGTCTTGCCCAGCTGGTGATCGCCGGCGGCCACCAGCCGCTCGGCGATCGCCGCGTCCGTTGCCGGCCCGGTGACGACCTCCAGCAACGGCATCTGCCGGGGCGGGTTGAAGAAGTGGGTGATGGCGAAGTGGCTGGTGAACCCGGCGTCCCGGCCGTCGACCAGGCTGCCCAGCGGGATCGTCGAGGTGTTCGAGGTGACCATGGTGTCCGGCCCGCGGTGCGCCTCGATGGTCGCGTACAGGTCCCGCTTGACCGCGAGATCCTCGAAGACCGCCTCGATCACCCAGTCGGCCCCGGCGTAGGCGTCGACATCGTCGACCACGTTGCCGGGCGTCACCCGGTCGGCGAACACCGGGAGCATGAAGCCTCCGGCCTTCACCTGCCGTGCGATCGCCTCGGTGGCGAGCCGCGAGCGATCCTCGGTCTCACCCTCGGGGACGACGTCCAGCAGCCGGACCCTCACCCCCGCGTTCGCCAACTGCGCCGCGATCCCGGAGCCCATCGCCCCGGCACCGACCACGACCGCCTGCCGCACGTCCGTCGCACTCATCGACACCTCCTCGGGCCTGCTCCCGATCGTAGTGCGGGCGCCCCGCCCCGATCCGGCCGTCCGGGCGATGCCGCCCGCACGGAGATGGTTGACTCGGATCATGAAGGTCAACCTCGTGCTCGGTGCCGGCGGGGCCCGCGGGTTCGCCCATGTGGGCGTCATCGAAGAGCTGCACGCCCGCGGCCACGAGGTGGTCGGGGTGGCCGGGACGTCGATGGGCGCCCTGGTCGGCGGGGTGCTCGCCGCCGGCGGGCTGGACGGCTTCACGGCGTGGGTGCGCACCCTGACCCGGACCGACATCGTCCGGCTCACCGACCTCACCCTGGGCGCCCCGGGCCTGATCCGGCTGCAGCGGGTGATGCGCGAGGTGCACCGATTCATCGGCGACGTCCGGATCGAGGAGTTGCCGATCCCCTACACCGCGGTCGCCACCGACATCGACGCCGAGCGCGAGGTGTGGTTCCGGCACGGCCCGCTGGTGGCCGCGATGCGCGCGTCGATCGCGATTCCGGCGGTGTTCACGCCGGTCCGGATCGGTGAACGGCTGCTGGTCGACGGCGGCCTGCTGAACCCGTTGCCGATGGCGCCGACGATGGACATGGCAGGCGAGGTGAACATCGGTGTCTCGCTGTTCGGCAAGCGGCCCGGGCTGCACATCGGGCTGCCCAGCAAGGAATCCGCCGATCATGCCAGCGCCGACGACGCCGAGATCGCCACCGACGCGGGGCAGCCGTCCTGGACGGCGCGGCTCGGCCAGTCGATGGCCGAATCGTGGCCGGCCCGGAACCTGAGCAGGCTGCTCACCCCGCCGCCGGCCCCGGCGAAGGAGTTCGAGGACTGGCCCTCCGACGTGAACCTGGTCGACCTGCTGGGCCGCACCCTGGACGTCATGCAGGGCCGGATCGAGATCGCCCGTACGGTACTGAACGTGCCCGACGTGCTGGTCTGGGTGCCGATGGATTCCTGCTCGGTGCTCGACTTCCACCGGGCCGAGGAGATGATCGAGCTCGGCCGGCGGCTGGCCGCCGACGAGTTCGACCGAATGGGCCTGTGAGAGCGGAGGTACAGCGTGTGAGAGCGGAGAGACAGATGGACGCCGTGCGGCTGATCGCCTCGGACATGGACCACACGCTGCTCGACGAGCACGGCGACCTGCCGCCCGACTTCCATCACTATCTGCGCCGGCTGAACGCGGTCGGCGTCACCTTCGTCGCGGCCAGCGGCCGGCCGCTCAACCGGTTGAAGCAGATGTTCCCGCCGCACGAGGGCATGGCCTACGTCGGGGACAACGGCGGCACCGTCAGCGTCGGCGACACGGTGCTGTTCCAGAGCCTGCTCAGCCCGCAGAGCTACCGCGCCATGGCGGCCCTGACCCTGGGCTGCACACCTGGCGTCCCGGTGGTCAGCGGGCCGGACGCCGCCTACGTGTCCAGCGCCCACCGCGAGCACGAGCCGTACCTGAGCACCTTCAACCCCAGGATCGTCTTCGTCGACGACTTCGACGGGCTCGATGCCGAGGTGGACAAGTTCAGCGTCTACCTGCCGACCGGCGAAAGCCGGCGTTACCACGACGAGGTCTTCGGACCGGCCTACGCCGACGACTTCTCGGTCACGGTGGGCGGCCCGGTGTGGGTCGACATGATGAACGCCGGCGTCCACAAGGGCCACGGCATTCGGGTGTTGGCAAGGCATTTCGGGCTGCGCCGGGAGCAGCTGATGGCGTTCGGCGACGCCTACAACGATCTTGAGATGCTCGACGAGGTGCATCACAGCTACGCGGTCAGCAACGCCTACGACGAGGTGCGGCGGCGGGCCCGGTTCATCGCCGGATCCAACGCCGACCACGGCGTCCTGACCGTGATCCGGCAGGTGCTGGCCGCCCTCGAGGGGTGATCCGCGCGGTCGGGTCGAAACCGTCGGTCGCATCGGCAAGGATGGGGACCAAGCCGAAAGGAGCAGCCATGACTGTGAGGAAGAACAAGGACCGCGGCAAGGAGCCCTACGTCCTCGACATCGAGAAGCGGACCATCGACAACGACAACTTCCGCACCACGTTGTGGACGGGCAACCATCTGCAGCTCACCGTGATGTCCATTCCGGTCGGCGGCGACATCGGTCTCGAGGTCCATCCCAAGAACGACCAGTTCCTCCGCCTCGAACAGGGCAAGGGACTGGTTGAGATGGGTCCGAAGAAGAGCGATCTCAGCTTCCGCAAGGAGGTCGAGGACGACTGGGCGATCCTGGTGCCCGCCGGCACCTGGCACAACGTGACGAACATCGGCGACGAGCCGCTGAAGGTGTACGCGCTGTACGGTCCGGCCGATCATGTGCCCGGCACCGTGCACCCGACCCAGGCCGACGCCGAGAACGATCCCGCCGAGGACTGAGCCGGGCGAGGTCGTTCAGACCAGTGCCCGCTGGGGCCGGCCGGGACGCCGACAGGCTCGGCTCCCGGTCCAGCCGCCGACCCGGGCCGGGAGCCGTCCGGATGCCCGGACCGAGGCTGAGCAGCACCGCGCACCCGACGGCCAGCCCG
Organism: Micropruina sp.; assembly: GCA_044224095.1. Classification (GTDB taxonomy): domain Bacteria; phylum Actinomycetota; class Actinomycetes; order Propionibacteriales; family Propionibacteriaceae; genus Micropruina. The sequence goes on along the minus strand of JBGALC010000003.1, from coordinate 95,281 downwards.
AGCAGCAGGCCGAGCGGGCCGACGGCGGCGAGCAGCCACGGCGCGGCCAACGCCCCCGCCATCGCGGCGGCGACCAAGGCGGCGTCCGCCACCCCGAGCGCCATCGCCGTGTAGCCGGCGGGCGCTCCGCGCTGCAGCATCCGCGTGGTCCGGCACTCCACCAGGGTCAGACCCGAGCCCAGCACGGCCAGCGGAGCGGTGGCCGCCGCCCAGCCGGGGCTGAGCGCGATCAGGGCGAGCGGCAGCGTGACCACCAGCTGCGCCGCCAGCACCGGCCCCAGCCGTCCGGCCACCCGGATCAGCACCGGTGCCGTCAGCGAGGCGAAGCCCTGGACGGCAGTCAGCCAGCCGAACTCGGCGACGCCGGCGTCCCAACGCGTCACGACGATGTTCAGCAGCGCCACGCCCAGCACGCCGATCACGGCGTTGAGCGTCATCACCACGGCGATGGCGCGGCGCACCGCCGGCGCCGCCAACACCTGGCGCAGCCCGTCGCGCAGCCGCAGCCGGTCACTGGACGGAGCATCTTCGGCCACCCGGCGGGGCAGCACCAACAGGGCGGCCAGCATCAGCGGCACGCAGCCCGCGATCGACCACGAGGGACCGGACGCCAGCAGCAGCCCGCCGATCGCCGGTCCCACCACGAACGCGCTGATCTCCCAGCTGACCAGGGCGTTCGTGTCCCGGTCCGGACGCGCCGACACCACCGGCACCAGCGCGGCCAGGCTCGGGAAGGCCGGCACCCCGGCGGCCACCGTCAGCGTGGCGGCCACCAGGGCGGCCCACGGCTGCTGCAGCAACATGAACGCGGCCAGGACGGTCAGCAGCACCAGCCGGACGGCGGCGGAGGCCCGGACGGCGCGGAGCCGGCCGACCCGGTCCCCGATTCCGCCGAGGAACGCCGACAGCAGCACGCAGGGCGCGAACCGGGCCGCGCCGGCCAGCCCGATCAGGGTGGGGTCGTCGGTCGCCTGCCAGACCGCGGCCAGCAGCGCCGGCCAGGGCAGCGCGACGGCCACGCCGGCCAGGGCGTGCGCGGCGACCAGCCGGCGGGCGTCCGGTGCGGCGGTGCGGGTCATGGCCGTCCTCTCGATCGAGAGGAAGGAGCACGCCCAGCCGCCGATGATGCAAGCGGCCCGTCGCGAGTCGGCGAATCCGGGTCAGCGGGCGGCGCTCACCGCCGAGCGGCGGTCCGTCCCCGGGCCGGGATCAGGGCCAGGGATTGGCGATGCAGCCGCGCAGGTCGGCGCTCTGCTGCATCATCACCGGCGCCTTCTTGCCCTTGCCGGCACAGTTCGCCCTGCCCTTGCCGAGCAGCTGGCCGATGGCGTGGTTGACCAGGTAGGTGCGGTAGCCGCCGGCGTCGCCGGCATAGGTCGGGGCAACCGACTTCCAGCGCTCGGCGTTGATCACCACCACGTCGCCCTTGGTGCAGGTCTGGCCGGTGTCGGCGTCCGAGCCGCACAGCACGGCGGCCGTCGCGGCGCTGGTCAGGTAGAGCTGCACGGTCGCCTTCGACTCGGCCACCAGGGCGAACCGGACGTCGCCTTCGCCGGTCCAGCTGCGGGGGTCGTTGAGCACGCCCGCGACGGTCTTCGCGACCGAATCGGCCTTCAGCTTGGCGCTGGTCTCGACCGCGACGGCATATCGGTACAGCTGCCCCTGCGAGCCGGCGGCGGACGCGGTGACCTTCGCCCAGTCGAACTCGCCGGACGCCTTCATCGTGCCGGTGGGCGAACCGGAGGCGGTCGCCGTCGTGGTTCCGCTGGCCGTCGCGGAAGGGTCGGGGCTTGGGCTGGCGCCGGCGGACGGGCTGGTGAACCGGGTGCCGCTCGGCGCGGGCACCGGGACGGTCGGCACTCCGGCCCGCTCGACGGGCGCCGACAGCGCCTGAACGCCGGCGACGACGCCCACCAGGACGGCGACGGACGCCACGATCAGAGCGATCCGTCCCCAGCGCGGCCGCTGCCGCCCGTCTTCCGGTCCGTTCACCGGTTCACCCTAGTTGACGGCGTCCGGACGGCCGGGTTGCGACCCTCGCGCGGTCACGGTTCGCCGGATCCCCGCGGCCGGCGCGGGATGCTGAGCCCGGCGACCCCGGCGAGCAACCCGCCGCCGGTGGCGATCCAGGCGGCGTCCTGGGCGGAGTACCCGTCGACCAGCTGCCCCGCCAACGCCGCGCCCGCGGCGACGCCGACCACGCCGACGGTGCTCAGCACGGTCATCACGGTGGAGAGCCGCTCGGGTGGCGAGATCCGCTCCGCGTACGCGTAGCCGGTGACCAGCGTGGGACCGACCATGATGCCGATGAGCAGACAGCCGAGCGCCATCGTCGGCGCGTCCCAGGCCACGATCAGCAGCGGCGACATCGCCGCGCAGCCGAACCCGAACACGGTGATCCGGGACGCCATCGGGAAACGTGCCGGCAACCGGTTGCTGAGCAACCCCATCGCGGCGCTGCCGACCGCCATCGCGCCGTAGACGGCGCCGGCGACCGCTCCCTCGCCGCGCCCCGTGAAGAAGGCGGCGATGCTGGTCTGGGAGCCGCCGAAGAGCACCCCGACGCCGCCGATGACCACCGCCAGCGGGAGCAGCACCCGGAAGTCGACCCGGTCGGCGGATTCGGCGTGCCGCCGGCGTCCGTGGTGCGCCGGCGGCAGTGCCGAGCGGTGCAGCGCGAAGCCGACCTGCCCGATCCAGGCCAGCACCAGCGCGGTCAGCAGCGGCGCCGGCGCGGCCACCGCCGCCAGGGTGGTGGCCAGCACCGGCCCGATCACGAAGCCGACCTCGTCGATCGCGCCCTCCCAGGCCATCGCCGAGGAGGTGAACGGCAGCCGGTCGTCCCGGGAGGCCGCCAGTTGCGACCAGCGGGCCCGGGCCATGGCGCCCAGCTGCGGGTTGGCGAAGCCGATCAGCGCGGCCAGGGCGAGCACCACGGCCAGTGGGACCTCCGGCGCGCAGCAGAGCAGGAAGCCGCCGATCGCAGCGCTCTGGACGACGGTGGCCGCGACTCCGACCATGCGGTGTCCCCACTGGTCGGAGAGATGCCCGATCAGGACCGCACCGGCCGCGCCACCCAGGCTGAGGGCCGCGGCGGCCAGCCCGGCCAGGCCGAAGGAGCCCAGCCGGTGGTGCGCGTAGAGCAGCAGGGCCAGCGGCAGCACCGAGGTCGGCAGCCGGCCGAGGAAGCCCAGCACGGTGAACGACGGGCCCATGCTGCGCAGCAGCACCCGGTAGGGCAGGTGCTGCGGCATGGGTTCTCTCCTGGCAGGTGGACGTGCGGCGCTCACCGACCGCTCGCCGAACTATTCAGCGCTCGCCGAACTCAGCGAGCGATAGATAGTTCGGGGAGCGCGGTAGCTGTGGGCAAACAAACAGCGAGGCGGGGAAGCCCCCGCCTCGCCGCTGTTGTCGGTGCCTCAGGCGGCGACGACGTCCACGTTGATGTGGGCGACCACGCCGCTGGTCAGCTTCAGGCCGACGGTGTGCGAACCGACGGACTTGATCGGCTTGGCGATCTCGACCGCGCGCTTGTCGACGGCCGGGCCGCCGGCCTTCTTCACCGCGAGCACGATGTCGGCCGGGGTCACCGCGCCGAACAGCTTGCCGTTGTCGCCGGCGTTGGCCGGCAGCGAGACGGCGAGCTCCTCGAGCTGGGTGCGGATCTCCTTGGCGTGCTCCACGTTGCGGATCTCGCGGGCGTCACGAGCGCGCTTGATGCCCTCGATCTGCTTCTCGGCGCCCTTGGTCCACTTGATCGCGAAACCGCGGGGCAGCAGGTAGTTGCGGCCGTAGCCGTCCTTGACCTCGACGATCTCACCCGGAATGCCGAGGTGGTCGACGGCGGCCGTCAGAATGAGCTTCATGGGTGAAGTTCTCCCTTCTCAGCGGGCGGTCGAGGCGTACGGCAGCAGGGCCAGCTCACGCGCGTTCTTGACGGCGATCGCGACCTTGCGCTGCTCCTGGACGGACAGGCCGGTCACCCGACGGGCGCGGATCTTGCCCCGCTCGGAGATGAACTTCCGCAGGGTCGCGGTGTCCTTGTAGTCGATGTGCCCGATGCGCACGGACTTGGCCGGCGCGATCTTCTTCTTGTTCACAGGCTTGCGCTGCGACTGGGCCATTGTGGTGCTCTCTTTCAGTGAGCCCGGCCGAGGCCGGAATGACGTGGATGGATGGGGACGGGCCGCCGATCAGGCCGGCCTCGATCGAACCGGGTCGATCAGGCCGCGTCGGATCAGAACGGGGGCTCGTCGTTCTGGGCCTGCGCCCAGGGATCGTTTCCGGCCGAACGGTTGTTGCCACCGCCACCGCCGGACGACCAGGAGTCGGAACCGCCGGTGTTGCCACCGGAGTTGCCGCCGCCGGAGTAGCCGCCACCACCGGAGTAGTTGCCGCCACCGCCGCCGCCGGTGTTCCGGGTGACCTTGGCCGAGGCGTACCGCAGCGACGGGCCGACCTCGTCGACATCGACCTCGAACACGGTGCGACGCTCGCCCTCACGGGTCTCGTACGAGCGCGACTTCAACCGGCCCTGCACGACGACCCGCATGCCCTTGGTCAGCGACTCGGCCACGTTCTCGGCCGCCTGCCGCCACACCGAGCAGTTCAGGAACATCGCGTCGCCGTCCTTCCACTCGCTCGTCTGACGATCGAACGTGCGCGGTGTCGATGCGACGGTGAAGTTGGCCACGGCCGCCCCGGACGGGGTGAAGCGCAGCTCGGGGTCGGCCGTCAGGTTGCCGACGAGCGTGATGATGGTTTCGCCTGCCATGAGTGTGTCTTTCGATCGAGGTGCTGAGTCACTCAGAGCCTGTCAGCTGCCGCCGACAGTTCTCTAGCGGGTGTCGGGCCGGATGACCTTGGTCCGCATGATCTGCTCGTTCAGGGTGAACTGGCGGTCCAGCTCCTTCACGTCGGCAGGCTCAGCGGTGATGTTGATGACGGCGTAGATGCCTTCGGACTTCTTGCGAATGTCGTAGGCGAGCCGGCGGCGGCCCCAGATGTCCAGGTTGTCGACGGTGCCACCGGCCTTGGTCAGGCCTGCGAGCGGCTTCTCCAACAGGCTGTTCACCTGACGGTCGTCGACGTCGGGATCGATGATCACCATGACTTCGTATTGGCGCATACGCGAACTCCACCTCCTCTGGTCTCGAGCGGCCATGAGCATTTCCCATGGCAGGAGGGCGTGTGCATGGTGCCGGAAGGCACCAAGGGTCTACTTTAGCGGTCCGGCTCGCCGGCCGCGAATCGCGGACGCCGCGGCCGTGCGGACGCCGGCAGCGGACGGGCCCGGTTCAGCGGCCGGACGTCCGGGCGAGTCCCAGGTACTCCTCCAGCGTGACGTTCGCTCCGAGCGCCCGGACGGCCCGGGCGTGGGCGACGCCGACATAGCGCCAGTGCCACGGCTCGTAGCCGATGCCGGTGATCGCCGTGCCGTCCTTCGGGTACCGCAGCACGAAGCCGTAGTCCTGGGCGTGGGCGCGCAGCCAGCGCCATTCCCGGGTCCGGTCGAAGGTGGTGCCGCGTCCGGACGGGCTGCGCAGGTCGACGGCCAGCCCGGTCTGGTGCTCGCTGGTGCCGGGCACCGCGACGTACCTGGTCGTGTAGGCCCGCCCGAACCGCCGCAGGGTGCTGGCGTACAGCGCCTTCTGCGCCGCGTGCGAGCGATAGCCGGAGACCACCAGCACGCGACCGCCGGCCTTCCGCAGCGCCCTGGTGAGCGCCTCGTAGGCCTTCGCGGCCAGCGCGGTGAGCCGCGCCGCGCCGACCACCTTCGGCCGGTAGCCGGCCCCGAGCCGGTGCTTCGCCGAGACCACGATCACGCCGTCCACGGTGAACGGCCGGTCGAGATCGGTGCCGCGGCGGGTGTCCTTCGGTGGCGCCGACGGGGTGGCCGAGAGGGTCCCGGACGCCGACGGGCCGGCCGACGAGACCGTGCCGGACGGCGCCGCCGACACAGCTGACGGCACGACCGTGCCGGAAGGGACGACGCTGGCCGGAGACGGCGCGGCGTCCGAGCCGTGCGTCGGGACGGGCGCGGCACACCCGGACGCCGCCAGCACCACGGCCACCGCCACCAGCCAGTCACGCATCGGTTCCCCTTCCGGACGGCATCATCCTGCCGGACGTCGCGCAGCCGTCCGGCCCGCGACATCCAGCCTCGCCCGGAAGCCGGTGCCGCCGAACCGGAGCGCCGCACTGAGATGCGCCCGAGAGGCACCGGATCCGGCTTACCCTGCTGGCAAACCGCCCCTGGACGTCTCGAGGCCGCCATGCGCATCCGGATCCTGATCGCCGCCACCTGTGCCCTGCTGGTCGCCCTCGCCCCGGCCGGCCAGGCCCGCGGCGCGAGCAACCCTCCGCCGCCGAAGAGCCTGGAGACCCCCGGCATCGACGCGCACTTCGGCTACAAGCCGCAGAAGAGCTGCACCCCGGCCGCCAAACCGGGCACCACCGCCCTGCTCAAGGCGCTGCTGAAGAACTGGGGCGGCAAGTCGTGGGGCATCTCCCGGTTCTGCACCAGCGGCGGCACCTCCGAGCACAAGGAGGGCCGCGCCCTCGACTGGCACATGGACTCGCGCAAGGCCAAGGACCGCGCCAAGGTCGACCAGGCGATCAAGTGGATCACCGCCAACAACGGCGAGGTCGCCTACCGGCTGGGCATCATGTACATCATCTGGAACCAGAAGATCTGGTCCATCTACTACCAGGAACTCGGCTGGCGGAAGATGGCCAGCCGCGGCTCCTGGACCGCCAACCACAAGGACCACGTGCACATCTCGCTGTCCTGGGACGGCGCCATGGCGCAGACCTCGTGGTGGACCGGCAAGGTGCTGCAGGTACCCAGGCCGGGTGCCTGCGGCGCCGGATCGAACGGCCCCTGCCTGGCGATGATCGGGCGGTCGTCGTCCACCGGCTGGCCGAAGGTGCAGGTGGGTCCGTTCCTGCCCTATCCGTCGGCCGTTCCGGCGATCGGGGGCAGCGCCCGGGTCGGGCTGACCCTGACCGCCGTCGCGGGCACCTGGACCCCGCCGGGGGCGACGCTGTCCTATCAATGGCTGCGGGGCAGCTCGGCCATCGCCGGGGCGACCGCCGAGCGTTACCAGGTCGGCGCCGCCGACATCGGGAAGGCGATCAAAGTCAAGGTGAGCGCCACCCTGGAGGGCACCACGGTGACCAAGACCTCGGACAGCACCACCGACACCGTTCCCGGCGTCTTCCCGACGCCACGGCCGGCGGTGACCGGCGACCACGAGTTCGACGCCACCCTGACCGGCGCTCCCGGCGGGGGCTTCCCCGACGGCACCGCGTTCGCCTACCAGTGGCAGCGCGGCTCCACGAACATCGCCGGGGCCACCTCGGCCGACTACCGGCTCACCGCCATGGACGTCGGACACGACGTGCGGCTGCGGGTGCGGGCGTCCAGGACCGGCTACACCAGCAGCTACAGCTACTCGGTGTCCCGCAAGGTCAAACCGAAGCAGTTCAGCACGGCCCCGAAGCCGGCCCTGAGCGGCATCGTCCGGGTCGGTGGGGTGCTGAAGGTCGCCTCCGGCGACTGGGATCCGACCGCCGCGCTGTCCTACCAGTGGTACCGCTCCGGCAAGGCCATCAAGGGCGCGACCAAGGCCGGCTACACCCTCGGCAAGGCCGACCTGGGCAGGCAGGTCCACGTCCGGGCGCGGGGCACGCTGGCCGGGTACGCGTCCACCGACACCTACTCCGAGCGGACCGCGAAGGTTCAGGCCGGGCTGACCGCCGCCACCCCGAAGATCTCCGACAGCACACCGCGGGTGGGCCAGGTGCTGACGGCCGGCCCGGGCGCCTGGAAGCCGTCCGGGGTCGGCTTCGGCTACCAGTGGTACCGCGACGGCAAGGCGATCGCCGGAGCCGACCAGCGCAGCTACCCGGTGACCGCCGCCGACTACGGCAAGAAGCTGCAGGTACAGGTCACCGGCTCGCTGGAGGACTACCCGGACCTGGCCAAACGGTCCGCCAAGACCGGCAAGGTGGCCGCGGGGCAGTTCCGCGCCGGGACGGTGACGGTGACCGGGACGCCGTCCGTCGCCGAGACCCTGACCGCCGACGAGGGCACCTGGACGTCGAAGAACGACCCGGACCTGGAGCTCACCCCGGCCTTCGGCTACCAGTGGTACGCGGCCGGCAAGTCGATCAAGGGCGCGACCGGCCGGACCCTGGTGGTCGGCGCGGCGCTGGCCGGCAAGCAGGTGCACGTGGTGGTGACGGCGAAGGCCAGCCGGTACGGCACCGCGAAGGCGAGCGCCAAGCCGGTCACGATCGGCCGATGAGGGGTTGACCCGTCGGCGGCCGAGCCTGTCGGTGCCCCCGGTTAGGCTCGGCCCATGATCGCGATGGGTGCACACGTCGACTCCGCCGACCCGGTCGCCGAGGCCACCGCCCGAGGGGCACGACTCAGCCAGTTCTTCCTCGGCGATCCGCAGGGCTGGAAGGGTCCGCAGGTCGCCTACGCCGGCGGCGCCGCGGCGTTGAAGGCGGACGCCGAGGCCGCCGGCATCGCGCTGTACGTGCACGCCCCGTACGTGCTGAACGTGGCCAGCGTGAACAACCGGATCCGGATCCGGTCCCGCCAGCACCTGCAGAAGCAGTTGACCGCGGCCGCCGAGATCGGCGCCGCCGGGGTGATCGTGCACGGCGGCCACCTCACCGCGAAGGACGACCCGGCGGCCGGCTTCGGCAACTGGTTCAAGGCGGTCGACGGGCTCGACATCGCCGTCCCGCTGCTGATCGAGAACACCGCCGGCGGCACCAACGCGATGGCCCGCACGCTGGAACGGATCGCCCGGCTGTGGGAGGCGATCGGCGCATCCGCCAACGCCGACAAGGTGGGCTTCTGCCTCGACACCTGCCACGCCCACGCCGGCGGCGAGGAGCTGCTCGGCCTGGTCGACCGGCTGCGCGCGATCACCGGAAGGATCGACCTGATCCACGCCAACGACTCCCGGGATCCGTTCGACTCCGGCGCCGACCGGCACGCCAACTGGGGCACCGGGCAGTGCGACCCCGAGGGCGTCCGCGACGTGATCCGGTCGGCGGGCGTGCCGGTGGTGGTCGAGACCCCGGGCGGGGTCGAGGAGCACCGCGCCGATCTCGCCTGGCTGGCCGACGGGCTCTGAGCGGCGCCTCAACCGAAGCACTCACCGACGCGCTGGCATGAGGCTTCGGAGTGGCTCAACCAGCGGTGGCCGGGTCAATCAGTGCTTCTCTGGCCTCCAGGTAGGCGACCACCGCGCGGGTGACCTCGCGCCGCACCACCGGATCGGCCGCCATCGCGGCGATCGAGCCGTGCACCAGCAGGTGGGCGATCCGGGCGGTCTCCTCGGCGGCAGCACGGTCCAGCTGCGGCGTCCGGACGCCGAGCAGGTCGGCGACCCGGGCCTCCATGCCGGCCTTGGCCGCCGCGACCGGGGTCATGGCCGTGGCCGGGAGGTCGGCGTGCGCGAACAGCTCCTGGAAGGCCGGCCGGGCGGCCGCGAACTCCACCAGCGGGTCGAGCACCCGCTCCACCAGCGCGGGCAGCGGCATCCGGGCGGGGTCGAGGCCGGTCAGGGCGGCGTCCTGGGCCTGCCCGAGCTCCAGCGCGAGCCGTTCCCCGAGCGCCGCCGCGATCGCCGCTTTGTCGGCATAGAACTGGTACAGCGAGCCGGGCGAGATCCCGGCCTCGGCCGCGATGGCGTTGGTGGTCGCCCGGTCGTAGCCGACCCGGGCGAAGACGGTGGACGCGGCGTCCAGGATCTGCGCCATCCTGGCGATCCCGCGCGCCGTCCGAGCCATGACCCGATGGTAGAGCGCGCCGTTGCGCGATGCGAGTAAAGACTCGTACCATGATTACGAGCAAACGCTCGCAATCGAACGGAGGCGGGATGAGCCATGAGATGCGACGGCTGGGCCCCCTCGAGGTCGGGCCGCTGGGGCTGGGCTGCATGGGCATGAGCACCGCCTACGGCCGTCCCGACGAGGCGTCGTCGAAGGCCACCCTGGAACGGGCGGTGGAGCGCCGCGTCATCCTCTTCGACACCGCCGACATGTACGGGCGCGGAGCGAACGAGGAGCTTCTCGGCCGGCACCTGCACCGCGTCCGCGAGCGAATTGTGCTGGCCACCAAGACCGGCATCCTCACCATGCCGGGCCTGGGCCTGCCGATCGGCGTCGACGCCTCCCCGGCCCGGATCGCTCGCGCCGCCGACGCCTCGCTGCGACGGCTGCGCACCGACGTGATCGACCTCTACTACCTGCACCGGGTGGACCCGCGGGTGCCGATCGAGGAGAGCATCGGGGCGATGGCCGCGCTGGTCCGCGCCGGAAAGGTGCGCGCCCTGGGTGTCTCCGAGGTGACCGCCGACCAGTTGCGCCGTGCCCACGCCGAGCACCCGCTCGCCGCCGTCCAGCTGGAGTGGTGGCTGTTCTCCCGCGACCCCGAACGCGACATCGTCTCCGTCGCCCACGAGTTGGGCATCGGCGTCGTCGCCTACTCGCCGCTGGGACGCGGCATGCTCACCGGGTCGCCGGAGGCCACCACCCGCCTCGCCCTGGTCGACTACCGGCGGCTGCTGCCGCGTTGGAGTCGCCGCAATCTCGCCGCGAACCTGGCCCAGGTCGAGGTCGTCCGCGAAATCGCGGACGAGGTGGGCGCCCGCCCGGCACAGGTCGCGCTGGCCTGGCTGCTGGGACATGACCGCGACGTCGTTCCGATCCCCGGAACCAAGCGGCCCGCCCGTCTGGACGAGAATCTCGCCGCGCTGGAGGTGACGCTGACCGCCGAGCAGCGCAACCGGCTGGACCACCTGAAGGCCGCCGGTGGCCGTTACCGCTCGGGCTCCGGCGTGCCGTCGCGGCGCTGACCAGACGGCCCGTCACCCCGAACTCCAGCAGCCGGCCGCTACCTTCTACAGAGCGGTCGACACCGGCTCCCACTGCCCTGTTGCAGGATTCATCAATCGGGCATCACGCAGGCCTATATGGACTGTATCCATACAAGCTAATGATCTTTTCGTTTCCTCGGAGATTCCAGCAGGTGTTGTAGGTCAGGATGAAGTTCTCGGTATAGTTGTACCAGACCGACATGTACGTCACTGGCGACTTGATCGACTTCATCTCATCAGCCCAGAGATGGCCGTTGTCAAGCCTCACTCGACGACTGCCCGTGCTCGTGCAGTTCTTGTCCTTTTATGCGTACGCGTAGGTCGATGCATGACTTGTGTGGTCCCAGACCACGTCCCAGCTGGTGTACGCCGCCGTCGCTGGGCTCGGAACCGTTGAAAGAACAACGATTCCAGCAACGAATGACGCGCCCAGGCTGCCCAACCGCCTTGAAGATGCACTCATCCGAGGCGCCTTTCTTAGTCACCTTCCCAACACCATGGCAGTTCGATGCCGTACAATCAAGGGGTGAACTCGAGTTGGGAAAGATCGATCAGATTTCCAACGCGGCGTTCCCTGGTGCTCTTCGTGTCAACGTGCGTCGCGCTGACCGCCTGCGGAATCAACCTGCCGCTGGCACCCACCAGGCAAGGACCAAGTCAAACCCCACCATCTCCATCGGCGACCGCTGCGCAAACACCGCTGGAGACGCCTGCCAACCTCCCATCTGGCCTTGAGGACGCAAGCTTTGGCGTAATCTACGCAGAGACACCCGGCGGGGTGCTTCGTGTTAAGCCGGGCAGACGCAGCGTGCAGTTCATCACGACACCCCAGGTGAACGCCTTCCGCGACTTCGTCGCCACCCCCAGTGGACTCATAGTCAAGCCGGTTGACGGAGCTGGGGGCTTCTCCCTTGGCCCTGATCTAAGCACAACCACCCTGCCGGACGGCTTGCCCAACCCCAGCCGTCTGTATGCAGGCAGCAACGAGACCCTTTGGGTTGTCCCAGAAGACGCCGACGAGGATGGCCGCTGGACGGTTTCCATCTACAGTGCGCAACTTGGCGCACTCACGTTGGTCAAACACTGGCCGATCGCATCGGCTAAAGATGCTCCACGCCCAGACGGGACCGGAAAGCTAGTCGCTCCGACAGCCCGCGGGCAGTATCTCGAGATTTCAGCGTCCTCCACCCGCCGCCTGACGGGCTGGATGCCAGGAGCCTCGCTGGTTGCCATCGGGAACTCAACGATTCTGCTGCGCCGCTGCGCGGCATGCCATGTCATCGAACGCAAGCGAAGCGAATCTGATCACACCAGGCGAGCCACCTCACGGGGACTCACGGCTCTCGACAAGCTTCTAGCCAATCCCAACCTACTGGGCATAGACCAGATATCACCCAACGGTCGCTACCTCTCCGCATCCCTGCTCACGGGGGGCAACAGGGATCGCCAGCGCGTGGCAGTGCTAGACCTCAGGAGTGGAAAGTTGTTCGTAATCCCCGGAGAAGTAGTCCGGGTCAACGCAAACGACCAATCTGTCTGGCTCGGCCGCAGATGGTTTGTCGCAATCACAGACGAGTCTCTGCGTTTCGTCGACCTGGAGCAACTCACCGCCCAAACATGGCGTGGCCCTAAGATCACCCGGATAGCCGCGACCAAATAGTGCCCGAAGATCAGACATGGCGGCCCAGCGGCTCATCCCCAACCTGCACACACGGCGTGGTGGTGCTCCCCCTTCTTGTCTGTGTTGTCGGTGGCCTCGCCACCCGCGCCCACAGATGACACCCGGATCAACCTGCGACTCACTGGCGCGACCTGGGCATAGAGAAGCCTCGGAGGGAACGCGGCCGAGACTGCAGACAAGCTCAGTGGACGAACCAGCCGCAGACAGGCACGCAGTAGCGGCGTTAGCCTGTGGCCCGTGACTCGAATCATCTACGTTGCGGCCCCCGAGGGCCAGACCGGTAAGTCCGTTGTTGCCTTGGGGTTGCTCGACACATTGCTGCGCGAGGTCGAGTCGGTCGGCGTGTTCCGTCCGCTGGTGAGTGCCGGGAAGCACGACGACATCCTGGAGATGCTGCTCAGCCTGCCGGGCATCGAGCTCTCCTACGACGACGCGGTCGGCATCAGCTACGACGAGATGCGCGCCGATCCCGAGAGCGCGCTGACCACCATCGTGGAGAAGTTCGGCCGGATCAGCCCCCGCTTCGACGCCATCGTGGTGCTCGGCTCCGACTACGCCGACGTGACCAGCCCCACCGAGCTGGCGTTCAACGCCGACATCGCCGCCAACCTGAACGCCGCCCTGCTGCTGGTCGTCAACGGCTTCGGACGCGACGTCCGCGAGATCCGCGACGCGGCCGACTCGGCGCTGAACGAGTTCACCGCGCACCACGTCCAGACCATCGGGGTGATCGCCAACCGGGTCGATCCGGCCATCCTGGCCGAGACCTCCGAGGCGCTGCGAGTTCGAGGCTGTCGGCGCCACCCAGGTGCTGGGCAATCCCGACCTGCTCGACCGCGAGTCGCAGGACGCCATCGTGGCCGCCATGACGCTGCCGAACGTGCTGTCGCGCCTGGTCACCGAGGCCACCGTGCTGATGCCCGGGGACCGCTCCGGCGACCTGCTGCCGGGGCTGATCCTGGCCCACCACTCCGGCTCGTTCCCGCAGCTGACCGGGGTGATCCTGACCGGCGGCTACCCGATCCCCGAGAACGTGGTGAAGCTGTTCGACGGCATGCACCTCGATCTCCCGATCGGCATGACCGACCAGGGCACCTACACCACCGCCAAGCACGTCTTCAACACCCGCGGGCACTTCACCTCCTCGCCGCGCAAGGTCGAGGTGGCCCGGCGGATCTTCGCCGAACAAGTCGACTCGGCCGAGCTGATCAAGGCCCTCGAGGTGCCCGCCGCCAGCGTGGTCACCCCGCTGATGTTCGGCTACCAGCTCAACGAGCTGGCCCGCCGCGACCGGCGCCGGATCGTGATGCCCGAGTCGTCCGACGACCGCATCCTGGAGTCGGCGTCCATCCTGCTGCAGCGGGGCGTGGCCGACCTGGTGCTGCTGGGCGATCCGGTGGAGATCAAGACCCGCGCCTCGGCGATGGGCTGGGTGCTGGACGGCGCCGACATCGTCAACCCGGCCGATCCCGAGCTGGTCGAGCGGTTCGCCCAGGAGTACGCGACGGTGCGGGCGCACAAGGGCGTCACCGTCGAGCAGGCCCGGGAGAAGATGAAGGACCTGTCCTACTTCGGCACCATGATGGTGCACCTGGGGATGGCCGACGGCATGGTGTCGGGCGCCATCAACACCACCGCCAACACGATCCGCCCCTCGCTGGAGTTCATCAAGACCAAGCCGGGGGTGAAGGTGGTGTCGGGGTCGTTCCTGATGTGCATGCCCGACCGGGTGCACGTCTACGCCGACTGCGCGGTGAACCCCGACCCGACCGCCGAGCAGCTCGCCGACATCGCGATCAGCTCGGCCGAGACGGCGGTCGCCTTCGGCATCGAGCCCCGGGTCGCGATGCTGTCGTACTCCACCGGCAGCTCCGGCTTCGGCGCCGACGTCGACAAGGTGCGACAGGCGACCGAGATCGTCCGCGAGCGGCGTCCGGATCTGGCGCTGGAGGGGCCGATCCAGTTCGACGCCGCCGTCGACCCCGACGTGGCGAAGACGAAGCTGCCGGACTCGCCGGTGGCCGGCAAGGCGACCGTGTTCATCTTCCCCGACCTGAACACCGGCAACAACACCTACAAGGCGGTGCAGCGGTCGTCCGGAGCGGTGGCGATCGGCCCGATCCTGCAGGGCCTGAAGAAGGCCGTCAACGACCTGTCCCGCGGGGCGCTGGTCGAGGACATCGTGAACACCGTGGTGATCACCGCCATCCAGGCCCAGGCCGAAGCCGACTGACGCCCAACCACCGATCCGACGCCCGCCGAACCCCAAGGAGCCTTCCATGAGCACGCCCATCCTGCTGTTGAACGCCGGATCGTCCTCGATCAAGTACCAGGTGATCGACGCCGACGACGAGGCCGTGCTGGCCTCCGGCCTGGTCCAACGGATCGGGGACGAATCCGGAACCATCGACCACACCGTCGACGGCCAGACCCACCACCAGGAGCGCGGCTTCCCCAATCACGGCCGGGCCCTGAAGGTGATGGTGCAGCTGTTCGAGGAGCACGGCCCGCAGCTGTCGGACGTCGTCGCCGTCGGTCACCGCACCGTGCACGGCGGTGCCGCCTTCCGGGAGACCACCCTGGTCACCGACGAGATGCTCGACCACCTGCGGGAGCTCTCGCCGCTGGCCCCGCTGCACAACCCGCCGGCCATCGCCGGCATCGAGGCGGCCCGCAACGCGCTGCCCGACGTGCCGCACGTGGCGATCTTCGACACCGCGTTCTTCTCCAGCCTGCCGATCGAGGCCTACACCTATGCGGTGGCCAAGGACGTCGCACAGCAGCACGGCATCCGGCGCTACGGCTTCCACGGCACCTCGCACAGCTACGTGTCGAAGAAAGTCGCCGAGGTGCTCGACCGGCCCTACGAGGAGCTCAACCAGATCGTCTGCCATCTCGGCAACGGCGCCTCGATCTCGGCGATCCGGGGCGGCGTGGCCGTCGACACCTCGATGGGCCTGACCCCGCTGGAGGGCCTGGTGATGGGCACCCGCAGCGGCGACGTGGATCCCGGGCTGCACGCCTTCCTCTCCCGTCAGGTCGGCATGAGCATCGACGACATCGACACCCTGCTGAACAAGAAGTCGGGCGTGCTCGGGCTGTGCGGGGTGACCGACTGGCGCGACATCAACGACCTGATCGCCGAGGGCAACGCGGACGCCAAGCTGGCCTTCGACGTCTACGTCCACCGGCTGCTGCACTACATCGGCTCCTACCTCGCGGTGCTGGGCCGGCTGGACGCGATCACCTTCACCGCGGGAGTCGGCGAGAACAACCCGGCGCTGCGCAAGGCGATCATCGATCGGCTCTCCGGCCTCGGCTTCAGCCTGGACGACGAGGCGAACGCCGTCCGCTCGAAGGAGCCGCGGGTGATCTCCACCGGCGACTCGCAGGTGACGGTGCTGGTGGTGCCGACCAACGAAGAGCTGGCCATGGCCCGCGAGACCAAGGCGGCCGTCGGCGCCTGACGGCGCGGGCCGACGCCGGATCCCGCGACCCGGCGTCCTACCCCGGGCGGGCTCAGCCCGGGGTCGTCCCGGCGATCAGCGCCCGGACGCCGAGGTGATCGGTGCCGGGCACCTCGAAGGTGTCGAAGGCGGACGCGGTGAGCCCCGGGGTCACCAGGATGTGGTCGATGCCGATCATCGGCGGGATGGTCCGGTTCGCCGGCCAGGTGCGGACGAAACCGGCCCCCGCCAGATCGGCGGCGCTGCGGAAGCCGTCCGCGTACAGGTCGCGCATGGTGAGGTGGTCGTCCACGGCGTTGAAGTCACCGGCCACCACCGTCGGCGTCGCGTCCCGCCGGGCGGCGAGCCAGGAGCGCAACTGCTCGGCCTCCCGGGCCCACAGGCCCGGCCGGCAGTAGGGGTTGCAGGGATGGACCGCCACCACCCGCACCGGGCCCAGCCGCGGGAGCCGGACGACCGCCGACCACTGCTGGAAGGTGCTCTCCGGCAGCGCCTCGGCGGAGACGATCGGGTGCCGGGAGAAGACGACGGTGTCGGAATCCGGCCGGTCCCCCGTGCCGGCGCCGTTCTTCGGCGCCCGGTAGGGGAACTCCGAGCGGAAGCTGCGGGGCAGCGACGCCACCCAGCCGGGCCGCGCCTCGACGAAGACCGCGACATCGGCGCCGACGGCCGCACGGGCCGCGGCCGCCGGGTCCGCGACACCGGCCACGTTCAGGCTGGTGATCGTCAGCGACCCCGTGCTGCCCACCGGGCTGTCCGCGATGAACGCGGGCGCCTGCCAGGCGACGGTCGCCGCCACCCCTGCCGCCGCAACCAGGCTGAGCCCGGCGAGCACCGGACGACCGGGCGTCCGGTGCCGCAGCGCCCGCGCCGCCGCTGCCCCCAGCAGGAGCAGCGCGGGCAGCCAGAACACCAGGCCGTAGGGAATGAACGACGCCAGCTTGGCCAGCCGCTCGGAACTCGGCGGGAGCACCCGCAACACCGTCGCCGCCGCGGCCGGTGCCGCCGCCAGCAGCCCCAGCACGATCAGCCAGCCCTGGCCGCGCGGCCGGCGACGGGCGGACTCGGGAAGCGCGGGCGTCGGGTCGGCGGGCGCCACGGGGGTCGATGTCACGGGGACAAGCGTGCCGGACGCGAACCACGGACGCGACCGGCGTCCGGCCCCCACCGGCAACTCACGCCCGCAGTCGGACCCGGTGCAGCCGACGGTCAGAGAAGCTCGAACGCCGAGCCGTCCCTTGCGCTCAGTTGCCGGATCGCCGCCAGGCCCCGGTCGTTGAGCACGGCGGCGTCGCAGATGATGTGCAGCACCCGCTGCACCGCGGCCGGCGGCAGTCTGGGTTCCCGGCCGACGGCCAGCGCCAGGTCGGAGGTGTGGACGACCAGTTCCACCATCCGGGTCTCCAGATAGTCGGAGTACCGCATCGCACCGAGCAGGGTGTGGATCGCCGGGTCACCGGACGTCGCGGCGATCGCGGCGCGCAGCCGCGCGGTCATCGTCTCGACCACCTCGGCCGGCTCGTCGCCCAGATCGTGGCCCGCCGCGATGCCGCGGGCGGCGACCTGCTCGTGGATCGCCCGGTCCGCCCGATAGCCGGCGGCCAGGTACTCGGCCGCCGACTGCAGCTCGACGGCGGCAGCGGGCTTGCTCAGGTAGTCCAGGGCGGTGGAGACGGCCCGCGCGGTGTGCCCGACGAGTGCCCGGACGTCCCAGACGCCGAGCGCGGGCAGCTCCCAGGCGTCCTGCGGAATCTCGCTGACCAGCGCGACGAACGCCTCGGCGGCTTCCAGCATCGTCTCCGCGTTGTCCATGCCTGACCCTACTGCCCGGCCCCCCCGACACGCAGGCCCTCGGCGCAACTGCGCGCCGACCGATAGCGTTCGGCCATGGCAACGGCACTGGTCACCGGCGGCACCGCGGGCATCGGCGCCGCCTTCGCCCGCGAGCTGGCCGGACGCGGCCACGACCTGATCCTGGTCGCCCGCGACGCCGAGCGGCTCGCCTCCTGCGCCGCGGAGCTCGGCCAGCGCCACGCGGTGGCGGTCGACATCCTGCCGGCCGACCTGTCGGTGCCGGAGGACGTGCAGCGGGTCGCCGCCCGGCTCGCCGACCCCGGGCGCCCGGTCGACGTCCTGGTCAACAACGCCGGCTACGGCCTGCACGTGAAGCTGCTGGACGACGACCTCGCCGCCCACCGCCGGGCGATCGACGTGATGTGCGTGGCGGTGCTGACCCTGGGCGGGTCGGCCGGACGGGCGATGAAGGCCCGCGGCCACGGGCTGATCATCAACGTCGCATCGCTGGCCGCCTACATCAGCCAGGGCGCCTACTCCCCGATCAAGGCGTGGGTGCTGGCCTACTCCGAGGGGCTGGCCAACGAGCTGCACGACACCGGCGTCCAGGTCACCGCGGTCAATCCCGGCTGGGTGCGCACCGAATTCCACCAGCGGGCCGGAATCCGGACTTCGTCCATCCCGGACTTCATCTGGGTGGAATCCGACAGAGTCGCCCGTGAGGCTTTGGCCGATGCCGACAAGAAACGGGTCATCTCAGTGCCCACGAAGCGCTGGAAGCTACAGAAAGTCCTAGCCAGTCACGCGCCGCGTTCCGCCGTCCGTTGGGCCTCCCGTATGTTGAGCAGAAGCCGTCAGTGAGCCCTGTCCCCTAGGGTTTGCCTGCGACAGATGATCCGATCCGGCGGAAGGGACGTGGTGGCCGACGACAACACCAACCGGTACTCGTCCGCTCCCGGTGCGGCAGGCCGTTTCGTCGCGCAGCAGTTGGTGATGAAGCCGTACATCTGGTCGGCACTGCACGTCCACGAACACGGACGCCGCAACCTCGACACCTTGAAGCCTCCGTTCATCGCGGTCGCCAATCACTCCAGCCACCTGGACGCCCCGTTGATCATGGGCGCGCTGCCGCGCCGGCTGAGCCGCAACCTCGCCGCCGGCGCCGCGGCCGACTACTTCTTCGACAAGTGGTACACCGCGGCCGCCACCCGGCTGTTCTTCAACGCCTTCCCGGTCGACCGCAAGGGCCTGCGGAACCGCAAGGGCGTGGCCGGCGTGCTGCTCAGTGAGGGCGTCCCGCTGCTGCTGTTCCCCGAGGGCACCCGGTCGCGCACCGGTGCGATGAAGAACTTCACCCCCGGCCACGCGGCGCTGTCGATCAGCCGCAACGTCCCGGTGCTGCCGATCGCCCTGGTCGGCGCCTTCGCCGCGATGCCGTACGGCGCCACCCGGCCGCCGTCCGGACGCCCGCACGTGCACGTGGTGTTCGGGCGTCCGCTCAAGGCCGCCCCGGGGGAGATCGCCCACCAGTTCGCCGAGCGCATCTACCGCTACGTGGTCGAGCTGCACGACTCCACCGCCCGGGCCTACGGCATGCCGACCCAGGCCGACTTCCACCGCGCGGTCGCGCTGCGCAAGGCGGCCACCGAGCAGGCCCGGCTGGCACAGGCCGAGCAGGCCAAGGACGCCGAGCCGCCGACGGACAGCTGAGCCTGGTCAGGACGCCCGGTCGGCGTCGGCGTAGTCGTCCAGCCGCTGGCGGGACATGAACCGGAACCGGTCGCCGCGGAACCTGGACGTCGTCCACTCCACCAGGTTGCCGGCGGCGTCCCATCCGGTGCGGCGCACCAGCAGCATCGGCAGTCCGGTGTCGACCCCGAGCAGGTCCGCGGTGACCGGGTCGGCCAGCGCGGTCTCCACGATGTCCTCGGCGGTCGCCACCACGGCGCCGTGGTCCTCGCGCAGCGTCCGGTAGAGCGAGCCGTGCCTGGCCAGCTGTTCGGCCAGGCCCGGCAGCACCCGCGGCAGATAGGCCACCTCGTGCGCGATCGGCTCGTCGAACGCGGTGCGCAGCCGCTCGACCCGCTGCACCCCGGCGCCGGCCGGCACGCCCAGGTGCTCGGCGAGCTCGGCGTCCGCGGCGACCTCGGAGATGTCCAGCACCACGCTGCCCGGGCGCCAGCCGTCCATCGCCAGGTCCTGCGAGAACGAGCTCAACGGGCGCACCCGCATCATCTTCGGCTGTGCCACGAAGGTGCCGCTGCCCTGGGTGCGGACAAGCTTGCCGTCGACGACCAGCTCGGCGATGGCCTGCCGCACCGTGGTCCGCGAGGTGCCGAAGTCGGACGCCAGCTCGCGCTCGGTGGGCACCGCCGAGCCCGGCGGCAGGTCGGCGATCAGCTCCAGGATCGCCTCCTTGATCCGGTAGTACTTCGGAACCTTCACAACCGCCCCCTCGAGGTGTGGACTCGACACAGCCTCACAATATTGGCCTAGACCAAATCTGCGCAAATGCTTGACTCGGTAGATTGGTCTATGCCAATCTCTTCTTAATGGTCTACACCAATCGACCAGCCGCCGCTCGTACACCTAGAGGAGACAGCATGAGCACCGTCGCCGCCGGGACTTCCACCAAGAAGTCCGGACCGCGCATTCCCGGGTTCGCCCAACTCCAGAGGCTCGGCAAGAGCCTGATGCTCCCCATCGCCCTGCTGCCCGCCGCCGGCATCCTGCTGCGGCTCGGCCAGCCCGACCTGCTCGGTCAGATCAAGACCCCGGTCATCGGTCCCTTCTTCGAGGCGATGAGCGCCGCCGGTGGCGCCATCTTCGCCAACCTGCCGCTGCTGTTCGCCATCGGTGTCGCCATCGGCTTCGCCAAGAAGGCCGACGGCACCACCGCCCTGTCGGCCGCCGCCGGCTACCTCGTCATCGACGCCGTGTTCACGACCATGTCGCCGGTCGTCCTGGAGGGCGTGACCAACCAGGCCGGCGAGCAGGCGACGATCAACTACAGCGTCTTCGCCGGCATCGTCGTCGGCCTGGTCACCGCCTGGCTGTTCGACAACTACCACAACATCCAACTGCCCCCGTACCTGGGCTTCTTCGGCGGCCGCCGGTTCGTCCCGATCGCCACCTCGCTGGCCAGCCTGATCATCGGCTTCGGGCTGAGCTACTTCTACCCGATCTTCAACACCGGCCTGACCGCGGTGGGCGCCTTCATCGGCGGCACCGGCGCGATCGGCGCATTCGTCTACGGCTTCGTCAACCGCATGCTGATCCCGATCGGCCTGCACCACATCGTCAACACCTACATCTGGTTCATCTACCGGGACTACACCACGACCGCCGGCGACGTCGTCACCGGCGAGCTGACCCGGTTCGCCAACGGCGACATGGGCGCGGGCCTGCTCACCGCCGGGTTCTACCCGATCCTGATGTTCGGCCTGCCGGCCGCGGCCCTGGCGATGATCCACGTCGCCAAGCCCAAGCAGAAGAAGGTCGCCATCGGCATCCTGTCCGCCGCCGGCCTGACCGCGTTCCTCACCGGCGTCACCGAGCCGCTCGAGTTCGCCTTCATGTTCGTCGCCTTCCCGCTGTACGTGATCCACGCGGTGCTGACCGGCCTGTCGCTGGCCATCGCCTACCTGCTCGACATCCACCTCGGCTTCTCGTTCTCGGCCGGCCTGATCGACCTGCTGCTCTACGGCACCGCGCCGGCCGCGCAGAACATCCCGCTGCTGGTGGGCATGGGAGTCGCGTTCTTCGCGCTCTACTACTTCATGTTCCGGTTCGCCATCGTCAAGTGGAACATGCGCACCCCGGGCCGCCAGGACGACGCCGACTTCGAGGCCGAGCAGGCCGCCAACCTGACCGACGACGGTGGCGCCGCCGCCGGTGGCGCGGGCGGCGCCGCGCTCGCCAGGGCCGAGCAGCTGATCGCCGCCTTCGGCGGCCGGGCCAACCTGGTCAACACCGACGCCTGCATCACCCGGCTCCGCATGGAGGTCGCCGACAAGGCCAAGGTCGACCAGCCCCGGCTGAAGGCCCTCGGCGCGGCCGGCGTGATCGAGGTGGGCAACAACGTCCAGGCCATCTTCGGCACCCAGGCCGAGGCGTTGAAGAACGACATCCTCAGCGCCATCGCCGCCAGCCCGAGCGGGCCGGCCGTCGCGGTCGACACCGCCGCCCCGGCCGCCGTCGAGGCCGCCGCCGCTCCCGCAGCCGTCGCCGAGGTGGCGCCGACCACGATCCTGGCCCCGGTGCCGGGCCGTCCGGTCGCCCTGAAGGACGTCCCGGACGCCACCTTCGCCCAGGGCATCGTCGGCTACGGCCTGGCCATCGACCCGCCGCGCGGCGTGGTCCAGGCGGTCGCCCCGATCGGCGGCAGCGTGCTCACCCTGTGGCCGCACGCCTACGTGATCGTCTCCCCCGAGGGCGTCGGCGTCCTGGTCCACCTCGGCCTGGACACCGTCCAGCTCAACGGGCAGGGCTTCACCGCCCACGTCGCCCAGGGCGATGTGGTCGAGGCCGGCCAGCCGATGATCACCTTCGACGTCCCGGCCGTCGAGGCCACCGGCCGCAACCCGATCATCCCGGTCGTGGTGATGGACTCCAAGCAGGGCGACATCGCCTACACCGACGCCGTCATCAGCGGCGATCTGTCCGCCCTGGACGCCATCTTCACCACCCGCTGATCGCCCGCCCTCATACGAGACACAAGGAGAGAGACACCATGGAGATCGTCATCCGCCCGGACGCCACCGCCGCCGGCACGCTGGGGGCCGAGGCCATCGTCGCCCTGCTGCGGCGCAAGCCGGACGCCGTGCTCGGCCTGGCCACCGGGTCGTCCCCGCTGGCCATCTACGACGAACTGGCCGCCCGGCACGACGCCGGCGAGGTCTCGTTCGCGCAGGCCCGCGGGTTCACCCTGGACGAGTACGTCGGCCTGCCGGCGGACCACCCGGAGACCTACCACAACGTGATCCGCCGGGATTTCGTGGACCGGGTCGACTTCGGCCCGGACGCCGTCCACGGCCCCGACGGGCTGGCCGAGGACATCCCCGCGTTCTGCTCCTCCTACGAGGCGGCGATCGCGGCGGCCGGCGGTGTCGACCTGCAGATCCTGGGCATCGGCACCGACGGGCACATCGGGTTCAACGAGCCCGGCTCGTCGCTGGCGTCCCGGACCCGGATCAAGACGCTGACCAGGCAGACCCGGGTCGACAACGCCCGGTTCTTCGACGGCGACCTCGATCGGGTGCCGACCCACTGCATCACCCAGGGGCTGGGCACGATCATGGCGGCCCGGCACATCGTGCTGGTGGCCAGCGGCGCCGCGAAGGCCGAGGCCGTCCATCACCTGGCCGAGGGCGCGGTGAGCGCGCTGTGGCCGGCCACCATCCTGCAGCACCACCCGCACGTCACGGTGCTGCTCGACGAGGCGGCCGCGGGGCGCCTGCAGCTGACCGGCTACTACCGCGAGACCTATGCGGAGAAGCCGGCCTGGCAGGGCCTGTGAGCTCGGCCGGCTCAGGGAGGATCTGATCCATGTTGATCACCGCTGAACGGATCGTCACCGGCACCCGGGTGCTCAGCCCGGGCTGGCTGGAGGTCACCGGCACCGTGGTCACCGCGCTCGGCTCGGGGGCGCCCGCGGGCGTCCCCGAGCACGCGCTGGGCACCGTGACCGTCGTCCCCGGATTCGTCGACATGCACACCCATGGCGGCGGTTCGGGGGCGTTCCCGGAGGCGAGCGCCGAAAGCTCCGTCGCCAGCCGCGACCTGCACCGCCGGCACGGCACCACCTCGATGATCGCGTCGCTGGTCGCGGCGCATCCGGCGGAGCTGCTGCGCCAGGTCGCGGTGCTGGCCGAGCAGGTGCAGGACGGGCTGCTGGCCGGCATCCACCTCGAGGGGCCCTGGCTGTCCTCGCTGCGCTGCGGGGCCCACGACCCGACGTCGCTGCGCGACCCGGAGGCGTCCGAGATCGACCGGGTGTTCGCGGCCGGCAGGGGCACGATCCGGATGGTCACCATCGCGCCGGAACTGCACGGCGCGCTCCCGGCGATCCGGCGGATGGTGGACGCCGGCGCGGTGGCCGCGATCGGCCACACCGACGCGTCCTACGAGCAGGCGCGGGCGGGTGTCGAGGCGGGCGCGACCGCGGCGACGCACCTGTTCAACGCGATGCGCCCGTTGCATCATCGCGAACCCGGCCCGATCGCGGCGCTGGTCGAGGATCCCCGGGTCACCGTGGAGCTGATCAACGACGGCGTCCACCTGCATCCGGCGCTGTACCGCAACGTCACCGACTGGGTCGGGCCGGACCGGGTGGCGCTGATCACCGACGCGATGGCGGCGGCCGGCATGTCCGACGGCGCCTACACGTTGGGCGCGCTCGACGTCGACGTCGTGGACGGCGTGGCCACGGTGGCCGGCACGGACACGATCGCCGGCAGCACCGCGACCATGGACCTGGTGTTCCGCAACGCCGTCCTGGGCTCCGGGCTGGAGCGCGAGGCGGCGCTGCGACTCGCCGTCAAGCAGGCCTGCGTCAACCCGGCGCGCGCCATGGGCCTGGACGCCGGCGACCTGGTCGTCGGCGGCCCCGCCGACCTGGTGGTGCTCGACGACGACCTGAAGGTCACCGGCGTCCTGCACCAGGGCACCTGGGTGGAATTCTCCTAGTCACACGCTTGGTCGGATCCGGATCTCAGATCCTGCGGAAGGAAACTGTCCGTGACAGTAGTTAAGGTCTTATAGAACATCAGTTTCACTGTTCTGAGGCTCTGGACGCTTGACGTCTAGACGTCAAGACAGGTATCTTGACGTCTAGACGTCAAGTTGGAGGTGGGGCATGAACAAGCGGCAACGACCGGGCGAGGTACGGGATGCGATAGTCGCCTACTTCAACGAATCCGACACCAAGGACGCATCCATAGCCGATGTGCGCGCGGGAGCAAAGGAGCGACTTGGGCGCGAGATTCCGGCGTCATCGGTCCGCTCCTACCTCCGACTAAACACCCCGGCGACATTCAAACGCACTGCTCGTGGTCGCTATGCGTTGGCCGACCCCCAATGAGTCTCCAAGTAGAAGCGATCCAGGACCCGGTACCGGTCTTCGAGTGCGGACGAGCTAGCCTGTATCAAGCAGACTCGCTGGACTGGCTACGCGAACGCGAGAGGGCCTCGATCCACGGAGTTGTGACGGACCCGCCATACGGACTCGTCGAGTACACCGGTACCCAGTTGAAAAAGCTCCGCTCTGGCAAGGGCGGGGTGTGGCGGATCCCACCCTCGTACGACGGCCATACCCGGGCACCATTGCCACGTTTTACCACCCTGTCCTCCGCCGAGTTGGAATCCCTGGAGAAGTTCTTTCGCGAACTCGCTGAGGCGCTCCTGCCGACTCTCGTGCCAGGCGCACACGTCCTGGTGGCTGCAAACCCGCTGGTGTCCCACTTGGTGTCGTACTCTCTTGGGCGCGCTGGTCTTGAGCGTCGAGGCGAGGTAGTTCGCCTGGTCCAGACCATGCGCGGCGGGGACCGACCAAAAAACGCCCATGAGGTCTACCCCGACGTCTCCGTGATGCCAAGGAGCATGTGGGAGCCATGGATACTCTTCCGCAAGCCTATCGAGGGCACTGTTGCGCAGAACCTGAAAAAATGGGGAACCGGTGGCCTCCGTCGAGTGTCGGACTCCCAGCCCTTCGGAGATGTCATCCGCTCCGCACCAACCAGCAAACGTGAGCGCGCCGTCGCTCCGCACCCTTCTCTAAAGCCTCAGGCGTTCCTACGCCAAGTCGTCCGCGCGATCCTCCCACTGGAGAGAGGTGTCGTACTTGATCCATTCGCCGGCTCTGGCTCCACGCTTGCCGCCGCCGAAGCGATCGGATACTCAAGCATCGGCGTCGAACGCGATCCAGACTACGTGGAGGTGGCAAAGTCGAGCATTCAGACATTGTCGAAGCTAAAGGTCGAGCAGCCTGGGTGACAGGGTTAGTCACGGTCCATGTACACCCAATGTTCGCGGAGTTTCGCGATGCCGTCGCGGTCAAGTGTCGAGGTTCGCGTTCCGAGATCTCCTCGTTCGTTGCGACGAAAGTCTTCTGGATCGACCTCACCCAAGTATACTTCGGTGAAGATCATCGGGTGGCGCTCCGTCGCCGGCTCAGTGCGATTATCGACGCGGTAGACGAACACACACATCCATTGCTTTCGGCCCCCATGGGTATCTACGGCACCGCCGCGCTTGCGGGTGGACTTGATCTCCACACCCTCAACGCCCGATTTGACGCTATCGTTCGGATAGACCCCCCGAATCAGGAGATCCGGGTGACCATTGTGGTAGGCATTCACGGTCAAGGAGCGCGAATGCTTGGCGAGCGACTCGGTGAGCATGTCAGAGATGACCCCGGAACATATTGCGGGCCGCAACATGTCGTCTAAGCGCGACAAACTCCGATCCCGGAAGTGCACGTTCACGTCATAGAAGAAGTCGTAGACATCTTGCATCGCACTCTGAAAGTCAAGAGTCCGCAGGTTGTACGGCAAAGACGGGGCGGGGTTGAACCTGTCAAGATCGACTTCTTGTCGAACGATCATGTTGCAGGACTCTAGTCGAAGTGCCGCTCCGACTGTCCAGTTGACGCGCGGTGTCATGGGCCACTCGCGAGGAGACTGACACAAGGACGCTTCAGATCCAAGGCGGCCGCGCCCTTAAGGAAGCGCTGATCTATGGGTGGTTTTGGAGCGTTGTGTGGTGTCAGGGCGGGGTGGACGGCTGGGTGGCCCCTCGTGGTCTTCCGGATGGTCTCGTTCCGGGCCTGCCGGCTGGTTTTGGGCAGGCTGCCGCCCGGGACTACCCGGTTTGGAGGGCGAGGGCTCTGGCTCGCATCAACAGGTTCGCTGAGGCGAACGCGATGTGGAGCCGGTTCAGGTTCTTGACCAGGCCGCGGTAGCGGGTCTTGGTGAACCCGAAATCGCGTTTCAGGATCAGGAACGGATGCTCGACCTTGGCCCTGATGGAGGCCTTGCGGGACTCGATCCGACGATCGAGCGGGTGCAGGCCTTTCAGTCGGCCCTTGCTGATCCCGACCCGGAACTCGACACCGGACAGGTGCGGGTCGTCACGGATCTCGGCACGTTTCTCGACTCCCCGGTAGCCGGCGTCGGCGTAGACGACCTGATCATCATCGCGGATCAGTTTCGTGGTCTGTTCCACATCGGTCACGTTCGCGGCGGTGGCGGTCACGCTGTGCACGTAGCCGGTGCCGGCATCGGCACCGATGTGGGCCTTCATCCCGAAGTACCACTGGTTACCCTTCCGGGTCTGATGCATCTGGGGATCCCGGGTGCCGGTGGCGTTCTTGGTCGAGGCCGGTGCCGCGATCAGGGTGGCATCCACCACGGTCCCGCCCCGCATCACCAGCCCGTTGGCTTCGAACAACCGGTTCAGCGCAGCGAACATCGCCTCACCCAAATGGTGGGCCTCGATCAGGTGCCGAAAGTGCAACAGGGTCGTCGCGTCCGGCACCTGCACCCTGGTGAAGTCGAGCCGCATGAACTGCCGCATCGCGTAGGAATCGTTGACCTGGTCCTCGATGCCCTCATCGGACAGGTTGAACCACACCTGCAACAGATACATCCGCAACATCGTCTCGATCGGTACCGGTTTCCGGCCCCGCTTCTTGTCGTAGTAGAACGGCCGGACCAGCTCGACCCACTCCTGCCACGGGATCACCTCATCCATCATGGTCAGGAACTTCTCCCGGCGTGTCACCCTCCGTCGCTGGCCGTACTCGACATCAGTGAAACTCGGCTGCCACCCATCCGTCATACCAGCATTTTACCTAGCCACAACACGAATCGGCCGGAGCCACACGGTCAACCCGAGCGCCAACCACCCGACCGTCCACCCGAGCCAGACCCCGCCGGGTCCGCATTAATCAGCGCTTCCTTTAACGAAGCACAACTCCGGGATCGTCCCGGTCAGGATCGACTAGCCCGCCGCCAGCTGTGCCCAAGGACAAGGTCATTGTTGTGGACGCTGTGGCCGGCTCCGTCTCGCGCCAACAGCACTGATGGGCGACGGAGTCCACATTCGACCCGCCTAATAGGACGCGTCAGCCCTCACACGACCGCGGTCACACGTTACGGAGATGGATGCCGGTGTCGACCGGTAAGGGGGACCGAGCCTGTAGCTCTGTGCCCACACCCGGGTGGTTCACCGACAGGCCTGAGACAGGTCGCGCCTCTTTGGATTGGAATCCGAGCCGTCACAGCGATTGGAGGGCGCACGGTCCCGGTTCAAGCCAGGGCCGGCACCTCGTGGAGTCGGAGCGTGCGGCGCCGGAGGACGGCCAGGATGCTGGCGCCGAGCGCGACCACCCCCCAGCCGAGCAGGGTGAACACCGCCGCGGACGCCCCGGTGGCGTCGGTGACGATGGCCCGGACGCCGTCCAGCGCGGGCGACACCGGTGAGACCGGGCGGGCGCTGTCGAAGAAGCCGGGCGCTGCACCGGTCACCGCGCCGACCGCGGTCAGCACCGCGAAGGCGATCGCGACCAGGCGTCCGGCGTTGCCCGACCAGGCCGCCAGGGCGTGGTTGACCAACACGAACGCCACTCCGGCGAGCAGCAGGAAGCCGGCCAGCGCCGCCGCCTGCGGCAACGCCAGGCCGAGCACCCCGGCACCGATCCCGGTCAGCACCAGCGCCTGGGCCGCCGCCACGATCAACCCGGGCCGCAGCGCCCGCCAGACCAGCGTGGCGGTGGACGCCGTCGACAGCGCCAGCCGTCCGTCCAGCGGTTTCACCATCGCGAAGGTCGCCAGCGCGCCGAGCCAGAGCGCGAGCGCCAACAGCAGGCCGGCCCAGGACGTCGTCGGCGGCACCAAGCCGGCGGAGCCGTCCGGGCTGACCGGTGCGGCCACCACGGTGGCCAGGTTCTCCCGGTCGCTCTTGCTGAAGCTGGGCACCTCGTCCGCGCCCTTGGCCAGCCCGTCGGCGAGTTTCTGCGAGCCGTCCGCCACCTTCCCGACGCCGCCGGTGTACTGCCTCAGCCCCGACGTCAGCTGCGGCAGTCCGCCGGCCAGCTCGGTCGCGCCGTCGGACGCCTGCGCGATCCCCTTGCTGAGCTCCCCCAGCCCGGAGCCCAGCTGGGCCGTCCCGGAGACCAGCTGCTTGCCGCCCTTGCGGAACTCCGCCAGCTGCTTGGCCTGCTTCTTCTGCTCCGCCTTGCTGGGCAGGCTCTCGTTGAGCGGCCCGGTGATCCGGGCCAGCCCGGACTGCAGTCCCCCCGCTCCCTGGGCGGCCACGCCGGTGCCGGTGGCGAGGCCCCGGAAGAACGCGCCGCACTCGGCCTCCGACTCGTACGGGCACTCCACGCCCAGCACCGTCGGATCGGCCGCGGCCGCGGCCATCGTCTGCTGATAGGTATCGAGCCCACCCGAGAACTGGTTGAGCCCACCGGCCAGCTGCGTCGTCCCGGTGCCGGCCGCCACCAACTGATCGGCCAGCCGGTTCGCGCCGGCCACGTACTCCTTGGTGCCCGCGGCCAGTTGTCTGCCCTGGCCGGGCAGCCCGGCGGTCTCCTTCTTCATCGTCCTCATCCCGGACGCCAGCGCGCTGGCCCCGGCCTCCACCTGCTTGGCTCCGTCGACCAGCGCGGGCCCGTTGACGTCGAGCTGGTGCAGTCCGTCGGCCAGCTTGCCGGCGGCGTCCGCGACGGTCTGGAACTGCTTGCCGGTGTCGTTGAAGCCGATGTAGATGCGGTCCAGGTAGGCCTTGGTGAGGGTCTCGTTGAGGGTCCGGGACGCCGCGCTGGCCAGCACGTTGCCCAGCCAGCCGTCGGCCACCCCGGCGACCGGCGAGGTGTGCACGGCGATCGTCGCCTGCTCGGCGGTGGCCGGGTCGTCGTTGCCGTAGGAGGTGGCTGCGGCCGAGAAGTTCTCCGGGATCACCACCACCGCCGCGTACCGCCCGGACGCCAGGCCGGGCCAGGCGTGCGCCTCGTCGGCCAGCACCCAGCTGAAGTTCTGCTCCTTGTCGGAGTCGACCAGGTCGGCCGACAGCTGCCGGCCGAGCGGGATGAACTGGTCGTCGATGGTGACGCCCTCGTCGAGGTTCACGACGGCGGCCTCGACCTGGTGCAGCCGGTCGCCGGCGTTCCAGGTCCCCCACAGGAACCCGCCGGCCACCAGGACCGGCACCAGCACCAGGGCGAGCAGGCTGCGCCAGGTCAGCGTGCGGGTGGCTTCAGGCATGGCTGAGTTCTCCTCGAAGATTCAGGGTCCGGTGTGACGGCGGCAGCAGCTCGGACAGGTCGGCGCCCGGGGCGTGCCCCAGCACGGCGCAGCCGCCGGCCTCGGTGAGCAGCCGCAGCCGTTCGGCGAGCCGGGCGCGCTGACGCGCGTTGAACAGGTCCGCTTCTTCGACCAGCAGCACCGGCCCGTCGAAGTCGCGGATCGGGGAACGGTGGGACGGCGTGGCGACGGCGGCGATCCGGCGCACCTCGGACGCCTGCTCGGGCAGCGCCCGGCCGGCCACCACGAGATCGCCGCCGGTCAGCGGGAGGCGTCCGGCCAGGGCGAGCAGCAGGGCGCGACGGGCGGTCACCTCACCCTCCACGACGAGCACCTCGCCGGGTTTGACGGCCACGTCCACCCCTGAAAACACGTCACGAACGGCGAGTCCGCGGCCGTAGACGATGTGTCCGCCGGCCTCCGGCCAGGACTGCAGCTTCAGCTGGTGGGCCAGCGCCTCGCCCTCGATGTCGACCACCGGCAGCCGGCGGTCCAGCCAGCGGGGCAGCCACCAGGCGTGCCGTCCGAACAGCTTCATCACCGCCGGCACCAGCGTCATCCGGACGACGAACGCGTCCAGGGCCACGCCGATGGCCAGCGCGAACGCGATCGGCTTGATGGTGCCCTCGCCGGAGGGCACGAAGAAGGCGAACACGGCGAACATGATCAGCGCGGCCGCGACCACCACCCGGGAGGAGTGGATGAAGCCGTCCTCGACGAAGCGATCGGTGTTGCCGTGCACGTACTCCTCGCGCATCCGGGAGACCAGGAAGACCTCGTAGTCCATGGCCAGCCCGAACAGCACGCCCATCAGGATGATCGGCAGGAAGCTGATCACCGGCGCGGGTTCGCCCAGGTTGACCACTTCCTTGAACCAGCCCTGGTTGAACACCAGCGCGGTGGCGCCGAACGCCGCGCCGACGCTGAGCAGGAAGCCGAGCGCCGCCTTGATGGGCACCCAGATCGACCGGAACACCAGCGTCAGCAGCACCAGCGAGAGCCCGACGACGAAGATCGCGAACGGCAGCAGGGCGTCCGCGAGCCGCTGGCTGACGTCGATCTGGACGGCGGTCGCCCCGGTCACCGAGGTGTCGATGCCCCACGCGGCGAGCCAGCGATCGTGCTGGTCGCGCAGCCGTTGGACGAGTTCCGCGGTCGCCGGGTCGTCCGGGCCGGTGGTCGGGATCACCTGGATCAGCGCGGTGTCGGCGTTCTCGTTCGGAGTGGCCAGCGGCACCAGCTGGACGCCGGGCATCTTCTCGATGTCGGCCTTCAACCCGTCGGTGATGGCCAGCGGGTCGTCCGACTCGACGATCGTGCCGGTGATCACCAGCGGACCGTTGTAGCCGATGCCGAACTCGCGGCTGATCACGTCGAAGGTGACCCGGTCGCCGTAGCTGGCCGGGTTGCGACCCGAGTTGGGCAGGGCGAGCTGCAGGTCCTTCGCCGGGAAGGCCAGGGCACCGAGCGCGGCCACCACCAGGGCGACGGTCAGCAGCGGGACGGCGGTCACCGTGCGCACCCAGACCCGGCGCAGGTCGAACCGGGGTCCGCGGCGTCGGGACGCCCTGGCCGTCTTCGGTCGCAGCCGATCGCCGGCGAAGCCCAGGAAGGCGGGCAGCAGGGTGAGCGCCAGCAGCACCTCGAAGAACACCCCGACGGCGGAGAACACGCCCATCACGCCGAGGAACGGCACCCCCGAGATGGACAGGCCGACCAGCGCGATGATCACCGTCAGGCCGGCGAACACCACGGCCGAGCCGGCGGTCGCGACGGCGCGGGCGGCCGACTCCTCGGCGTCCAGGCCCTGGCTGAGCTGGTCGCGGTGCCGGGAGACGATGAACAGGGCGTAGTCGATGCCGACCGCCAGCGAGATCATCACCGCGAGCATCAGGCTGGTCGAGTTCACCTCGATCACCCGCGAGGCGAGCATGGTGACCTCGACCGCGATGCCGACGCCGATCAGCGCCGTGCCGACCGGCATGGCGGCCGCGGTGACCGAGCCGAGCACCACCAGCAGCACGATCACGGCCACCACGACGCCGAGTCCTTCGATGATGCTCAGCCGCGGAATGTGGGTGGAGAACACCTCGCCGCCCAGATGCACCTCAGAGCCGGGCAGCAGGCCGGCCACCTTCGCGGCCTGGTCCTCCAGTTGATGTTTCTGGTCGGCGGTGATCTCGGTCACCGACACGTTGAGCTGGACGCTGGCCAGCCCGGCGCGTCCGTTGTCGGAGATCAGGCCGTCGACGTGCTCGTTGTACGGGTCGACCACCTCGGTGACGATCGGCAGCTCGGTGAAGGTGTCCAGCGCGTCGA
The DNA here is from genome assembly GCA_044224095.1 of Micropruina sp. Lineage (GTDB taxonomy): Bacteria > Actinomycetota > Actinomycetes > Propionibacteriales > Propionibacteriaceae > Micropruina. The sequence continues at coordinate 62,814 of JBGALC010000003.1, read as the reverse complement.
CGACCCGCTTCCTGGTGGCCGACTCGTTCAGCGACTCGCCCTCGGGCAGCAGCAGCACCACCTGCGCGGTGGTGGCCGCACCCGAGGGGAAGGTCATCTTCAGCTGGTCGAGCGCGACCTGCGAGGACGCCCCGGGGATCCGGAAGCTGTCGTTGAACTGAGCGCCGCCGACCAGGCCGACGGTGCCGCCGAGAGCGACGAGCAGGGTGAGCCAGACGGCCAGGACCCGGACGCCGTGGCGGTAGCAGGCCCGCCCGATCCGGTACAGCATCGACGACATCGGCCGTCCTCTCCCACGGTTCTCGATACAGTGATGTATCCGATGCAGTAGTGTATTCAATACGAGCGTGTATGCAAACAGCTAGGATGTCGCGATGACCACGATCCGAGAGGCTCAGCGCGGAGCCCGCCGGCAGCCGGGCGGTCAGGCCGGGCTCAGCGCACGGCGACAGGCCACCCGGCAGCGGCTGCTGGACGCCGCCGTCGAGTTGTTCGGCGAACGCGGGGTGCTCGGTTCGTCCGTGGAGGAGATCTGTGAGCGCGCCGGATTCACCCGGGGTGCCTTCTACTCCAACTTCGAGTCCAAGGACGAGTTGTGCCTCGACGTGCTGCGTCGCAAGGGCGACCAGTACCTGGCGGCGATGCGGGCAGCGGTCGAGGTGATCCCCGACGCCCCCGCGCCGACCGACGGCACCGAGCGGCTGATCCGGGACGCCGTGGCCGTCTTCCTCGAGGCCCAGCCCAAGAAGGTCGCCGAGCTGGTGAGCATGATGGAGTTGCGGCTGCACGCCCTGCGCACCCCCGGGCTGCGCGAGGGCTGGCTGGCCGTGCACGAGGGCATCTCGCAATCGACGTCCGGCCTGCTGGAGGTCGCCCTCGCCCGGGTCGGCGCGACGTTGTCGCTGCCGGCGCCCCAGGTGATCGAACTGCTCGGCGCGGTCTACGAGCACACCGTCAGCCTCAGCCTGCTGCGCGGCGAGAGCCGTCCCAGTGACCTGGCCGAGCAGCTGGCGGCGCTGCTGGACGCCTTCATCGTCGGCGACTGCTGAGGAGAGCGATGAGCGGGGACCGGCCTTACGCAGTGCCCGGACGCCGGCTCGCCGACACCCTGCACGCCGCCCTGGCCGAGGGCGCCGACCCCGTCCGGGCCGCCGGCCAGCAGCGCTACATGAAGTCGGCGATGCCCTACCTCGGGCTGACCGTGCCCGCGGTGCGACGGGTCGTCCGCACGGTCGTCGCCGCCCACCGGCTTCCCGATCGGCCGGCCTGGCTGGCGACCGTCGCGGCGCTCTGGGACGGGGCCACCCATCGCGAGCACCGCTACGCCGCCATCGGGGTGCTGCGGCACCGGTCGTACCGCGCGTGGGTCGTCCCGGACGAGGCGCTGCTCGGTCTGCTGCGGCGCCTGGTCACCACCGGTGCGTGGTGGGATCTGGTGGACGAGCTGTCCCACGTGGCCGGCGACCTGCTGGCGTCCGATCGGGCGACGATGACCGAGGTGCTGCGAGGCTGGTCGCGGGAGCCGGACCTGTGGCTGCGCCGGGTGTCGATCATCGCCCAGCTCGGTGCCCGGGAGGCCACCGACGTCACCCTGCTCGCCCACGCGATCGAGGGCAGCATCGACGACCCGGACTTCTTCGCCCGGAAGGCCATCGGCTGGGCGTTGCGCGAGTACTCCAAGACGGATGAGGCCTGGGTGCGTGGCTATGTCACCGGGCACGCCGGCCGGCTGTCGGCGTTGTCGCGCCGGGAGGCGTTGAAGTGGTTGGCGGCCCGGACGCCCTCGTGAAACAGCGACCGATTCGGTAGGCATTTCGCCTCGGCAGCCTCACAGGGGTGCCGAATCGGTCGCCGATCGACGGGCAAGGAGGGCCTGCACCTGGCCGATCAGCAGTAGCGGCTCGTCGTTGAGCTGTTTCCAGGTGTAGCGCAGGACCTGGTAGCCGGCCAGCACCAGCGCGTTCTGCCGCTTCCGATCGGACGCGAAGACCTCCGGCTTGCTGTGCACCTCGTAGCCGTCGAACTCGACCACCAGGCGGGCGGCCTCGAACAGCACGTCCGGGAAGTAGCGGCAGCCGCCGACCTGCAGCTCGGCGTTCGCCGTCCAGCCGCTGACCCGATGCCGGCGCAGCAATGCATGCAGCAGTCGTTCGCCACCCGACCAGGGGTTGTCGACACTCGTCCGGACGATCCGCCGCCGGGTCTCCTGACCCGGGCTGCCTGCGAAGACGGGCACCAACTCGGCCAGTTCGGACGGCCTGACCAGACCCGTGCGCAGCAACTGTTCCAGCAGCGCGCCGGAATCCCGCGCCGCACTCTCCACGGCGAGGTAACGGGCCGACGGGCAACGCAGCCCGCTCACCCGGACGCGATGCTCGGCCGGCACCCGTCGCCGGACCCAGCGGACGGCGTCCGTCGACGCGTGACCCCGCGGATGGGCCAGCAGGACGCTGTCCCTGGCGCCGAACGGACGCTCGTCGAGCTTCCCGGTCAGGACGGCAACCGCGTCCGCGCCCCAGAGCACCGCGCCGGGCGAGGTCGCCGGCGCGGCCGCCAGCCGAGTGCGGCGGCTGGTCACCAGCGTGCCATCGACGTAGATGCCGGGCAGCACCCGGACCAGCGATCCGGACCGGACCAGGGCGTCGAAGGTCGCCCGCGAGCGTGGATGGTCGCGGCGGCGCAGCACCCCGTTGTTCAGGCTCATCACGTTGGTGAGGAGCATCAGGTCGTCGAGCTCGTCCATCCGGCCAGCGCATCACTTTCCGCCCCGGCGTGGGTGGCCCAGACCGGGTTATCCACACAACTCGCTCGACAAAGCCCTCGACGCCCGTGAAACAGCGACCGATTCGGCAGGCGCTCAGCCTGCTTCCCCGGGACGAGGCGGAAATCGGTCGCCAGTCGACGAGGCCGGCAGGGCTAGCCCAGCGATCCGCGGGGCGACCGGCGGCCGGACGCCGTGGCCAGCGACCAGCGGCCAGCGGCCAGCCAGCGACCGGACGCCGCTCAGCTCGCCCAGCGTCCGGTGAAGAACAGCCAGGCCCAGAAGCACAGCGCCGCCCCGGCGGCGACGAAGCCGAGCACGGTGAGCAGGATCCGGACGCGGCGGCGTCCGGGGGTGACGTTCCAGCCGCCCGACAACGCCTCACCGATCAGGATGAACAGCGGGAACCAGAGCAGCACGGCCCGGTTCACGCTGAGGAACCAGTACGAGCAGGAGAACGCCAGCACCTGGACCCCGACCCAGGACGCCTCGGCCCAGCGCCGGCGGGCCAGGCAGGCCAGCGTCACCACGACCCCGAGCGCCATCGAGATGATCTCGGCGCGGAACACCCACGACCACTCCGGGAACGCCGGGTACGCGTTCGACGCCGCGGCGTCGAGGGTGTGCTGGAGCGACACCCACGGCCAGGTGAAGCCGCGCGGCCAGCCGGTGGACTGCGCCCGGTACCAGGCGTTCCAGTCGCCGGTCAGGTGGTACAGGTAGGCCACGTAGCCGAACAGCACCAGCGCCGGGATCAGCAGCCAGGCCAGCGCCCGCAGCCGCGCCCGCCAGGTGGGTGCGGTCGGGGCCGGGCGGACGCTCGACCCCCCGGGCGTCCAGGGCCGGTGAACCGACGATTCCCCGACTCCCGCACTCGCCGACCAGGGCCGGCGTGCGGACGCCGCCGCCTGCGGCCAGTCGCGGCGCCACGGCCAGCTCCACCGCGAGGTGACACCCGACCCGGTCGGGTCGCCCGGCCGGGACGGGCCGCCGAACACACCACCGAACGACCCGCGGCGGGCCCCCCGGGTCAGCGCCAGGATCGCCAGTGCGCCCAGCAGGAACAGCCCGGACACCCGCAGCGTGCAGGCGACCGCGGCCAGCGACGCCGCGGCGCCCCAGCGTCCGCGGGTGGCCCGCTCCCAGGCCCAGAACGCGGCCGCGCAGAACGGCGCCTCGGTGTAGGGCACGACGGTGAACACCGTGGTCGGAGCCAACAGCCAGACCACCGCCGCGATCGGGCCGCCCAGCCGGTGCAGGGCCGCCGCGGCCAGCGCCGAACAGATCAGCGCCAGCCCGACCCCCGCCCAGAGGATCGGGACGCCGAGCGCGGCGAAGCCCCGCAGCACCAGCGGCCAGCCGGGGAAGAAGGCGATGCCGGTGGCGTCGGAGTAGCCGCCGGTGGCGATGGCGAAGTAGTGCTGGACGTCCCAGTTGGCCAGCATGTCGGCGGGTGAGCGGGCGGTGGTGAGCCCGATCCACAGCGCCACCCCGAGCAGCAGCAGCCGGCTGAACAGCCAGGTCTGGACGACCAGCCGGCCGCCGTCGCGCACCACCGGCGCCGCCGACGGCCGGGCCGGCGGCCGCAGCGTCAGCGCAGCCATGGCAGGACCCGCATCCAGGGGGCGTCCGGCGCCGCGTCCAGGACGCCGCCGTCGGGGTCGTCCGAGCGTTCCGGCAGTTCGTACCGGTTCGCCGCCGGGTTGCGCACCGGGTCGAAGTCGGGCCAGAGGATGTCGCGGACCACCAGGCCCGCGATCCACAGCTGGACGCCGACCCGCACCAGCACCGCTGCCTGATACGCACCCTGGCCACCGGAACCGGACTCCAGCGCGCCGTCCAGATGTGCCCAGATCGCCATGAAGTAGATCGCCTCGCCGATCCCCCAGACCGCCCAGTCCCGCCAGCGCGGACGGGCCAGCACCACCAGCGGCAGCAGCCACAGCACGTACTGCGGCGAATACACCTTGTTGACCACCAGGAACAGCACCATCAGCAGCAGGAACCCCTGCGCCAGCCGGGGACGCCGCGGGGCCAGCAACAGCAGCAGGCAGATCGCCGCCGTGCCGACCACCATCCACCAGGTCTGCGCGCTCGAGGCGTCCTCGACCGGGTGGCCGCGGAGGCTGAGCAGGTACCAGATCGAGCCCAGGTCGGCGCCGCGATCGACGTTGAAGGTCCAGAAGTAGAGCCAGCCGGACGGGCTCAGCAGGTAGATCGGCAGGTTCACCGCCACCCAGCTGCCCACCGTGCCGCCGACCGCCAGCCAGAACGCCTTCAGCCGTCCCGAGCGGAAGCACAGCACAGCGAGCGGCACCAGCAGCAGCAGCGGATACAGCTTGGCGGCGACGCCCAGCCCCCACCAGACGCCCGCCCAGCCGGGTCGCTTCCGGGCCCAGGCCAGGACGCCCAGCGAGGTGAGCGCCAGCACCAGGAAGTCCCAGTTGATCAGGCCGGTGGTCATCACGGCGGGCGCGACCGCGATCATCATCGCGTCCCAGGGCCGGGCCAGCCGCAGGTGGGCCCACAGCACGACCATGAAGAACCCGAACAGCAGCAGCGCGTTCACCCCGAAGAACAGCCCCGCGGTCTGGGCCACCACCGAGTCCGGCAGGTCCGGGCCGGTGCGGCCGCCGAGCAGCAGGGTGAGACGCCGGGCGAGGTCCATCAGCACGCCGGTGAGCACGGGGTACTCGACATCGGCGTCGAGGAACGGGATCTTCCCCTCGGCCAGCCCGCGGTAGTAGAACAGCGGCCGGATGTCGCTGTAGCACATCGCCTTGTAGACGGGCACGCCGAGCTGGCAGGGCAGCTGCCGCAGCATCAGCAGCAGGTACGAGACCGTGCCGGCGAGCAACACCCAGGGCTGCGGGTTGAACCACACCCCGGCACGTTCGGCCCGGTGGCCCAGCGCGCCACCCAGTACCTTCGGCTGCGTCATCGCGAGGTCATCGCGACGTCGAGGGCCTGGGGCTGGGCCGTCCGGTGGGCTCGTCGGTGGGGTCGTCGGTCGGCCCGTCGGTGGGTTCCGTGGTGGCCGTCATGGTAGGCCGGGCGGTCGATGTTGCGGTGCGGGTGGGGGTGGCCGTCCGCGCCGGCAGCGTCGGGGTGTGGGTGGAGACCCGGCGGGTCGGCGGGTCGAAGGCGACGTCCTTCAGGCCCTGCTGCGCCACCTGCATGTACGACATCCAGGTGCTCAGCGGCGGACCCGATCCGAAGAAGCCCGGGTAGTACTTGTTGAGATCGTCGGTGCCCTCGTCGCCGGCCACGTACATCACCGCGGTGGCGATCTGCTTGGACATGCCGACGAACCAGCAGGCGCTGGTCTTCGAGCCGCCCTTGGCGTCGCGGATGTAGTAGGTGCCGGTCTTGCCGGCGATCGGGAAGCCCATGCCGCCGGCCCGGGCGGCGGTGCCGTCCTGGACCACGTGGGTCAGGGCGTAGGCGACGTCGTTGGCGACGTCGGCGTCGATGACCTGGTCGGCCTTGGTGTCGGCGCGGTAGAGGACGGCGCCCGAGGCGTCCTTCACCTGGGCGACGACATGGACGGGGGCGTGCTTGCCGCCGTTGGCGAAGGTGGCGTACCCGGACGCCTGGCTGAGCGGGCTCACCTCGGGGATGCCCAGCGGCACCCGGCTGACCGGGTTCCAGCCGGCCTCCTTCGGCAGACCGGCGTCCTGGGCGAACTCCAGGGTGGCCTTCGGGCCGTCCTTCATGTTGCCCTCGAGGTCGACGTAGGCGGTGTTGATGGAGTTCGTGGTCGCCTGCTGCAGGGTGACCCGCCCGTAGTTCCGGTCGCCCGCGTTGCGCACCGGCACGCCCTCGCCGGGCGGGGTGAACTGGGAGCCGTTGAACACGTCGTTGAGGGTGAATCCCTGGCTGAGCGCCGTGCCCAGCGCGTACGGCTTGAAGGTCGAACCGGTCGGACGCGGCGTGGTCGCCCAGTTGCGGCTGTCCTTGACGAAGTCGGGGCCGCCGTAGAGGGCCAGCACGGCACCCGTCTCGACGTCGACCGAGGCCAGCCCGGCGTGCAGGTTGCGCGCCTTCTTCGCGTCGCCGCGGACGCTCGCCGAGGTCACCGTCTGGGCGGCCTTGACCGCCGCCTCCTGGGCCTTGGCGTCGAAGGTGGTCACGATGCTCAGTCCGCCGCCGCCGATCTGCTGCTCGGTGAAGCCCTGGGCGCGCAGCTCGTCCTGCACCATGTTGAGCAGGAAGCCCTTCGGCCCGCCGAACTGGGAGTCGCGCTCGACCTTGGGGAACCTCGGCAGCTCGTAGTAGATCTCGGCCTTCTCGGCGTCGGTCATCTTGCCCATCTCGACCAGCCCGTTGATCGTGTACTGGTAGCGCTGGAGCAGGTCGGCGGCCTGCTGCTTGCCGCGCGACGGGTCGAGGTTGCCGGGGTCGTTGATCATCGCGGTCAGCGCGATGGCCTGGGCGTCGGTCAGCTTGGCGGCCGGCTTGCCGAAGAAGGTCTGCGAGGCGGCCTCGATGCCGTAGGCGCCGCGACCGAAGTAGACGGTGTTCAGGTAGCCCTCGAGGATCTGCTCCTTGGACAGCTCGCTGCCCATCTTGGCGGCCAGCAGCAGCTCGGTGAATTTGCGCGAGAAGCTCTTGTCCTGGGTCAGGTAGAGCACCTTGATGTACTGCTGGGTGATGGTGGAGCCGCCGACCACGTCCTCGCCGCGCACCACCGAGACCGCCGCGCGGATCAGGCCGGGCAGCGAGATGCCCGGATCGGTCCAGAACGTCCGGTTCTCGCCCGCGACGATGGCGTCCTTCACGTTGTCCGGAATGTCGGCGTAGGCCAGGGTCTGCCGGTTCTGGATCTGGTAGCTGCCGAGCTTCTCCTTGCCGTCGCGGTAGTACACGAACGAGGTGTTGGTCTGGAAGTCGGCGTTCGGGTCGGGCAGCTGAACGGTCGCGTAGGCGACGCCGATCACCGTGCCGCCGGCGATCGCCAGGGCCAACACCGTCACGCCCAGCCAGGTGAAGAACCGGCGCCAGCCGCTCTTCTTCCGGCCCGTGCTGCCGGCGGTGCGCTTGGAGGGCTCAGCCATAGATGTCCTCGACGGTTCGTTGACGGCGCGGCGGACGCCGGGTGACCCCGTCGCCCAGCAGGTAGGAGGTGATCATGTGGTTCCAGCCGCAGTCGGTGCACACCTCGACGACGCACACCTTGAACTCGCCGAACTCGTTCTGCATCTCGTCCAGCTCGGCGCTGGTCTTGATCCGCCCGGAGTACTGGCCGAGTTGGTCGCCGAAGACGTAGTGCAGGTGCACCATCCGCGATTCGCAGATCGGGCACCGGTCGGCGGTGTCCTCACCGTGGTGCAACGCCGCGCGGATCAGCATCGGGTCGGCGTCGCAGGCGTCCGAACGCGAGAGGGTGCGCGGCGAGCGCCGCAGCGCCTGCAGGGTGTTGCGGCGTTGCAGCGCATAGTCGATGACCTCGCGCTTGGACCACATGGCTCCCAGGGTAGTTGGGGTCACCGGTGGGGGTCGATCCCGTCGCCGCGATGCGCGTCCGGACGGCGGGTGCCGCTAAGATCGCTCGCGTGCCGGACGGCTTACGCAGCCCGGCACGAACCGACCGGGGACGTGGCGCAACTGGCAGCGCAAGACCTTTGCAAGGTCGAGGTTGAGGGTTCGAGTCCCTTCGTCTCCACCGCGGATCCGCGGCAGGCCCGACGCTCAGTCCGGCAGCAGTGCCAGCGCGATCCGGTCTACCATCCACAGCCCCACGCCGACCGCGGCGGGCACGCCGAGCCCGACCGTGAACAGCCCGGCCCCGATGCCGAGGAACAGGGCCGCTTCGAGCGCCAGTGCGGCGGGCTTCGGCAGCCGAACGGTGGCCTTGGGCGACAGGAACAGCCCCCACAGCGTCGCCACCGCGACCACGGCGACGATCGCCGCGGCCCAGCCCCACCATCCGGCGATCAGCTGCCGGGCGAGGACGGCGGCGCCGGCGAGCAGGGCGAGTTCGAGCAGGAACCGGACGGCGAGCGCCGCCCCGCGGATCGGGGAGGTTCGGGGCCCCAGGGGTGGCGACGACATGATGGGGCTCAGCTTCCGGGCGTCGGCAGGTGGGCGAATCTGGCGATGGTCGCGTCGGCCCGGCGCACCCGGGCGGGTCTGCCGGCCGGCAGCACGTCGGGAAGAAAGGCGTAGTCGTCCCGCAATCGGATGGCGAGAGGATCGCCGGTGGCGGCCTGCCTGGTCTGATCGGCCCACCAGTCCGCGACGTCACCCCAACCCGGGGTGGCCAGTGCGCCACCGAACTGCTGCACGGCCAGGCCGGCGGTCAGCGCCGCGAACCTGAGCCGGACGTCCAGCGGCCAGCCGGCCAGGGTTCCGGCGACCAGCGCAGCGCCGAAGCAGTCGCCGGCCCCGGTCGGGTCGATCGCGGTGACCGGCAGCGCCGGTACCCGGGCCCAGGTCCCGGTACCCGAGTCCAGCGCGATCGCGCCCTGCGCACCCAGGGTCACCACCGCCAGCGGCACCCGGCCGCCGAGCAGCTCGAGCGCCTCCTCAGGGGTGTGGGTCCGGGTGTAGGCCATCGCCTCCCGGTCGTTGGGCATGAAGCAGTGGCAGCCGCTCAGCCGGTCCAGCACGCACGGATCCCAGGCGCCGGTGCCGTCCCAGCCGACGTCGGCGAAGACCAGCGCGCCCGAGGACCGCAGCCCCTGCCACCACGGGTCGCCGTCCAGTTCGGCGATCACCGCGCGGGCTCCCGTTCCGGCGGTGAGCAGCCGGGACGACGGCACCGGCGCCTCGTGGCCGTGGGTCACCATCGCCCGGTCGCCCGCGTAGGCCATGGAGACCGTGACCGGGGTGTGCCAGCCCTCGAAGGTGGGCGCCATCGACACATCGACGCCCTCCTGGTCGGTGAGCACCTGCCGGCACCACTGCCCGTACCCGTCGTCGCCGAACCCGGCGATCAGACCGGTCCGCAGTCCGAGCCGGCTCAGCGCCACGGCCAGGTTCGCGATCCCCCCGGGCGAGCTGCCCATGCCGCCGGCCCACACCTCGGTGCCGGGCGTCGGCGGGGTGGGCAGGTCGGTGAACACCACGTCGGCGAACACCATGCCGGCCACCAGGACGTCGAACGCGCCGTCGGTCACGGCCGGTCCGTTTCCGCCGCCCAGGTAGCGGCCACCCGGTCACGGCGCCGGCGGCGCGGCTCGATGACGCCGACCAGCACCGCGACGACGACCACGAGGCCGAGCAGAGTCCTCACGCCCGAAGTCTAGGGAAGCGGTCAGCGCGGCGGCAGGGTGGCCAGCGGCTTCCAGGCGTCGGTCTGGCGTCCCGTCCAGTCGGCCAGCCGGTCGGCGTCCAGGGTGCTGACCAGCCCGGTCAGCCGGGCCCGGTCGGCGACCGTCACCGGCACGCCGTCCAGGGTGCTGACACCGGCCAGCGGCAGCGGCGACCCGGCGATGTTCTCGGCGGTCAGGTGGACGTCGAGCGCCGTCCGGCGCACCTCCCCCGGGGTCAGCCCGGCGTCCACGGTCAGGCAGCCGCGCAGGATGGTGCCGATTGTCTCCACCTTGGCCGGGTTGGTCAGCGCGTCGCCGCTGACGATGCCCCGCACCATCTCGACGAACACCGCCTGGGTGCGCTCCAGCCGGGTCATCGGCTGCCGGTTCGAGCTCAGGTATACCGCCGCCTCGTCGGCAGAGAGCACCAGTCCGCCGGCCGGGAAATGCCACCCCTCCGCCGACATCTCGGTCTGGTTCTGCACGCCGACCCCGCCGAGCACGTCGATCACCCGCAGGAAGCCGTCCAGGTGGAGTTCGACGAGGTGGTCGATCCGGGTGCCGAGCAGCGCCTCCACGGCATGGACGGCGCCCGCCCCGCCGCCGGCGGCGAACCGTGCCGTCAGCGACGCCTCGGCGCCGCGGGCGTCCGCGACCAGCAGGTTCGCCGGCAGTCCGATCAGCTGCAGGGCGTCGCGGCGTCCGGACAGCTGGGCCAGGTAGGCGCTGGCCAGGCTGCCGTCGTCGTCGGTGACCAGCACCAGGTAGCGCAGCGGCACGGCGTCCACCGATGCGGACGGCGTGGGCCGGCCCGGGTAGTCGGGCAGCGGCGAGCTGCGCTGCACCTCGGAGAGCGCCTGGGTGACCGCGCCGAGGTAGATCGACACCAGGCCGAGCACGCCGGTGACCACGACGAATGCGCCGAGGGTCGCCACAGCCACCAGTCGATCGCTCCGGCTACGCATGGGACAAGGCTAGATTCCCCGCGCAACCGCCGCGCACCGACGCCTACTCTTGGGGCGATGGATCCGCGCGCCCTGCTCTTCCCGCCCGGTGCCACCCGGCACGACTGGGTGCTCGACGGCATGCTCGCGCTCGCCATGCTGATGGTCACGGTGCTGCCCTACGCGCCCTACTCGGCCTGGAACTCGATCCCCCGGCCGCTGCTGCTGGCCACGCTGACGCTGATGGTGCTGCCGCTGGTGCTGCGCCGGCATTCGCCGCTGCTGATGCTGGCCGGGTGCACCCTCGCCGGCATCGTCCAGGTGGTGGTGGTGAACACGTTCACCGCGACCCTGGTGGTGCTGCCGATCGTGGCCTACTCGGTGGCCCGCTGGGTGCCCGGACCGCTGGCCCGGTCGGTGGTGGTGATCGGCGGCCTCGGTTCAGTGATCGGCCCGCTGCGCTGGGCGACCGCCGCCGAGGGCTTCGGGATCAGCGCCCGGGTCATCGTGCTGTTCGTGCTGGCCGGCTTCGTCTGCCTCGGCCTGATCGTCACGCCCTACGCGATCGGACGCCGGGTGCGCGAGTCGACGGTCGCCCACGCCGACCGGATCGCCGCCGCCGAGGAGCGCTACCAGCTGCTGCTGGCCGAGCGCGAGCAGCAGGCCCGGCTGGCCGAGTCGCGGGCCCGGGCCACCATCGCCCGCGAACTGCACGACATCGTCGCCCATTCGCTGTCGGTGATGATCGTCCAGGCCGAGGGCGGCCGGGCGCTGGCCACCAAGCGTCCGGACGCCGCGGTCGCGGCCCTGGACACCATCGCCGACACCGGACGCGAGGCGCTCAGCGAGATGCGCCGGATCGTCGGGGTGCTGCGTTCCGAACCGGAGCGGCGGGGCGCGGACTGGGAACCGGCGCCGTCACTGGCCGACATCCCCGAACTGGTGCACCGGGCGTCCGACCGCGCCACCTTCGTCGTGCACGGCGAGCCGCCGCGGGTCTCGCCGGCCCTGGAGCTGACCATCTACCGGGTCGTCCAGGAGGCGCTCACCAACTTCCTCAAGCACGCCGGGCCGACCGCGACCGCCGTGGTCACCATCGCCTACGGGGCGTCCGACATCATGGTCGAGATCGTCGACAACGGGCCCGGCCCCGAGGTGGTGAAGACCACCCCCGGTCACGGCCTGCGCGGGATGGCCGAACGGGTGACCTCGATGGACGGCCGGCTCGAGGCGCATCCGCTGGCCCTGGGCGGATTCGTGGTCCGTGCCGTCCTGCCCGTCCACCACCGACAAGGAGCACATCGATGAGCCCCACCATCCGGGTCTTCCTGGCCGACGACCAGGCCCTGGTCCGCAGCGGCTTCCGGATGCTGATCGAGGCCGAGGACGACCTCGCCGTGGTCGGCGAGGCCCCCGACGGCTCCGCCGCCGTGCAGGCGCTGACCGCGCAGCCGGCCGACGTGGTCCTGATGGACATCCGGATGCCGGTGATGGACGGCGTCGAGGCCACCCGGCAGATCGTCCAGGCCGGGCTCGGCACGAAGGTGCTGGTGCTGACCACCTTCGACGTGGACGAGTACGTGTTCGCCGCGCTGAAGGCGGGGGCGTCCGGATTCCTGCTCAAGGACGCCCGGCCGGCCGACCTGCTGAACGCGATCCGGAACGTGGCCGCCGGCGAGGCGGTGATGGCGCCGTCCGCGACCCGCCGGCTGCTCGACCAGGTGGTGCCGACCCTGCCCACCTCCCCCGGCGCGGACCGCCGGCTGGACGTCCTGACCGAGCGGGAGCGGGAGGTGCTGATCGAGATCGCCGCCGGCGCCACCAACTCCGAGATCGCGGCCCGGCTGTACATGGCCGAGGGCACCGTGAAGACCCACATCGGACGCCTGCTGTCCAAGCTGCACTGCCGCGACCGGGTCGGGCTCGTGCTGCTCGCCTACGAGGCCGGCCTGGTCCGGCGCTAGGCAGTCCACTCCACACCCAACGCTCCCCTGGCTATTCAGCGCTCGCCGAGTTCAGCGAGCCCCACGTAGTTCGGCGAGCGTGAGGGCCGAGGCCGCCCGATAGGCTCGGCGGGTGCGCTACCTGTCGACCCGTGCCGCCCAATCCGGCCCCGGGCTGCCCTTCTGCGACATCCTGCTGGACGGCCTCGCGCCCGACGGCGGCCTCTACCTGCCCGCGTCGTACCCGGGCGTCAGCGGCGAGACCCTCGATCGCTGGCAGTCGCTGCTGGCGACGGAGGGGTACGCGGCGGTGGCGTACGAGATCCTCGGCCTGTTCGTCGACGACATCCCGGACGCCGACCTGCGGGCGATCTGCGAGCGCGCCTACGCGACCGAGGTGTTCGGCGACCCAGTGGTGCCCGTGCAGCCGCTGTCGGACGGCATCTGGCTGGCGAAGCTCTCCGAAGGGCCCACCGCGGCCTTCAAGGACATGGCGATGCAGCTGCTCGGCCACCTGTTCGAGTACGAGCTCGGACGCCGCCACGAGACCCTGACGATCCTCGGCGCCACCTCGGGCGATACCGGCTCGGCCGCCGAGTACGCGATGCGCGGACGCCGTGGCATCACCGTCTTCATGCTGTCGCCGCAGGGCCGGATGAGCCCGTTCCAGCAGGCCCAGATGTTCAGCCTGGACGACCCGCAGATCGTCAACCTGGCCGTCGATGGGGTCTTCGACGACTGCCAGGACCTGGTCAAGACCGTGATGGCCGACGCCGCGTTCAAGGCGGCGCACCACCTCGGCGCGGTGAACTCGATCAACTGGGGACGGGTGGTCGCCCAGGTGATCTACTACGTGGTCGCCTACCTGCGGGTACGCACCGCGGTGGAGGCCGCCGGCGAGCCCGTGTCAGGGGTCTCCTTCGCAGTCCCGACCGGCAACTTCGGCAACATCTGCGCGGCCCACGTGGCCCGCGAGCTGGGGTTGCCGGTGGACGCGCTGGTGCTGGCCACCAACGAGAACAACGTGCTGGACGAGTTCTTCCGCACCGGCGTGTACCGGGTCCGGGCCGGGGCCGAGGAGACCTCCAGCCCGTCGATGGACATCTCCAAGGCCAGCAACTTCGAGCGCTTCGTCTACGACCTGCTCGGCCGCGACGGCGCCCGCACCGCCGAACTGTTCGGACCGGTGCTGCGCGACCAGGGCTACTTCGACCTCTCCGGGACGCCCGAGTTCGCGACCATCCGGGAGCGCTACGGCTTCGTCTCGGGAACCTCCACCCACGCCGACCGGCTGGCCACCATCCGGGCGGTCGAGGCGTCCGACGGCGTGGTGATCGACCCGCACACCGCGGACGCCGTCAAGGTCGCGCACGAGCTGCGCGGCTCGCTCGCCGGCCCGATCATCGTCACCGAGACCGCTCTGCCGGTGAAGTTCTCCGCCACCATCGTCGAGGCGCTGGGCCACGAGCCGGACCGTCCGGACGCCTTCGTCGGCATCGAGGACCTGCCCCGGCAGGTCACCGAGATCGCCGCAGACGCTGAGCTGCTGAAGCGGATCATCGCCGAGCATCGGGCCTGAGCGTCAGACCCGGCGCGTGGCCACTCCGCCAGCCGCCACTGCTCGCCCGGGATCTCCACACCGGGCGGTCAGCCGGGTGCGGGGATCCCGGCGTCCGCCGGGATGACGGGCTCGCCGGATGACGTGCCGGTCAGTGCTGGTGGCCCCCACCGTCGTGGTCGTGCGGTGCCGGCCGGACGCCGTCCGTGCCGACGCCCGGATCGCGTCCGTCGACGAAACCGCTGGTGTCCCGCCGGATCTCGTCCAGCGGCACCTCGTGCACCTCGCCGTCGGCGCCCAGCCGCCAGGGCGTGAAGAACATCGCCTCGTGGTCGTGATGCGTGTGCTCGTCGTGCCCATGCTCATGCTCGCCGTGGTCGTGCTCATGCTCCGCCGGCTCGGCCTGCGGCCGGGACAGCAGTTCCGGCTCGCCGGTCGCGGGCGTCGCCGGCCCGCGACGCACCACCGGACCTCCGCGATCCTTCCGCTCGGCCATCTCCTCGGCCTCCTTCCGGCGCTGTTCCTCGCGCTCCTTCTGCTTCTCCGGATCATCCTTGCCCGGGATCTCCCGACCCGGACGCTTGTCGTCCTCCGGACGGCCCTCCCCCTTCGGGATCTCCGCGGAATAGGCGGCGGCCGTCCGCAGTTCCTCGCGCTGGAAGCGGGTGGCGCGCCGGTCGCCGCCGGTCGCGGTGAACCGCACCGAGTAGACCCCCGGCTTCGCGGTGGCGAACGCGCCGCCGTAGCTGCCGTCGCCGGCGGCACGCAGCGCGACCAGCGTCTCGACACCACCCGGGTCGGCGACCCGGGCCAGCACCCGGGCCCGTCCGGTGAACGGCCGGCCGAACATGGTCAGCCGGGCGCGCAGTTCCAGCTTGTCACCGGCGATCACCAGCGACCGGGCGAGCTCGGCCTCCAGCCGGACGTCGGAGTAGCTCTGCGCGATCAGGCTGTACGGCACGGTGCCGGTCAGCCGCAGCTGGGCCAGCCGCTCGCGCAGGTCCTCGCGGCCGCGCAGCTTCTGGACGGCGTCCTTCGGCAGCCGGATCAGCGCCTTCCACTCGCCGGCGGCGGCGATCCCGGGATCGACCGGCAGGGTGAACCGGTAGAGCACGTCGTCGAGGTTCTGCTGGTACTCCACCGTCGGCAGCCCGGCCGAGGCGTCCACGACGGTGCCGTCCGGGGCGATCAGGACGACCTCGAGCAGCGGGGCCAGCGGCGACAGCACGATCACGTCGACCTGGTGGTCCAGTTCGCCGAGCAGGAACGACACGGTGTGCTCGCTGCCGATCGCCAGGTCGCCCTGCGGATCGACGACGATCGCGGTGTCGGTGACACCGGCCAGGATCTGGATGAAGTACTTGGTCAGCCGGAACCGGCGTTGGGCGGCGGTCATGTCGCCGGTGATCAGCATGTAGCGCGAGATCGAGGTGAGGACGGCGTCGCTGACCCCGCCCGGGCTGCCCAGCCCGATCGCGTACACCTGGTCGGCGTAGGGTGCGATCGCGGCCAGCACCGGCGCTTCCGTCACGCTCGGGGACTGGTTCTGGTTGCCGTCGGTGAGCACGCACAGCGCGAACTGCTCATACGGCGTGGCCGGATCGGTGCGTTCGGCGTCCAGG
Source organism: Micropruina sp. (assembly GCA_044224095.1). Classification (GTDB taxonomy): domain Bacteria; phylum Actinomycetota; class Actinomycetes; order Propionibacteriales; family Propionibacteriaceae; genus Micropruina. The sequence goes on along the minus strand of JBGALC010000003.1, from coordinate 46,730 downwards.
ACGCCGGCACCCTCGATCATGCCCTGCCCGATGCCGGTCAGGCCGCGCGGCACCAGGTCGGGTGAGGCGATCGCGGATTCCAGCACCTCGCGTCCCGAGCCGGGCGCCGTGGGTGCCGGGCCCATCTCGGTGATCCCGTCCAGGACGGCGGTGAGGTCGTCGAAGGTGACCACCCCGACGCCGTCGATCGGCCGCATCACGTCGCGGACCACCGCCAGCGACTCCTTCAGCAGGTCGTAGCGCGAGCCGGCGGCCCCGGCACCGGCCCACATCGAGCCGGAACGGTCCAGCACCAGCGAGACCGCGGCCCGCGGCCGGCTGATCGGCGTGGCGGCCAGGTCGACCGTCCAGGTGTCCAGGGTGTACTCGTCGCCCGGGTTGGCCGCGTCGTAGCCGTCGGAGTCGACGATGAAGGCGCGGACGGTGGCCGTCCCGGCCTGCGGGACGCCGACCGGCCCGGACGCCTGGAACTGGACGAAGACGCTGGCGGTCACCGTCTCGGCGTGGTCGTCGTGGTCGACGGTGACGATGCCCTGCCCGGCCGGCGCGCTGAAGCCGGCGCCGGTGACGGCGGTCAGCTCGAAGCGGACCTGGCGGCAGGTGCGCACGGTGAATTGCACCGGATGGAAGGTGGTGAGCAGTTCCGGCACCGAGCCGAACGCGACGGACGGCGTGTCCAGGCTCACCTCGGGCAGGTCGCTGTGGAACCAGTAGCCGACGGCGTGGTGGTCCTCGTTGGCGTTCGGCGTGGAGAACATGGGCGCGGCGAACCAGGCCGCGGTGCCGAGGTTGATCATCGTGTCGTCGCCGTTGTGCCCGGCGTTGGCGGTGCCGGCGGTCTGCGGCTGGAACTCGGAGGCCGCGCCGAGCCTGCGCTGCCAGATCGCCCAGAGGCGGTCGACGTTGCAGTGGTGCAGCCAGAAGGCGGGGTCGTTGACCGAGACCGACGGGAAGGTCATGTGGCCGCCGTCACCGGGCTGGCCCAGCGCGTTGAACTCCCAGGCGCCGCCGATCCAGACGTGGACGCCGTCGTGCAGCACCCGCTCCAGGAATTTGCGGAAGGACGCCAGCACCTGCGCGTTGGTCGGCGCCGAGGTGTCGTTCCACGGTGCGGTGTCGTAGACGTCCGGCCAGGTCTGGCCGGCGGGCACCGCGATGCCGAAGGCGCGCAGCGCCTCGTTCCGGGTGGGCAGGTCGGCCGCGGCCGGGACGCCGTTGGACCGCTTCAGGGTCAGGTCGGCGTCCCCGCTGCGGCGGATGTTCATCCGCCAGGTGGTCGGGTCGGCGAAGGGTCCCGAGGTGACGAAACCCGTGGTGGGGCCGGGTCCGGCGGTGCCGAAGCCGCCGAGCAGGTCGTTGGTGAACGGCCAGCCGGCGTCCGCGGAGCTGCGGGCGGTGATCCAGTCCCAGTACGGGATGGTCAGGTGGTGGTTGCCGCTGACCACCTGCAGGTCGTACTCCAGCTGGTGCAGGAACTCGCGATGCCACGGACCGAAGGCCGGCCCGCGGTGGGCGCCGGCACTGACGGTGTTGTGCAGCCAGACGTAGTCGTCGTACCGGTTGGGGGTGCCGCCGGCGGCGGTGACCGCGGTGGCGGCGGCGGGGATCAGACTGGGCGACTTCGCGGGGTCCTTCAGGTCGAGGAAGGCCTGGACCAGCTCCCCCTTCTCGGCGGGGGTCAGGTCGGCGACGTTCTTGCGGCACAGCATCGGGTGCTCCTCTGCTCCGGGATGGGGTCTCTCCCCAGAAGTGCCGATCACGGCCCGATTTCGGAGGTGGCACAACTGCGTAGCGGCCGGAGCCGGCTCAGAGGCGGCGCACCTCGATCAGCGTGGCCCCGATGTCGCGGAGGCCGGCGAGGATGCCGTGCAGCTGGGCCTGGTCCCGCACGACGCCGCTGAGCGTGCTGATGCCGTCGGCGTCCCAGGTGATGGTGAGGCCGTCCAGGCGCGCCGACCAGTGGGCGTCCAGGTGACCGCTGACCCGGAGCACGTAGCGCGCGGGATCGGACGCGCTCACGGCCCGACCCCGGACCCCTCGAGCGCCCCACGCCGCTGCGATCGGCGCCGGGACGGACGCCGGATCACCCACTCCGCCACACCCAGGTTGATCAGCCAGCCGGCGCGCCGGCTCATCGGACGACGGGTTCGACGACCGGGCGGACGGCGTCCGGGGCCGACTCCGGCACGCGGGCGTTGCGGTACAACGAGATCCCGAGCCCGATCAACGCGATGCCGACGGGGACGGCGAACGGCCGGTTGAACGCCTCGGGCAGGACGGCCAGCGCAGCGGTCGCGGTGGTGCCGACGGCCAGCAGCGCGGAGGCCCAGCGGGCCAGCACGCGGGCGCGGAACAGCGCGATGCCGAACAGCAGTCCACCGGCCAGGTAGCCGACGCCGGACAGGTTGAGCACCGTCTGCAGGCCGCCGATGTCGCCGCTCGGCGTGCCACCGGCGGCGGTCACCAGGACGTCCGTCACATAGCCCGGGTCGGAGCCGGCCAGGCTCGGCAGGACGGTCGCAGCGATCACCTCGACGGCGAACATCAGCAGGTAGCCGGCCGCGAAGAGCAGGTAGCCGGCCAGGCCGAGGACGCCCGAGCGCCGCGACCGCAGGTACATGCCGGTGATGCCGGCCAGCGCGAACGCGCTCATCGCCGCCTTGGCGCTGCTGCGGACGACCCATTCGGTCGTCGCGGCCGATGCGGCCGCCATCGGCGGATGGTTGACCTGGACGGCGATGAAGATGGCTCCGGCGGCCGCTGCGGCGACGCCGGCGGCCCTGATCAGGCCGGTGCGGGTGATCCTCATGACTGCTCCTCGGACGGGACCGGAGGCTTCTCTCCGGCGGCAACCATGACGGTAGGAACGAACCTGGTGAGGCCACATCACCAGGTGATGTGACCGGGTTGGTGACCCGGCTCTAGAGCAGACCCGCCTCCTGCGCGCGACGGACGGCGGCCCGGCGGGTGTTCGCGTCGAGCTTGGTGAAGATGTGCTTGGTGTGGCTGCGCAGGGTGTTGACGCTGACGAACAGCCGGCGCGCGATCTCGGGCCCGGTCAGCTCCGAGGCCAGCAGGCGCAGCACGTCGAGCTCCCGGGCGCTCAGCGAGCCGGCAGCGGTGGCGGCGCGCACCGGCGCGGCCTGTGGCTGCGACGGCTCCGACCCGCGCAGCAGCGCGCCTGCCAGGGCCGCGGCCACCGGAGCGCACGCCGCGGCGGCGTCGCCCAGCAGTTCCAGCATCGGTGCGCCCTCGTCCAGGAACAGCCGGCGATGGCCGGTTTCGGCGGCCAGCTCGAGGGCGGCGCCGAGGTCCGCCAGCGCGGCCGCGGCATCGCCGGCGGCCCGGGCCGCCAGCGCGCGGACGATCAGGGCCTCCAGCAGGCTGCCGGACCGTCCGGAACGGCGGGCCTCGGCCACGACACGGTCGAGCAGGTCGCTCGTCGCCGCGAGGTCCACGCCCACCGGCTCGGCGCGATGGGCGGCGAGCTGCAGCCGGGCCAGGGTGAGCAGGCCGTACTCATCCAGGTAGGCCGGTGGATGCCCCTCGGACGCCGTCGACAGCCGCTGCCGGCGCGCCCAGTCCCACGCGGGCCGCAGCCGGCCCTCCGCGACGGCGAGCCGGGCCCGGGTGGCGGCGACCGGCCGCAGGTCGGGCAGGAAACCCGGCAGGTGCAGGGCCTGCGCCCGCGCCAGTGACTCGGCGGCGCCGTCCAGGTCGCCGCGGGCCCGCTGCACGCCGGCGGTCACCAGATGCCAGCGGTGGCGGTGCTCGGGCAGGGACGCCGCGTCGCCGAGTTCGCGGGCCGCGTCGAGGTGCTGCTCGGCGGACTCCAGGTCGTCCTGCTCGCGCAGCACCTCGGCGAGGCCGACGTGCAGGTCACCGACGGTGGACAGCACCGGGCCCGGGTGCCGGCCGGCCGCGTCGAGGGCACCTTCCAGCAGGGTGCGGGCCTCGTCGAGCCCGCCCCGCGCCTGCCACATCTGGGCCAGCACCAGACTGGCGCCGAGCGCGTCGGCGACGTTGCCGGCGTCGTGCAGGTGACGCACCGCCTCCCCGAAGGTGTCGACGGCGGCGCCCAGGTCACCGGCCGCGAACGCGGCCAGGCCGAGGAAGCCGGCGGCCGCCCCGCGGGCCAGGTGGTCGGCCGGACCGGCCAGGCCGAGCGCCCGCCGCGCGTGTGCGACCGTGCCGGCGACGTCGCCCCGGGCCTGCGCCACCGTCGCCCGGTAGACCTCGATCATCGCCGGCAGTTCGCGCAGCTCCCGGTCCCGGCCGCGGACCGCCGCGGCGAGCAGCGGCTCGATCGCCTCGTCCGCGCGGGCGAGGGCCGGCGGGATCCCGAGGGCGGCCTCGGCCGTCCGCAGCCAGCTCTCGACGCCGGCGAGGTCGCCGTCGGCCAGGCTCGCCCAGACCCGGAAGGTGGCCAGCAGCGCACGGCGCCGCACCGTCTCCGCGGGCAGCGAGCCGAGCCAGTGCCGCAGCGCGCGGTCCCGGCGGTCCCGCCGGAGCTCGGGCAGCGCAAGTTCGAGCAGGTCGGCGGCGTACTCGGCGTCGCCGGCCGCCAGCGCGTACGGGAGCGCGTCGACGACCTCGCCCCGCCCGGCGTACCAGCGGGCGGCGGCCAGTCTCAGCCCCGCCAGGCGGTCGGGCTGCCGGGCCACCAGTTGCGCCCGGAGCGCCTCCGCGAACAGCTGGTGATAGCGGAACCACCTCCGCTCGGCGTCCAGCGGCACGACGAACAGGTTCCCCCGTTCCAGGGCGTGCAGCGTCTCGCCGCCGTCGGATCGGCCGGTGAGCGCATCGCACAGACCGCCGCTGAGTTCGTCGAGGACGGCGGTGTCGAGCAGGAAGGCGCGCAGCTCGTCCGGCTGCTGGCGCAGCACCTCCTCGAGCAGGTAGTCGAGGACGAACCGGTGGCTGCCCGTAAACCCGCGGACGAAGCCGTCGACCTCGCCGGCGGACGCCAGATGGGCACGGACCGAAAGGCCGGCCAGCTGCAGCCCGGCCGCCCAGCCCTCGGTGCGCGCGTCGAGGGCCGCGACCTGCTCAGGGGTCAGGGCCAGGCCGAGCACGTCGTTGAGGAAGGCCGCCGCCTCCTCGACGGTGAAGCGCAGGTCGGCGGCGCGCAGCTCCAGCAGTTCGCCGCGGGCCCGCAACCGGGCGAGCGGCAGCGGCGGGTCCATCCGGGTGGCGATGGCCAGCGTCAGCTGCGGCGGCAGGTTGTCGAGCAGGAAGCGGACGGCGTCATGGACGTCGTCGTTGTCGATCAGGTGGTAGTCGTCGAGGGCCACCACGGTGGGCCCGGCGACGGCGTCCAGGTCGTTGACCAGGCTGACCAGCACCGACTCGGCCGGCCGGTCCTGGTCCAGCAGCGTCGAGGCCTCGGCGGCCACGGCCGGGTCGGCGGCCCGGACGGCGGCGAGCAGCCGGCCGAGGAAGCGGTGCGGGTCGGCGTCGGTGTGGTCCAGCGAGAGCCAGGCGACCGCGGGCGGCTGCGGGGCGGTCAGCCACTGGGTGAGCAGCGTGGTCTTGCCGAACCCGGCCGGCGCGGCGACCAGCACCAGTCGTGGCAGGGACGCAGGATCGAGCAGCGTGCCGGTCAGCCGCCGGCGGGCGACCAGTCGCCGCCGGGGAACCGGTGGGCGCAGTCTGCTGCCCGGCACAGGCATCTGCCCAGCCTAGGGGAGGCGGCCCGGGTTCAGCCCGTGAGGCCCCGCCGCTTCAGCAGATGCGCCATGTCCGGGTCGGCGCCGCGGAAGTCGCGGTAGGCGTCCATGGCCTCGACCGAACCGCCGCGGGCCAGCAGCCGCTCCCGGTAGCGCTGACCGTTCTCCCTGGTCAGACCGCCGTTGGCGAGGAACCAGGCACCGGTGTCGGCGTCCAGGACCTCCGACCACAGGTAGCTGTAGTAGCCCGCCGCGTAGCCGCCCTCGAAGATGTGCCTGAAGTAGGTCGACCGGTACCGGGTGGGGGCCAGCGGGTAGTCCACGCCGGCGGCGGCAAGCGCCGCCGCCTCGAACGCGGCGACCCCGTCCGGGCCCTCCGGCAGCGCATCCAGCGGCGTCGAATGCCACGCCTGGTCGAGCAGCGACGCCGCGAGCATCTCGGTGGTCGCCCAGCCCTGGTTGAACACCTCGGCCCGGCTCAGGGCGTCGATCCACTCCGCCGGGATCGGTTCCCCGGTCTGGTGGTGGACGGCGTAGCGGCGCAGCAGGCCGGGGTCGAGCGACCACATCTCGTTCACCTGGGAGGGGAACTCCACGAAGTCCCGCGGGGTCTCGGTGCCCGATTGCGACGGGTAGCGGACGTCGGAGAGCAGCCCGTGCAGCGCGTGCCCGAACTCGTGGAACATGGTGTTCACCTCGTCCCAGGTCAGCAGCGTGGGCTGCCCCGCGGGCGGTTTGACGATGTTGAGGTTGTTCACCACCACCGGCGCCTGACCGAGCAGGTGGTTCTGGTCGACGATGTTGTTCATCCAGGCACCGCCCTGCTTGCCGGCCCTCGTGTAAAAGTCGGCGACGAACAGCCCCAGGCCGGTGCCGTCGGCGTCCAGCACCTCGAAGACCCGGACCTCGTCGTTGTAGCCGAGCAGGTCGTCGCGCTCGCTGAAGGTGATCCCGAACAGTCCGGTGGCGGCCGCGAACACGCCCTCGTGCAGCACCCGCTCCAACTCCAGGTAGGGCCGCAGCAGGGCCGAGTCGAAGCTGTACCGCTCGGCCTTGAGCTTCTCGGCGAGGTACTCCCAGTCCGACGGCTGCACCGGCGCGTCCTGCAGGCGTTGCAGGTCGTCGGCCTCGGCACGTGCGTTCGCCACGGCCGCCGGCACCATCCGGTGCAGCATCGTCCGGACCGCCTCGGACGTCTTGGCGCAGCCGTCCGCGGCCACGTACTCGGCATGGTGCGGGAAGCCGAGCAGGGTGGCCCGTTCTGCGCGCAGCCGGGCGATCTCGACCACCAGGGCGCGGGTGTCGTGCTCCCCCGACCAGCCCCGGCCCACGGACGCCTGATGGATGCGGCGGCGCAGGCCGGCGTCGGCGACCTCGGTCAGGACGCCCTGCGGGGTGCACGAATCCAGCTCCAGCAGCCAGCCGTCCAGTCCACGGCCCTCGGCGGCCGCCCGGGCGCCCGCCCTGGACGCCTCCGAGACGCCGGCCAGTTCGGCCTCGTCCGTCACCTGCACCGCGGCCGCGTTCGAGCCGGCCAGCGCCGCCCGGCCGAACGCCGAGGTCAGCTCGGCCAGCTTCGCGTTCAGCTCCCGCAGCCGGGCCTGCTCGTCGTCGGCCAGGCCGACGCCGGCCCGGACGAAGTCGCGCAGGTGGGTCTCCAGCCAGTAGCGGGCCTGCTGGTCGGCGTCCACCTCGCCGATGCCGACCCGCTCATCGAGGGCCTTGACTCGCCGGTAGAGCGAGGGTTCGAGATAGATGGCGTCGCGGTAGCGGGCCATCATCGGTGAGATCGTGGCGTCGATGGCGTCCAGTTCGTCGGTGGTGTCGGCCGGCTGGACGGTCCAGAACGCACCCAGCACCCGGCCGAGCAGCTGGCCCGAGGACTCCCAGGCGTCGATCACGTTGGCCACCGTTGCCGGCTCCGGGTCCACCGCGATCGCCCGCAGCTCGTCCAGCCGCTCGGCGATGCCGGCCTCGACGGCCGGCAGGTAGTGCTCGACCCGGACGTCCGCCCACGGGGTCAGTTCGTAGGGCAGCTCCGAACGGCGGACGAACGGGTTGGCGGCATCCAGGCTCATGGCGGCCATCTTGCCGGGCGTCGGTCGGCCACCCAAACCGGGCCGGACGCGGCATACCCCCGCCCCGAGCGGGGCGGGGGTGTGCCGTTCGGCCTCAGCCGCGGTGGTACTCCGGGCGGAACCCGAGCAACGGGTTGGCCGCCCACGGGTCGGCCGGCTGATCGGAGCCGACCCGGGGAGCGTCGGGACGAGCCGACAGGTTCTGCCGCAGAGCGGCCTCGATGGCGGGAATCGGTGCGAACATGGTGATTCTCCTTTCGGTGGGTGCGGTGCGCACTGTCGGCGCGGGCGCAATGCCCCCGCCTCCAGCGCTGGAATGTGGTATGGCTAGGTGTTATCGGTGCGCGGCCCGGAACTCGCCCGGACCACGAGCTGATGCGGCACGATGATCTGGCGGGGAGTGCGCTCCGGGTCGAGGAGCAGTTCTCCGGTCAGCCGGCCGCGTTCGGCGATCGGCTGCCGAATGGTGGTCAGGCCTTTCCGGGCGGCCTCCGGCAGGTCGTCGAAGCCGGTCACGGTGATGTCGCGTCCGGGCACCAGGCCGCGGTCGGCCAGGGCGTCCAGCACCCCGAAGGCGAGGATGTCCGCCGTGGCGATCACCGCGGACGGGCGGTCCTGGCGATCGACCGCGAACCCGCCGGCGAGCCGTCCGGCCTCTCGGCTGTTCGCGCCGGCCGCGATCATCCGGATCCGGCAGCCGGCGCCCAGGCCGGCCACGAAGCCGCGGACCCGCGTGGAGGTGTCGTACAGGCCGTCGGCGGGCAGATCGTCGATGGTCACCGGGTGGTCCCGGCCCCGGCGCACGGCGGGGCCGTGCCCGCCGACCAGCACCGCGACGTCGGTATGGCCCAACTGGCGCACGTGCCGACCGAGCTCGGCGCCGGCGGCGTGGTCGTCGATCGCGACCCAGCTGCCCTTCGGATCCTGATCGTTGGTGTCCACCACCCGGAGCCCCCGGCGCTGCGCCACCTCGAGCGCCGGATTGGTGGCGCAGAGCGCGGCCAGGCCGTCGATGCTGGCGCGCCGGATGACGTCCAGATCGACCCCGTCGGCGCCTTGGGTGGGCAGCAGCACCATGGTCGCCCCGGCCCGCTGCAGCGCCTCGCTGAAGCCGGTCAGCCACTGCACCGAGAACGGGTCGCGGAAGGCGTAGCTGAGGCTCTGCGAGAAGACCACGCCGTAGCAGTGGGTCTGGCCGGCACGGAGCTGTCGCGCGGCGGCGTCGGGTCCGCCGTAGCCCATCTTGTCGGCCCGGACGAGGATCCGCTCGCGCAGGTCGGTGGACAGCTGATCGGGGCGGTTGAAGGCGTTGGAGACGGTCATCACCGACACGCCGACCACCTCGGCGACATCCTTCATGGTGACCTTGCTCATGGCTTCCTCCTCCCGGGCGACTTGTATCCAGGATGGACTTTAACGTTACAGAGAACAACCGCCGCGGCGGTCTTTATCGTTAAAGCCAGCCCCTGCGCGCCGGCCGCTGCCCGGGCCGGTCCGGGCTCACGGGTCACCGGCGTGCCGTCTCCCGGACCGCCCGAGGTCTGGACCGCCCGCACCGCCCGCAATATGGTGACGGTGCTTTGGCGTAATTCGAGAGGAACTCCCGTGCCCATCATCCGCAGGATCCTGACCGCCGTCGCCCTGGTCCCCCTGGTGGTGGGCTGCACCACCACCGGGTCGACCGGAACTCCCGAACCGGCCCAACCCGCGCCGTCGGCGAGCATGACCGTCAAGGCCCAGTTCGGCGACGTGGTGCTGCCCACCGACCCGAAGGCCGCGCTCGGCATGTACACCACCGACGTCGACATCCTGATCACCCTGGGCTATCCGTTGGCGAAGGACCAGCCGATCCGCGGCGACAGCGGCTACACCACGTTCCCCAGCTACTTCCCGGCCGACGCGCTGGCCGGGGTGACGCCGTTCGCCAACTACCCGGACTTCAACTACGAGAAGATCCTGGCCGCCCAGCCGGACTTCATCCTCAACGGTCTCGGCTACGACGCCAAGACCGACGAACGGCTCAAGGAGATCGGCCCCACCTACACGGTGAACGCCTTCGACGGCCGGAACTGGCGCGAGCACTTCAAGGAGACCGCCGCCGCCCTCGGCCGGACCGCCCAGTACGACGCCTGGTTCGCCAGGTACGACGCGCGCCTGGCCCAGGTGAAGGCCGTCATCGGTGAGCGGGCCAAGGACACCGTGGTGGCGCCGGTCAGCTACTGGGAGGGCAAGGTCGCGTCGTCGTGCTACACCGGCCTGGAGTGCCAGACCTTCGAGGACCTGGGGCTGAAGATCTTCCCCGGCGCGAAGGAGAAGAAGGGTGAGGGGGTGTCGCTGAGCAGTGAGAACCTCGACCAGCTGAAGTCGATCCAGTACGCCTTCATGACGGTCGGGGCGGGCGAGTCGGGGCAGAAGGAGTTCGCCACGACCACCGACACGCTGGGCAGGAACAAGGTCTGGGCGGCCCTGCCGTTCGTCGCCGGCAAGCGGCTGGTGCCCTACGAGATGGAGATCACCTACGGCTCGCCGAGCGCGCAGATGGCCTTCCTGGACGTGGTCGAGAAGGCGTTCAGCTCGTGACCGGGCGGATCACGGTGCCGATGCGGGTGTACCGGGCCGAGGTGGTCGGGGCCGAGGACCTCTCCCCGACGCTACGCCGGGTGGTGCTGGGCGGCGACGGCCTGGCCGGCTACCTCTCGACCGGCGTGGGCGACGAGTACGTCCGGCTGATCTTCCCCGGCGACGGCGAGACCGAGCCGATCCTGCCCACCGTCACCGATGGCGCCCTCGACTACGGCTCGATCGACCTCGCGCCGCGCGTCCCGGCCAGCGGGTCGGACTGAACAGCCCGACCGGCCTGTACGCGCCCCCGGACGGCCTGCAGTGGCAGATCCTGGCGGCCGACCTGGCCGGTCTGCCGGCGCTGGCGCGGCTCCTGGAACAGAGTCCGCGGGGTGTGCAGACCCGCGTGGTGATCGAGGTGCCCGGGCCCGCCGACGAGATCGAGCTGGCCCGCCGGCCGCGCACCACCGTCACCTGGGTGCACGGCGGCAACGGGCACGGCGCCAGCCGACTCGACGAGGTCGTCCGCACCCTGCAGCTGCCGGACGGAGTCGGCTACGTCTGGGTCGCCGGAGAGACGGCGGCCCTGCGCGGCGTCCGCAGGTACCTGCGGCACGAGCTCAGGCTTCCCTCCACCGCGTTCAAGGTGGTTGGCTACTGGACGGACGCCGCGGAGTCCTGGCAGCAGCGCTGGGACGCCCTGGACGACGCCACCCGGCATGAGCTGGAGGCGATGTGGGAGTCCGACCGCGACGAGGAGGAGATCATGGACGAGTACGAGGAGCGCCTCACCGCGCTCGGCCTCTGAACCGAATCGTCGGCCCGGTGAGCGCAGTCCTGACCGACGCCCCGGCGTCCGGCACCGGGGTGCGCAGCCGCCGCCGGACCGGCACCGTCGTCGCCGCAGCCACGCTGCTCGTGCTGATCCTGCTCGGAGTCGCGGTGGGAGCCCGGCCGATCCAGCAGTTCGATCCGGCCAACGCCGACCACGTCATCGTGATCGAGCAGCGCATCCCGCGGACCGTGCTGGGCATCGTGGTGGGTGCCGCGCTGGGCGTCGCCGGCGCGCTGATGCAGGCGATGACCCGCAACCCGCTGGCCGATCCCGGCCTGCTCGGAGTGAGCGCCGGCGCCAGCTTCGCGATGACCCTGGCGGTCGCCTTCCTGCCGATCACCAGCCTGCTGGGCTACATCTGGTTCGCGTTCGCCGGGGCGGTGCTGGCCACCGTCGCCGCTACGCGCTCGGCACCGGACGCCGCGGCGCCAACCCGCTGACCCTCACCCTGGCCGGCGTCAGCATCGGCGCCGTGCTCTCCGGGCTGACTCTCACCCTGACCCTGCTGCACGCCCAGGCGTTCCTGTCGATCCGGGTCTGGGAGTCCGGTTCGCTGGCCGACCGCGGCTGGGACATCATCGTGCCGGTCAGCGCCTTCGTGCTGATCGGGCTCGGCTTCGCCGCCAGCGCGGCTCGCGGGCTCAACGCCGTCGCGCTGGGCGACGACCTCGCCGCCGCGCTGGGCGCGAACGCCCGGCAGACCCGGCTGTTCGTGGTGATCGGCGTCACCCTGCTCTGCGGCGCGGCCACCGCAGCGATGGGGCCGGCCTGGTTCGTCGGCCTGATGGTGCCGCACGTCGCGCGCTGGATCTGCGGCCCCGACCAGCGTTGGATCCTCGGGTTGTGCGTGCTGATCGGACCCGACCTGATGCTGGCCGCCGATCTGCTGGGCCGGGTGCTGGTGCGCCCCGACGAGCTCCAGGCCGGTCTGGTCACGGCCTTCGTCGGCGCCCCGGTGCTGATCCTGCTGGTCCGCCGCACCCGGGCGCGTGCGCTGTGACCAGCCTGGCCGCGCGGCTCGGACGGGGCTCGCTGGTCTGGCGGGCCGGGCCGGCCTCGGCGCGGTTCCGGACCCGCACCGCGGTCGTCGGCCTCGTGCTGGTCGCCCTGCTGCTGCTGACCTCGCCGATCGCCCTGGGGATGGGGTCCTTCCAGGTCTCGGTGCCGGACGTCGTCCGCGCCCTGTTCGGCCAGGGACCGCAGGCCATCCAGACGCTGGTGGTGAAGTGGCGGCTGTCCCGGGTGGTGCTGGCGTTGCTGATCGGCGTGGCGCTGGGCGCCAGCGGCGCCGTCTTCCAGTCGCTGACCCGCAACCCGCTGGGCAGCCCCGACATCGTCGGTTTCGGCTCCGGCGCCTACACCGGCGCGGTGGTGGCGATCATCCTGGTCGACCCGAGCCAGGCCAGCATCGTCACCGGCGCCCTGATCGGCGGGCTGCTGACCGCGGCGGCCGTCTACCTGCTGGCCTACCGGCAGGGGGTGCAGGGGTTCCGGCTGATCGTGGTCGGCATCGCGGTGACGGCGATGCTGGGCTCGGCGACCACCTACCTGCTGCTGCACACCGATCTGTGGCGCGCGCAACTGGCGGCGATCTGGGGCGCCGGGTCGATCAACGGCATGGACTGGAGCGAGGTGCGCGCGGTCGGCGCGCTGCTGCTGGTCAGCCTGCCCGCGGTGCTGGTGCTCGGCCGCCGGCTGTCCGTCCTGGAACTCGGCGACGACGCCGCGGCCGGGCTCGGCGTCCGGGTCGAGGCGGTGCGGCTGGGTCTGGTGCTGTTCGGGGTTGCGCTGGTGGCGGTGCCCAGCGCGCTGGCCGGGCCGATCCAGTTCGTCGCGCTCGCCTCCCCGCACATCGCCCGCGCGCTGACCCGCGGGGCCGGCGCCCAGGTGGTGCCGTCGGCCCTGGTCGGCGCCGTGCTGATGATCGGCTGCGACGTCATCGCGCAGCACCTGTTCGCGCCGATGATCCTGCCGGTGGGTCTGGTCACCATCGTGCTGGGCGGCGCCTACCTGACCTGGCTGATCGCCCGCCAAGCCCGGAGGGAGCTGCGATGACCAGCGATCGACCCGATCCGACGATCCCGCCCGAGCCGGACGCGCTGCGCGCCGAGGGCCTCGGCTGCGGGTACCCGAACCACCGGGTGGGCACCGATCTGACCGTCGACATCCCGGCCGGATCGTTCACCGCCGTGGTCGGGCCCAACGCCTGTGGGAAGTCCACCCTGCTGCGGGTGCTCAGCCGCCTGCTGAAGCCGACCGCCGGCCAGGTGGTGCTGGACGGCCGGGCGATCACCTCCTACCCGTCGCGCGAGGTGGCCCGGCGGCTCGGCCTGTTGCCGCAGTCCTCGATCGCCCCGGAGGGGATCACGGTGACCGACCTGGTCGGCCGCGGCCGCTTCCCGTATCAGTCGGCGCTGCGGCAGTGGTCGCGCGAGGACGAGCGGGCGGTGCGGCAGGCGCTGCACGACACCGGCATCGCCGACCTGGCCGACCGGCTGGTCGACGAGCTGTCGGGCGGCCAGCGGCAGCGGGTGTGGGTGGCCATGGTGCTGGCCCAGCAGACACCGCTGATGCTGCTCGACGAACCGACCACGTTCCTCGACATCGCCCACCAGCTGGAGGTGCTGGAGCTGCTGGCCGAGCTGAACCGCGACCACGGCCGGACCATCGTCGCGGTGCTGCACGACCTGAACCACGCCGCCCGCTACGCCAGCCGGGTGATCGCGATGCGCGACGGCGCCATCGTCGCCTCGGGAACGGCGCAGCAGGTGTTCACCGCGGAACTCGTCGAGCGGATCTTCGACCTGCCCTGCCGGGTGATCGACGATCCGGTGACCGGGACGCCGCTGATCATCCCCGACCTGGCGCGTCGCCGCGTCCCGGATCCGACCGCCCCGGATCGGCGGGTGGCGCTCGGCTGAGAAGGGGTCAGAGGACGACCGGCGAGCCGTTCCCGCCGGCCAGCGGCTTGCCGGCGGACGCCCAGGCGAGCGTGCCGCCCGCCACGTTCACCGCGTCGATGCCGTTGGCCAGCAGGTAGCCGGCCACCCGTTCCGAGCGGGCACCGGAGCGGCAGATGACCGGCAGCGGGCCGTCCGTCGCCGGCAGTTCGGCCAGCCGGGCGGTCACCTCGCCGAGCGGGATGTGCACCGCGTTCAGGGCGTGTCCGAGCGCCCACTCGCCCGGCTCGCGGACGTCGAGGACGACCGCGTCGTCGGGCAGGTCGGTGACCGGGATCTCTGGTATCTCCACCCGTCCATCCAAGCACGCCGCGCGACCCGCAGCCACGCGCGGCCGGCGAACTCAGCCCGGCGGCACCGGCGCAGGCAGTACCCCGATCTGCTGCAGCACGCCGAGCTCGTCGCGGACGCCCCAGTGCTCGGCCAGCCGGTCGCCCTCGGTCCGGTAGATGTGGATGGTCGGCATCGTGTACGGACGCCCGGCGAACTCCTCGCCGTGCACCGGCGCCACCGCGGTGCCGTGGGCGAGCGCCCGGATCACGATCCGGTCCTCGGTCCAGAACTCGTCCATCATCTCGTAGCGGATCGCCAGGACCCGGGTCACGTAGGTGAGGATCTGCCGGTAGCCCTCGGGGCCCGGCGGCAGCGGGAACGGCGAGCCGTGATCGACGAAGTCGGCCGTCACGGCCGTGTCCAGGCAGCTCAGGTCCTTGCTGTTGATCGCCTCGAAGACCGCCCGTGCGGCGGGCAGCGCGGCGTTGTCGAGACTCGCCCCGATCGTGGTGCTGGTCATCGTGTCTCCTTCGCTAAGGTATGACTGGAACCATATTCCAGTGGAATTATAATCCAGCGAATGGAGGCCGATGTCAACCCGTGGCTACGACAACTCGCGACGGACCGAGGCTGCCCGGGCGACCAGGGCCCGCATCCTGGCCGCGGCCCGCGAGCAGTTCCTGCAGGTGGGCTACCACGGCACCACCATCGCCGCGCTCGCCCGGGTCGCCGGCGTCAGCCCGCAGACCATCTACAACACCGTCGGCGGCAAGGCCGAGGTGCTGAAGGCCGTCTACGACGTGCTGCTGGCCGGCGACGACCAGCCGATCGCGATGAACGACCGCCCCGAGATCGCCCGGATCCGCCGGCAACCGGACGGCCCCACGACCCTGGGCGCCTACGCCGCGTTCGCCCGGATGCTGCTGGAGCGGGCCGGCCCGCTGCTCGGCGTGGTGCTCGCCGAGGGCGCCGGGTCGGACGCCGAGCTGAACGCCTTCCTGGCCACGATCGACACCGAACGCCGGATCGGCAACACCGGCGTGGTGCAGCACATCGCGGAGAGCTTCGGCCTCGCCGAGGGCATGGACGTGGAACGTGCCGTCGACCTGGTCTGGACGCTCACCGCCCCGGAGAACGCCGACCGGCTGGTCCGCCGCTGCGGCTGGAGCTACCAGGACTACGAGCGCTGGCTGGCGGGCGCGCTCAGCCACGGCATCTGCGCGGCGCGGGGCTGAGCGGCCGTCAGCCCTGCGGCGGCTGCTGGTAGGCCTCGCCCTGCGGCCCCTGGGCGTCCGGCCGGTGCGCGGTGGAGGAGAACCCGTCGGCGAACACCGAGCGCCCGCGCGCGGACAGGCCGGCGTAGGCGTCCTTGAGCTCACCGACGAAGCCCTTCAGCTGCTGCGGGACCTGCCGGGTGTACTCCCTGACCGGGCTGCTGCCGCCCGCGGCGACCCGCCGCTCGGAGTAGCTCTGCCGGCTCTGCTTGACGACGTCCTGGACCGTGCCGGCGACGATGTCGGCCAGCCCGGTGATCACGTAGGCAGCCTCGGTGGCCACCTTGGCGGCGATCCTGCCGACCTTGTCGGGGGTGATGCGGGTGTTGCTGGGCATGGCTGTTGCTCCTGATCTGCGAGGCGCACGGTGCGGGATCCGCACTCCAGCCTGACGCGCCGACCGGCCGCGTTCAACCTCCTCCCGGGTGCCCCGGCCCGGTCCCGGGAACACTCCGGGTTCGCTCCGGGATGCCGGGTAGGGTGCCGGCATGACGATCAGCGACGCTGTCGATGCCGTCCTGCCGGGCGTCCTGGACGACCTGGCGACCCTGGTCGCCATCCCCTCGGTGAGCGCGCTGCCGACCCACGCCGATCACGTCCTGGCCAGCGCGGAGTGGATCGCCCAGCAGGTCCGGGCGCTGGGCTGCGACGACGTCCGGATCGTCGCCGAGGGCGGCCGGCCCGCGGTGATCGCGCGTTTCCCCGCGCCCGAGGGTGCGCCGACGGTCTGTCTGTACGCCCACCACGACGTGCAGCCGACCGGCGAGGTGGCGCTGTGGACGTCCGACCCGTTCCGGGTGCGCGAGGCCGGCGGACGCCTGTTCGGCCGGGGGGTGGCCGACGACAAGGCCGGGGTGATGCTGCACCTGGCCGCGCTGCGGGCCTTCGGCGGCACCCCGCCGGTGGGCGTCACCCTGTTCGTCGAGGGCGAGGAGGAGGTCGGCTCGGCCTCGCTGGCGACGATCATCGAGCGGCACCGCGAGGCGCTCGCCGCCGACGCCTACGTGATCGCCGACTCCGGCAACTGGAACGTGGGCGAGCCCGCGTTCACCACCACGCTGCGTGGCCTGGTCGACTGCGTGGTCGAGGTGAGCACCCTCGATCACGCCCTGCATTCGGGCCAGTACGGCGGCGCGGTGCCGGACGCCCTGACCGCCCTGTGCCGGCTGCTGGCCACCCTGCACGACGCCGGCGGCAACGTGGCGATCGAGGGCCTGGGCGCGATGTCCGACCCCGGCCTGGACTACCCCGAGGAGCGGCTGCGCGCCGAGACCGGCGTGCTGGAGGGCGTCCGGCTGCTGGGCGAGGGGCCGATCGCCGGACGGCTGTGGACCAAGCCGACCGCCACCGTGATCGGCATCGACGCCACCAGCGTCGCCGACGCCTCGAACACCCTGGCGCCGACGGCGCGGGCCAAGGTGAGCGTCCGGATCGCGCCGGACGCGGATCCGGACGCCGCGATGGCCGCGTTGACCCGTCACCTTCAGACCCACGCCCCGTGGGGCGCCCGGGTGCGGGTCACGGACGGCTCCCAGGGCTCGGGCACCACCGTGCCGGCCGACGGACCGATCGCCGCCGCGGCCGCCGCCGCGTTCGTCGAGGCCTGGGGGGTCGAGCCGGTGCTGATGGGCCAGGGCGGCTCGATCCCGATGGTCGCCGACTTCCAGAAGGCCTTCCCGGCGGCGGAGATCGTGGTCACCGCGGTGTGCGACCCGGATTCCCGGATGCACGGCATCGACGAGTCGCTGCATCTGGGCGACTTCGCCAAGGCCTGCCGGGCCGAGGCACTGCTGCTCGCCCGGCTCGGCGGGGCTGCCGGCGGCTAGCCGAGACCCTCAGCGCAGCAGCCCCAGCTGGTGGGCTCTGGCGATCGCGGCGGCCCGGGTGCCGACCTCCAGCTTGAGGTAGATCGAGGCGAGGTGCGCCTTGACCGTGCGCTCGCCGACGTACAGGTTCGCGGCCATGTCCCGGGTGCGCAGGCCGTCGGCGGCGAGGCGCAGCACCTCCAGTTCCCGCCCGGTCAGCCCGACCCGCGCGAGCGCGGCGGCATCGGACGCGCCCTCGCCGGCACCGCCGGAGTCCACGCCCGGTGCGAGCACCCGGGCCAGCAGATCGGCCTGGAGCAGCGCGTCACCGGCCGCGGCCGCCCGGATCGTACTCTCCAGCTGGCGGTGATTGGTGTCCTTGAGCAGGTAGCCGCGGGCGCCTGCCCGGAGCCCGCGCAGCACCAGGTCGTCCTCGTTGAAGGTGGTCAGGATCACCACCGCGGCACCGGGGTGGTCGACCCGCAGCCGCTCGGTCGCCTCGATGCCGTCCACCCGCGGCATCCGGATGTCCATCAGCACCACCTCGGGTTCCAGCTCGGCGACGGCCCGAAGCGCCTCCGCCCCGTCGGACGCCTCGCCGACCACCTCGATGTCGTCGCTGGTCTCCAGTAGCAGCCGGAGCCCCTGGCGGACCACCTCGTGATCGTCGACGAGCAGCACCCGGATCATCGTCCGGCCTCCAGCAGGACGGCCGTCCGGCCGGGGCGGGAGTCCACGGTGAGGCTGCCGCCGATCAGGCCGGCGCGCTCCCGCATGCCGATCAGGCCGTAGTGGCCGTCGCGGACGGCGTCCGGGTCGAAGCCGCGGCCGTCGTCGGTCACCCGCAGGCTGAGTCCGGCGTCCCCGTCGGCGAACTGGACCAGGACCTGCCCCGCCTCCGCGTGCCGGGCCACGTTGGCGAGCGCCTCGTCGAGCACCCGCAGCAACTGCTCCCGGGTCTCGGCGGGAAGGGCGATCTCGCCGCCGATCTCGACCGTGCTGCGGACGCCGGTCTCCCGGGTGAACCGGGCCGCCCGCGCGCCGATCTCGGAGGCGAGGTCGTCCGGGTTGCGGCGCAGGTCGTCGATCGCCCGCCGCGAGGAGGCCAGGGTGCCTCGCGCGCCGGTCAGCGCCTGGTCCACGATGGCCAGCGCCCGGGCCGGGTTGTCGCGCTCCAGATGGCCGCGGGCGGCTTCGAGCTGCAGGGTGAGGCCGATCAGCCCCTGAGCCAGGGTGTCGTGCAGCTCGCGGGCCATCCGCTGCCGCTCGGCGCGCCGGGTCAGGGCGGCTACCTGGTCGGTGGAGGCGCGCAGGTCGGCGGTGAGGGCCTCGGCACGGAGCCGCTCGGCGTCCGCCCGGTTGTAGAGGATCACCAGCACCATCACCGTCGCGGCGATGAAGCCGAACTGGTTCAGCGGCACGGCCCAGGCCGCGGGGGGCGTCATCAGCAGCAGCCCGGCGATCGCGGCGCTCAGGTAGCCGCCGGCCAGGGCGAAGCCGCGCCGGGTGTTGCCCCAGGTGCCGAGCGCCTCGCCGGCCAGACACAACAGCGCCGACTCGGCCAGCGAGATGTCGACGCCGACGATGAGCCGGGTGGCCACGAAGACCAGCACGACCAGGAGCGACTGACCCAGGACGTAGGCCGGCCACCAGCGCTGCCGCCCGCCCAGCAGCCCGTTCCACCAGAACCCGGCGACCAGGCAGCCGACCGCGGCGACGACCACCGCCGCCACCCTGGCGTGCCCCGCCAGCAGCAGTTCGGCCACCGCCTGCCAGGCCAGCACCACCAGCACCGCGGTGACGAACAGGTAGATGACCAGCGGCTCGGCGAGGGTGCGTCGCAGGTGGCTCCAGCCCCGCCCCCCGGGCGCCGCGCTCCGACCCTCCGCCATGCCTCCCCCTTCGTCGCCGGCGCCCTCACCGGGGCGCCGCTGTCCTGATCGTAGGACCCGCCGTCCGCCATGCCATCGGCCGAACGGGCACCCGAACGGACACCCCGGCGGCCGATGCCGCACGACCGCGGACTGCCTAGCTTTCGAGGTGGCCGGAACCCGAGGAGGAAGCCATGAGACCTGTCACCCGCATCGCGCTGCTGTCCGGGATCGTCGCCGCGACGATCGTCACCGGCGGCCAATGGAACCTGCCCGTCGCCGCCTGGGTCGGCGCCGTGCTCACCCTGCACTACTACCGCGCCACCACCCGTCCGGTCGTCGACTTCCTGGCCCTGTCGGCGCTGGTCGGCGTCGCCGGCGCCGTCGGCTGGCACGGCGTCGTCCCGGAGGTGGTGACCGCCCCGCTGCCGACGGCGGTCATCCCGGTCACCGCGGCGGTGGTCGGCATGCTGGTGTTCGTGCTGGACCGGTGGGTGCACCGGCGGGTCGGCGCCACCACGCCGGCCTCGCTGGTGTTCCCGGCGGCGTGGACGGCGCTGGACACCCTGACCACCGCCAGCCCCGACATCGGGACGTTCGGGTCCCAGGCCTACACCCAGGTGGGGACGCCCGCGATCCAGCTCGCCGCCTTCGGCGGCCTGCCGCTGGTGGTGTTCGTCCTCGGTTGGGCGGCGAGCCTGGCCGCGCTGCTCTGGGAGCGCCGGAGCGCTGCGCCGCGGTCGGCCTGGGCGGCACTCGCCGTCGTCGCGCTCGTCCTGCTCGGCGGCGTGGTCCGCCCGCTGCTCGCGCCGGCGCCCGAGCGGGTCGTGCAGGTCGCCGGGGTGTCGCTGCCGAACGGCGCCGTCGCCGACGCGCTGGCGCTGGACGCCGGGTCGGCGAGGTTCGCCGGCATCGTCGCGTCGACCCATCGGCACCTGACGGCCGAGGCCGAGCGGCTGGCCTCCTCGGGCGCCGAGCTGGTCGTCTTCCCCGAGGCGGCCGGCTTCGGCACGCAGGCCGACATCGCCGCACTCAGGGCCGGTCTGGCCGAACTGGCCCGTCGGCACGGCACCTGGATCGTGCTGCCCACCCTCACCGTCGACACCCGGCCGGTGGCGAACCGGGTCGAGGTGCTCGACCCGCGCGGCGAGGTCGTGCTCTCCCACGTCAAGTACGGCGGCAACGCGTTCGAGGGCTCGCTGCGCGGCGACGGACGGCTGGCGTTCGTCGACACGCCGTTCGGGCGGCTGAGCGCGGTGATCTGCTGGGACGCCGACTTCCCCGACGTGATCCGCCAGGCCGGCGCTCAGGGCGTCGACCTGATGGTGATCCCGGCGAACGACTGGTTCGAGGTGCGCCGGATCCATGCCGACATGAGCGTCGTCCGTGCCGTCGAGAACGGGATGGCGGTGGTCCGCCAGACCGGCTCCGGGATCAGCCTGATCAGCGACGGCTACGGCCGCCGGCTCAGCGAGGTGGACGCCTTCGAGGCCTCCGACGGGTCACCCGGCGAGCAGCGGGCGGCGGTCCCGGTCGGCGCGACGCCGACCCTGTACCCGAGCATCGGCGCGGGGTTCGGCGTGGTCGCCGGGGCCGGGACGGTGGTGGCGCTGGGTTGGCTGCTGACGCTCGCCCGGCGGCGAGTCACAGCAGTGCCCGCACCGCCCCGGTAGCGGCCAGCACCACCTGCTTCTCCAGGACGGACAGCTCCGAGTCGCGGACGGACTTGTCGAACGCGGCCAGCGTGGCCTTCGGCGTCCGGCCCGCGGCGATGCGCCCGCCGGCGACCTCCCACTGGTCGAGCAGCCGCGTCCTGGCGGTGCTGTCGGGCAACGTCAGCAGCGCCGTCCGGACGCCCTGCAGCGCCACCGCCAACCCGACCGAGCGGCCCGGGTCAGGCGTGCTCGAGGTGCGCGGCCGGGCGCTCGCGGTCGGGCTCCGGCTCGCCGAGGGCTTGGCCGTGGACGGCTTCACCGACGGCGACGACGAACGGGACGGCTGGCCGCTGAACAGCTGGCCTGCGGCCAGGCTGGTCAGGTTCGCGGCCAGTCCGCTGGCCAGGATCGCGGCCATCAGGCTGACCAGCACGCCCGCGATCCACCACGAACCGGACGGCTGCAGCTGCTCCAGCGCCCGGGACGCCGGCGAGGCCGCGCTGACCTGGGTGTACGGCCGGGTCTGCGGGATCGGCGCGGTGCCGGGGACAGGGGGCGGCGGTGCCGCCGGTGCCGGCAGCGCGACGGTGCGGGCGTTCGGGTCGGCCGCGATCTGCTCCAGGGCCTTGAGCACGGTGGCGGTGTCGGGCCGCTCCTGCGGGTTCTTGGCGAGCAGCCGGGTCACCAGGGCGTCCAGCCCCGGCGGGGCGTCCGGACGCCGGCTGACCAGCCGCGGCGGCGTCGCGTTGATCTGGTTGGACGCGACCACGACGGCCTGGTCGCCGTCGAAGGGCGGGCGTCCGGTCAGCATGGTCATGATCAGGCAGCCCAGCGCGTACAGGTCGGTGGCGGCGTCCACCCGGTGCCCGGACGCCTGCTCGGGTGACATGTAGGCGGCGGTGCCGATGGTCATCGACGGCGCCGTGAGGTGCGGGTCGGCCTGGCCGGTCAGCTGGGCGATGCCGAAGTCGAGCACCTTCACCCGTCCCCCGCTGCGCATCACGTTGGCCGGCTTGATGTCGCGGTGCACCAGCCCGATCGCGTGCGCGGCCGCCAGCCCGAGGGTGACCTGGCGGGCGACGTCCAGGGTCTGGGCGAGGGACAGCGGGCCGCTGCGGGCGATGGTGTCGGCCAGCGACTCGCCGTGCAGGAGCTCCATCACCAGGTAGGCGGTGCCGCCGTCCACGCCGCCGTCGAAGACGGTGACGGTGTGCGGGCTGGTCAGCTTGGCGGTGAGGATGATCTCGCGCTGGAACCGGCCGGCGACCGACGGGTCGCCGACCCTGCCGAGGTCGACGGTCTTGACCGCGACCTCGCGGTCGAGCCGGACGTCGCGCGCCCGCCAGACCCGGCCCATGCCGCCGGCCCCGATCTCGCGTTCCAGCCGGTAGCGACCCGCCAGCAGGTGTTCGGTCATCTACTCGCAGGTGCCCATCGCGCCGGACCCGACATCGGTGGGTCGCTTGTTGTCGTCGCCCCGGTACCAGATGCCCGACGGCGTCCGGAACACGTAGACCGCCGCCTCGCCGAGCGCGATGCGGCTCAGCTTGCCCTTCGGGAAGGCGGTCTTGAGCTTGGCGAAGGTGGTGTCGGCCGGGTAGCCGTCGGCCAGCTTCATCGACGGCTTGAGCGACTGCTCCAGGTTGATCACCCAGCTGGTGAAGGTGCGCGGCGAGTTCTTCTTCCCCTTGGCCTTGCTCTGGAACAGGAACACCGCGCCGCCGTAGACCAGCTGGCGACCGTACGGGGTGGCGTCGTTGAGCTCGCACACCGGGCCGGTGTAGGAGTCGTCCGGCTTGCCGGCCCTGGCGATGAGCAGCGTCGCGACGGCGGCCTCGGCGGTGCCGAAGTCGGCGCCGGTCACGCCCTTGGCGCGCAGCGTCAGGGTGGTGCTCGACGCTGTCGGAGTGCTGACGGGCGAGGGCGACGCGGTGGCCGACGGGCTGCTCGCGGACCCCGAGGGCGACGGGCTCGCCGACACGGCCGGGGAGGTCTCGCCGGCCGACGGGCTGCCGGACGCGGCGGGGGGTGGTGTGGTGGCGCAGGCGGTCAGCACCAGCGCTGCGCCCGCGACGCTCAGGGCGCGCAAGGAGTT
This sequence comes from Micropruina sp., assembly GCA_044224095.1. Lineage (GTDB taxonomy): Bacteria > Actinomycetota > Actinomycetes > Propionibacteriales > Propionibacteriaceae > Micropruina. Next base: position 23,653 of record JBGALC010000003.1, on the reverse strand, counting down.
GGCCATGCACCAAAGATAGGTGGCATCGTGCCGGCGACGCGCGGATCGCGGTCGGCGACGGTGCCGGTCTGCCGGTGGTCGGCGCCGCCGGCGCCGGCGTCGACGGCCGGCCGACGCCCCCAAGGGGCCCTGAGCGGCTGGACGCCGTCGGCGCGGACCCGTCAGGCGACCCGTGGCTGAGCCTGCAAATGTCCGATTCGGCCGTCATTTTGGCTGGCAAACCACAAGAAGGCGAGAAATCGTAACAAGCCGGTCATGAGAGAACTCGTCCAAGTTGTTCCCAGCGGGGTTGACAGCCGCTAGCTTGTGCCCACCATCCCTGTCGTACCAGAACCCGGGAGAGAGCATGAGCCTGCCGTTGAGTGAGCAGTTGAGGCGACGCAAGCCGATCGTCTTCCAGAAGCTGCATCACCAGGGTGAAGAACTCGAGCGGAACCTGAACACGTTCCAACTGACCATGTTCGGCGTCGGTGCCACGGTCGGCACCGGCGTCTTCTTCGTGCTCAACGACGCGATCCCCGACGCCGGGCCCGCCGTCGTGCTGTCGTTCATCCTCGCCGCCATCGCCGCCGGCTTGTCGGCGCTGTGCTACGCCGAGATGTCGTCGGCCATCCCGGTCAGCGGGTCCACCTACTCCTACACCTACCACGCCCTCGGCGAGGGTGCGGCGGTCGTCATCGCCGCCTGCGTGCTCCTCGAGTACGGCGTATCCACCTCGGCGGTGGCGGTCGGCTGGAGCGGCTACTTCAACAAACTGCTGGAGAATACGATCGGCTGGAGCCTGCCGGAGTCGTTGTCGGTGTCGTTCGTCCCCATTCCCGATCCCGACCATCCCGGCAGCTTCCTGGCCACCGGCGGCATCATCAACCTGCCCGCGGTGGTCCTGGTGCTGATGTGCATGGCGCTGTTGCTGCGCGGCGCGTCCGAGTCTGCGACCGTCAACACGATCATGGTGCTGATCAAGGTCAGCGTCCTGGTGCTGTTCTCGGTCATCGGCGTCAGCGCCTGGAACGCCGACCACTTCGCCGACTTCTTCGGCCACGCCTCCGGCATCCCGGCCGCGGCCAGCGTGATCTTCTTCTCCTTCATCGGATTGGACGCGGTGGCGACAGCCGGTGAGGAGGTGAAGAATCCGCAGAAGGCCCTGCCCCGGGCAATCATCGGCGCGCTGTTCATCGTCACCGCGATCTACATCATGGTCGCGATCGCCGGACTCGCGGCGAAGCCGATGGAGTGGTTCGAATCCGACGACGCCAAGAACGCCGGCCTGGCGAAGATCCTCGAAGACGTCACCGGCAACCCGATCTGGGGCACCGTCCTGGCCGCCGGCGCGGTGATCTCGATCTTCTCGGTCACCTTGATCACCCTGTACGGCCAGACCCGCATCCTGTTCGCGATCGCCCGTGACGGCATGGTTCCGAAGAAGTTCCTCGACGTGCACCCGAAGACCATGACCCCGGTGCACAACACCGTCGTGGTGTCGATCCTGGTCGCCATCGTCGCCGGCTTCGTGCCGTCCGACTACCTGTGGGACACGGTCTCGATCGGCACTCTGATGGCCTTCTCGGCGGTCGCGATCTCGATCATCGTGTTGCGCCGTACCCATCCCGACCTGGAGCGCCCGTTCAAGGTGCCGGCCTACCCGGTCGTGCCCATCCTGACCGTCGTGGCCTGCGTCGTCATCATGGCCGGCCTGAAGCCGATCACCTGGGTGATCTTCGGCTCATGGGTCGCCATCGTGGTCGGGTACTACTTCCTCTACGGGCGTCGCAACGCCACCCTCAACACCTACACGTCGCTCGAGGAGATCGCCGAGCCGAAGGGCAAGGACGAGGAATGACCTACATCGTCGGCTACAGCCCGCACAAGGACGATCTGGGCGCGCTCGAACTGGCCTGTCAGTTCGCGCGGTCGGCCCCTGCGCCGGTGCACGCCGTCACCGTGGTGCCGCGGGGATGGGGGACTCCCGTGGTCGGCGCGACCGACCGGGAGTTCGAGCAGTGGGCCGCGGGCGAGGGCGAGGCCAGCGCCGCGCTGGCGCTGCAGCACCTCGCCGGACAGAGCGGGGTCGAGGCCACCGCGAGCTGGATCAGCGCCCGCTCGGTGCCGCAGGCGCTGCTGGACCGGGCCAAGGACCTGGACGCCGCGCTGCTGGTCGTCGGTTCCGGCGAGGACGCCTCCCCCGGGCAGATCGCCCTCTCCTCCAAGAGCGGCCGACTCGTCCATTCCTCCACCATCCCAGTCGCCATCGCGCCCAGCGGGTACGAGGCCAACAGTGCCCGGATCAACCGGATCACCGTCGGCTTCCGCGACGACGACTCCACCTGGACCCTCCTGGAGCGGGTCAGTCGGATCGCCCGCGAGTCGGAGGCCCGGCTGCGCGTGGTCACCTTCGCGGTGGAACCCCAGACCATGGTGTCAGCCGGCGTCAGTCACGCCGAGGCGCAGGTGCTTGAGCGATGGCTGAATCAGGCCACCGAAGCCCAGCACCAGGCCGCCGACCACCTCCGCACCGAGGGCTTCTCCGACGAGGAGCTCGAGTTCCGCATCGCGCAGGGACCGACCTGGCGCAAGGCCGTCCGATCGCTGTCCTGGAAGCCCGACGACATCCTGGTTGTCGGCTCGTCCTCGACGCACAAGCTGGCCGAGGTGTTCCTGGGTTCCAGCGCGGCGAAGATCATCCGGCACTCGCCCGTGCCCGTGGTGGTCGTTCCCTAGTCAGGGGGCCAGCCGCTCCCTGACCCAGCTGCCGTCCGGAAGCAGCCGATAGCGCAGCCGGTCGTGCAGCCGGGAGCGGCGGCCCTGCCAGAACTCCCAGCCGTCGGGGCGCAGCCGGTAGCCTCCCCAGTGCTCGGGGCGGGGCGGGCGCAGCCCGTAGCGGGCGGACGCCTTGGCGGCGTTCGCCAGCAGCACCGCCCGGTCGGCGATCACCTCGCTCTGCGGGGAGGCCCAGGCGCCGATCCGGGAGTCCACCGGGCGGCTGGCGAAGTAGGCGTCCGCCTCGGCGTCGCTGGTGTGCTCGACCCGGCCCTCGATCCGCACCACCCGCTGCGGCTCGGCCCAGTGGAACTGCAGGGCGGCGAACGGGTTGGCCTCCAGCTCGCGGCCCTTGCGGGAGCGGTAGTTGGTGTAGAAGACGAAGCCGCGGGCGTCGAAGCCCTTCAGCAGCACGATCCGGGTGGACGGCCGGCCGTCGGCGCCGACGGTGGCCAGCGTCATCGCGTTGGGTTCGGCGACGTGTGCGGCCACGGCCTCGCCGAACCACTTCTCGAACTGCCGCAGCGGCTCGGGGGCGGCGGCGGACTCGTCCAGGCTGTCCCGCTCGTAGCTGATCCGCATCTCGGAGGGATCCATGCGGTGGAGCCTACGACCGCCCCCACCGGGTTGCCGAACGCGGCCGGGAGGCGGATGCTGGTGGCGTCCGGCAGCCGAGGGAGGGGTCGAGATGGACGCAACGGACGACGGCCCGGCCGTTCCCCGGATCATCCCCCCCGCGTGGGCGCTGCTCTGGCTCGGCGTCCAGTGGGGGCTGACCGCGCAGGCCGGCGGGCGGCGCCGGTTCCGGGGTCAGGCGATCCTGGCCGGCGCGCTCGGCGCCGCGTCCTTCGCGCTGGGGGCGGCGGCGCTGCGCCGGTTCGTCCGGGCCGGCACCACCTCCGAACCGCACCGCCCGTCCGGGGCCACCACGCTGGTCACCGACGGCATCTACGCCCGCACCCGCAACCCGATGTACTGCTCGATCCTGCTCGGCCTGCTCGCCCACGCCATCCAGCAGGGACGGCTGCGGACGCTGCTGGTGCTACCCGCTGCGGTGCTGTCGCTGCAGCCCCAGATCGACGCCGAAGAGGACGCCCTGGCGACGCTGTTCGGCGAGGAGTACGAGCAGTACCGGGGACGGGTGCCGCGCTGGATCTGACCGCCGGATCTCGGGGTCGACCGGGCCCGGCCTGTCAGCGGGCCGCGCGGGGCCGGGTCCGGCCCTCCATGGCCCGCTGGCAGGCAGCCACAGTCTCCGCGGCCAGGTCGACGCCGAGCACCTGCGCCTGGCCGGTCACCCACCGCACCAGCCGGTGCACCTCGGCCGTGTTTCCGGCCAGCACCTCGGTGTTGATCCGTTCCACCAGCAGCAGCTCGTCCTCGGGTGCGGCCAGCAGCGCACGGGCGGCGGCCCACCGGGCCACGTCCAGATCCTGCTGGTGCAACGCCCACCGGGTCAGCACCACACCGGCGTCGCGCACCAGCGACGACATGTCGCTGCGCAGTTCCTCCGCCCAGCGCCACTGGCCCGGCGCCGCGTCGGCCAACGGCGCCCCGCGGACCTGCTCGAGCACGGTGACCAGCACCTCGGGAGCCAGCCGGTTGAGGCCGGGCGCGGTGAGCACCCGGACCCGCTGCCAATCGGACTCGACGGCCGGGTGCAGCTCGATCCGGCCGGAGTAGGCCTCCGGCAGGTAGGCCTTGCCCGTGGCGTCCGAGCCGAGCCACGAGCGCAGCCGGGACATGTTGGACCGGCGGGTGCCCTCGGCGACCACCAGTTCGGCCGCCATCCGGGTGGCGGTGCTCCGCGGGTTCTCCAGCAGCCAGGCACAGTACTCCTCGCACTGGCGACGGGACCTGGCCGGCGCCGGGCCGGCCGCCCCGAGCAGTTCGATCGGGCCGAGCAGCCGCAGCTGGGGGTGGGCGACGATCTCCGGCACGGGTTCACCGACCCGGACGGTGTCCCGCCGCGGCACCAGGGCGCGGACGTTGTCGGCGTCCGACCACCAGGGCGCCCGGTCCTCCGCGCCCTCGGCGGTGGTGACGAAGATGGTGCCGATCGCGGCCCGGGTGTGGGCCGGCACCAGCTGCGGCCGCAGCTCGGTTCCGTCGGGATCGAGCCGGGCCCGCGGGTCGTCCTCGCTGCCCGACAACACCAGCGCCGACCCGCCGCGGCCGGCGATCACCCCGCCGACGCCCAGGTCTCGATCGTCCAGCAACTCCAGCAGCCGACCGCGCTCGGCCTGGTGCGGCTCGTCGGCGACGATGACGATCTGCGCCGCGCCCGCTTCGGCGCGGTCCGGGTCGACCCGGAGCAGCACGGTGGGGGCGTCGGCGTCCGCCCGTTCGCGCGCGAGAGCGGCCAGCGCCTCCAGGGCGTCGTCGGGCTCGGCATGGAACCGGACCAGTTCGGGGCAGGCGGCGCGGACGAACATCTCGTCACCGCCGACCACGGTGAGACCGAGCTCGGACGCCCACGGCGCGCAGGACAGCTCGACCGCCATGGCCGCCGCCGCGGCGTGCCGCAGGGCGCGGGGACCGTCGAGCGCCAGCGGCGAACGGGCCTCGAGGTCGACCATGATCCACCGGCCGTCCGCGTCCCGGCCGACCGTGACGAGCGCCGGGAAGGGCACCGGATGGGTCGATGCCGGCAGCCCGTCGGCCGCCGCCGGGGTCAGCAGCCAACGGGTCGCGGCCACCTCACGGAAGCCGGCCGGCAGGTCGATCCTCGGCACGTCGGCCCATTCGAAGGTGACCCCCGAGCCGTCCAGGCACACCCGGCTCAACCGGGGCAGCGGCCGTCCGGCAGTGTGGGCGTGGGCCCCGAGGGCACGCAGCGCCGTCTCCAGCAACGCGGTCGTGTCGGGCCGCTCGGTGCGGCCCAGGGCCGTCTCGTAGCGCCGGACGTCCACCGGCGGGTGATTGATCCGGCGGCCCAGCGGACGCGTCCGGAGCTGGTCGAGCCGGCTCAGGCTCAGGCCGGCGAGGATCATCGCCGCCGCCGCGCCCGATAGTCCCCCGACCAGCCCCCATGCCGGATCGGACGCCTCGGTCGCCGTGGCCTGCGGCGCGGGGCTCGGCGCCGGGCGCTGCTCCGGGGTGGGCGCCGGCAGATCGACCCGCGGCGGGAGCGCCTCGGGGAGACGGGCCGGCTTGCGCACCGGCCGGGACTGCCCCGGCTTGGGCGCGGCCGCCGGACGCTGCGGCAGCACCAGCTTCCAGCCCACATCGATCAGGTCGGGGTCCTTGATCCGCTCGCGGTTCGCCCGGAAGATCTGCGGCCACGCCGAGGCGGAGCCGAGGTGCTCCTCGGCGATCCCGCTCAACGTGTCTCCGCGCTCGACCACCACGCTCGACCGCGTCGCACCCTGCCGCTTCGCCGGACCGGCCGGCGCCCGGTGCGGGGCGGGAAGCTCGGGGACGCTGAGCCGCGCCCCCGGGCTGAGGTCCACCGTCGGGTTCGCCAGGATGGCCGGGTTCGCCTCGGCGAGCAGACGCCACCGGCTGCCGCTGCCCAGCAACCGCTCGGCGATGCTCCACAGATCGTCGCCGGGGCGGACGAGGTAGCCCCCTGGTTCCCGGTCGACGACGTCCGCAGCCCGGCGATCGACGCCCGCAGCGGGGTCGACGGCGCTGCTCGCGGTCGGCGGTGTCTCCGCCGGCCGCGTGGACGCGGCGGTGACCGGCGCCACGCCGGCGGACAGCGCGGTGACCACCAGTGCGCCGGCCAGCGACTGCAGGCCGCCCAGCAGCGGAAGCCGCACCGGGACGGCTCGGCGGCCCACCGCGTTGACGGCCTCCGCCGCCACCGACAGCACGAACGCCGACCAGGCGAGCCAGCCGAGCAGGGTCAGCGCCGCCAGCATCGCCGAGCCGTCGTCCGGACGAGCCAGCTCGGCCAGGCGGGCCGGTGAGACTCCCCACCGGAACAGTGCGACCGGGGTCGCGCCGAGGATCACCAGCAGCGAGAATGCCGCGGCGGCGGCACGCAAACGAGCCATCTCAGCCTCTCCTTCGATAGCGGTCCAACGCCGAACCCGCGTCGGCGTCCACGTCGACGTGCCCGGGCCAGCCGGGCACGATCAGGTCGGCCAGGGGCACGCTGCAGGTGACCCTGGCCTGCACCCGGGCAGGCTGGCCGACCGGCACCCGGAAGCCGCCCACGTCGACCTCGACCCGCAGCGACGAGCAGTTCAGCCCGCGGGTCGCCGCCTGAGCGCCGGCGATCGCGTGCGCGGCAGCCCGGGCCTCGGCCGCCGTCGAGGACAGCGAGGCGGCCCGCGCGGCGGTGCCCGCGATCTGTTCGACGACGGTGTGCGCCTGCCAGACCCGGGCAGCCCCGATCATCAACGAGATCAGCAGTCCCAGGGCGGGCACGATCACCGCGAACTCCAGGGCCGCCGCACCCCGCTCGGTCGAGGCCGCGATCATGGCCGGGTCCTCTCCATCGGCATCAGCGCGTGCTCGACCACGGTGCCCAGGCCGAGGTCGACGATCAGCGGCGCCTGCGCGGTGACCACGACCCGCACCGCACCGGTCTGCCGCTCCACCCGTACCGACGCGCCGACCAACCCGCCGGCCTCGGCGATCCGGCGTCCCATGGCGGCGGCGTCAGCGTCGGTGCCGCGTCCCCAGGCGACCTGCTCGGCCGCGGCGGAGGCCGCCTGCGACGCCACGTTGCGGCCGTGCAGCCATAACCCCGCCTGGATGGTGCCGAGCATCACGAGCATGAGCGCGGGAACCAGCAGAGCCCACTGGGTGGACTCCGAGACCCCGCGCTCGCTCACTTCAGCGGACCGAGCTTGGCGTTGACGAAGGTGGTCACCGCCCAGACGATCGCGGCAGCCACCGCGACCGCGCCGGCGAGCAGGATCGCGTTCTCGGTCGACTGGGACAGCCCCCGCTCGTCCCGTCGTGGCGGATCGAGCAGGAACCCGATCAGGGTGTGGATGAAGGCGATCATCGGTCTCTCCTTGGACGATCAGGTGCTCAGCAGCCTGAGCAGGGGTGGAATGAGGAACAGCAGGCCGAAGATCAGGCTGGGAACGACCATCAGGAAGGTCATCCGCTCGGAGACGGCGGTCGCCTCGATCTTGGCCTCGGTCAGGTGGGCGTCGCGCAGTTCCTTGACCCGGGCGCGCAGGGCACCCGACAGCGAGGCGCCGGAGTCGTCGAGCTTCATCACGTCGGCGATGTCGCACAGGGCAGGCAGTTCGAGCTCCTCGCCCAGCCGCTTCAGTTCGGCGAAGGGTGCTCGCTGCTCCAGCCGGGAGCGCTGCAGCGAGTCCCTGATCGCGACGAAGACCGCCTGATCGGACACCGCGGCCGCGGCGTGCAGCGACTGGGTGGCGCTGGAGTTGGCGAGTCGCTCCAGGGTGACCAGATCCATGAAGGTGAGCAGCGCCTCGGTGGCGTCGGACGCCGTGCTCGCCGACCCGCGGCCCAGCACGACGTCGGGCAGGAAGAAGCCCACGACGCCCAACACCACCGCGGCCGCCAGCGGCACGGCCACCGAGTCGCCGCCGACCAGCAGCAGTGCGATGCCGAGCAGGCTCGGCACCGCGAGCCCGGCGAGTGCGGCCAGCACCTTATAGGTGTAGAAGCGGTCTGTCCCGATGCCTCGCAGCTGCAGCTGCCGGGCGATCCGGTCGTCCGGGCCGCCCGGCAACCGGCGCCGCAGCCAGGCACCGAGCCGATCGGGGCCGCCGGGCGCGCTCGCCGGAACGGAACCGACCAGCCGGCCGTCCAGGACCCGCAGGGCGTCGCCCAGCCGGGGGTGCGCCGGAACGAAGTACCCGGCGACCGCCCACAGCCCGAGAGCCAGCAGGACGCCGGATCCGATCGCCACCCACAGCCCGCTCATCGCAGGCCCCGCAGGATCCGGTCGCGACGCCTGGGCCGGGTCATCCGGCGCAGCATCACCAGCGAGCCGACGTACAGGGTCAGCAGCGACAGCAGGATCGCCTGCCCGGACGGGGTGCCGTAGGGGGCGAAGAATTCCCGGGCGAACACCAGGGCGAGGGCCAGCGCCGCGACCGTCACGATGGTCACCTGACGGACCACGATCCGCGGCTTGGCCCGTTCGGTCTCGATCTCGCGCTGGGCTCGGAGGCGATCCTGGATGGAGTCGGCCAGGGCGTGCAGGGTCGCGGTCGCGCCGGTGCCGCCCCGCTCGGCGGCCAGCGCGAGCGCGGCGAGCACGGCGTCGGCGTCCGGTGAATCCAGCTCGTCCGCCATCGCCCGCAGCGCCTCCGGGGTCGTCCAGCGCTCGTCGAGCCGGGCCACCAGCAGGGTGAGCGGGCCGGTCAGCATCACCGGGGCGCTGCGCACGGACAACCTGATCGCGTCGCTGATCGACCGTCCGGTCGGCAGGGTGGCCGCCAGGCCGCGGATCCACCGGTCGAGCACCTCCAGCATCTCGATATCACGATTGGGTGGGGCACTCAGCAGCATCGGCAACCCGACCACGGCGACCGGAACGACGAGTGCCATCACGCCCATGCCGGTGACCGCGGCGAACCCGATTCCCGCGATCAGGCCGATGGCCAGCCGCAGCCCGTGTGCCCGGAACAGCACGATCGTCCGGGCGCCCAGCGCCGAGCGGCCGCGCCGCGACGGCAGCACGGTCCGCTTCTGGAGACCCGCCACCGCAACGACCACCCCACCGGCCAGCAGGGCGCCGAGCAGACAGGCCAGGACGGTGGTCACGGGGACTCCCAGGCGTCGTCGAACTCCGCGAGTTCCGCGGCGAAGTCCGGCTCGGGGTGGAAGACGGCGGGCGAGGTGGAGGTCGGTGCCGCGTAGACCAGGTGGGTGACCGGCCGGGCGGCCTCGATGGCGCCGGTGAGCTGCCGGATCTCGGCGACCATCCGGGTCCGGCGCCCGCCGCGCCAGGTGTCGTCGACCAGCCGGACGTAGACCAGGAGGTGGATGTGGTGGGCGATCTGCCGGTAGGCCTCGTCGACACTCAGCACCCCACCCTGCGCGACCCGCGAAGCCAGCCGGTCCATGGTGGACGCCGCCGAGTGCGAGTGGGTGGTGCTCAAGGTGCCGGCACCGGACTGCATCGCCTCGAACATCGCGCCCGCCTCGCTGCCGCGTACCTCCCCGACGACCAGCCGGGACAGGTTCTGCCGCAACGCCTCCGGGATCAGGTCCGCCACCGTGTATTCGCCCAGCCGGCGTCCGTCCTGCTGTTCGCCAAGCCCCACCTTCGACTGCAACGCCAGCATGTTGCGTCGGTTCGGGCGGAGGTGGGTGAGCAGTTCGTAGTCGGTCTCCAGGGTGCCGAACCGCTCGTTGTCGGGGATGGCCTCGATCAGGGCACGCAGCAGGGTGGTCTTGCCGGCACCCTGGTCACCGGAGATCACCAGCGACTTGCGGGCCATCACCGCCGAGTGCAGGAACCGGCCCACCTGGTCCGGCAGCATTCCGGTGGCCACCAGGTCCTTCAGCGAGACCTCGGTCAGAATGTGCTGGCGAATGGTGATCGAGGGCCGGTAGGACAGTCCGAAGCCGATGGCGTGCAGCCGGAACCGGTCACCGAGCGCCAGCGTCATGGTCGGGTGCGCATCGTCGAACGGTCGCGCCGGCGAGACCGACTCGCCCAGGAAACGGATCGCCTCGACCAGTTCCTGGTCGGAGTCCGCCACCGGCGGACGGGCCTCCCGGCGACCGTCGCCGAACTGGACCATCACCGAGTCGTGGCCGTGGATCTCGATGTTCTCGGCGCCCGCGATCTCGAACAGGGGCTGCAGGCGTCCGTAGCCGAAGATGGCGTTCTCGACGCCCTCGGCGTAGGCGTGTTCGAGGCTGATCGGCCACAGCGCCTGGCCGTTGGCCGAGAGGTCCTCGGCATGGTCGCGGACCACCTGCCGGACCACGGAGCGACCCAGCAGGCGGCGGTCCACCTCGGGCATGGCGACGCCGTGGGCCTCGGCGTGCTCGGCCAGGCCGCGGGCGATCAGCTCGGACGCCTTGCGGCGCAGCACCACGACCAGGCTCCAGTCGATGCCGGGACCCGTCTCCGCCGGCGGCGGGCTGGGGCAGGTGTCTGTCCAGTCGGGCGACTCCGCGCTGCGTGGACGTCGCGCCGGCAGCCGATCGGCGGGCACCGTGGTCTCGAACGGCAGGTCCTGCCACAGCGGAACGGTGGTGAGCTTCGTCATCGGCGGGCTCCGATCAGCTCGCGGGTCGCGTCCAGCCGACCGACGATCGACTCCGCGGCACTCCGCAGGCTGCGCAGATAGCCCGAGCCGGCGAACCGGCGCGGCGGCGGCGCACCGTCGCTGAGCACCGCCGCCAGCGCGGGTGCATGGGCGATCTCCCCGGCGACCGTGGTGGCGAACTGCTCCTGAACCTCGGCCCGGCCGTACGGCATCCCGCTGCCCACCAGCAGCAGCGCCGTATCGGCGGACGCCTCGAGCAGCCCCGGTAGATAGAGCCGCAGCCCGGCCAGCGCCACCAACGACGTCCGGCTGACCACCAGCACCAGGTCTGCCCGCTCGGTGAGCGGGAGCGGCAGCCCCTCGGGCCCGACCCGGCCGGCGTCGATCAGCACATCGCGGTCGGACGCCGCCAGCGCCGCCACCAGGTCGGGCCAGACCGGTGCGAACAGCCCGACCATGCCGGGGTGGGGAAAGCCGGGAAGGAATCCGGCCGGCTGGTCGGTGGGCAGCACCGGACGCAGTTCGAGGGTCTCGGCGTCGAGCAGCTGATCGAGCGGACGTCGTTCCCGAGACGCCTGCAACAGGCGGCCGAGACCCCGCTGGCCAGGGTGTTCACCCCGCAGGTAGCCGGCCAGCACGGCCTGGGTCGGGGTGCGGTCGGCATCGACCAGCAGTGCCGGACGCGGCCAGGCGAGCGCCAGCCCCAGCGCCGTCGTGGTGACGCCGGGAGCGTTCCCGGCGGAGGTCAGCACGACGACGGCCATCAGTGAGCCCGCTTCACCACGACGAGACGTCCGGCGGCGGCGAGGCGGGCCACCTGGTCGCTGTCGGCGTCGGCGACCGTCACCTCCAGCGAGGTGCTGCCGTCGATCAGGGGCGCCGGCGCCACCGCGATCGTGGCATGGAAGGCGTTGCCGGCCGCCTTTCCGTCGTTGACCGCGGTGATCGGCACCAGCACCACCGGCGAACCCGCGGGCAGCGCCGAGACCGGTACCTGCCCGGCGTTCAGCTTCAGCCCCAGCCGCGAGAACCCGGGCTTGGCGTCGGGCTCGCCGATCGATCCCGGGGTGACCAGCGACCCGTCGGACAGATCGAGCAGGGCGGTCTTCCCGACCAGGTCGGCGGCCCGCTCGGCTGGCACCGTCTGAACCCCGAGGTGGCTGCCCAGGCTGACCGGGCCGAGATCCGCGGGACCGATCAGCTCGCCGCGGTAGATGGTGCGATTGACCTTCAGCACCGAGGTGGCGTCGGCGACGCTGGTGTACAGCACGGCCGAACCGAGCCCGCCCAGGCAGATGGCGAGCACCCCGATCAGGATCCAGCGCAGATTGCGCCGTGGCCTGATGCTGGCGGTGGCCGGGGAAACGCTCGGGTCGGTCATCGTCGTAGGTACCTCTGGGGTGGCTTACTCGTGCGATGAGAGTAAGTGCGCCCGATGGTGATGCCCAGGAGTCTCAGGAAATCTGTGGATAACTCCGCCGGGCCCTCGCGGCGTCACGGCTCGCGGGCCAGCGGCGGGTTCAGCACCCCCGCCTCGCCGGCCCGGTAGAGGACGGCCGGACGCCCCGGACCCTCGCGGCGGGTGCGCCCGGTGTCGACCAGCAGGCCCGGGGTGCCGGTCACCTTGCGGTGGAAGTTGCGCGGGTCGAGCGGCCGGCCCCAGACCGCCTCGTAGACGCCGCGCAGCTCCGCGACGGTGAACTCGGCCGGGCAGAACGCCGTGGCCAGGTCGGTGTACTCGAGCTTGGCCCGGGCCCGGGCGAGACCGTCGGCGAGGATCCGTGCGTGGTCGAAGGCCAGCGGCCCGCCGAGCGCGTCGTCGATGGGCGTCCATCGGGCGTCGGCGTGGGCGTCGTCCGGAGCAGCGTCGGGGACGCCGGGGGCGAGCACCAGGTAGCCGACCGAGAACGCCCGGACGCGGGGGTCACGGTCCACGTCGCCGTAGCTGCGCAGCTGCTCCAGGTGGGTGCGCAGCCGGGCCAGGCCGGTCTCCTCGGCCAGTTCCCGTACGGCGGCCTGGTCGAGGTTCTCGTCGGGCCGGACCGGACCCCCGGGCAGCTCCGGCAGACCCGCGAACGGCTCCGAGTCGCGGGTGCCCAACAGCACGTGCAGCCGGGAGGCGATCAGCGTCAGGACGACGAGATCGACGCCGACGGCCTGCGGCAGCTCCCGCCGATCGGTCGTCCACAAGGAGTGATGCACGCCGCCAGGATATCTTGTCGGAACGACGAATAACAGCTGTGTGATTCATGTCGGTCTGACGAGATCACGAGGCGAGCCCGGAATGCGACTGCGTGCCTCGAGAGTGGGCGCGCGCATCCTGACGATCCCGGAGAGTCTCAGAAAATCTGTGGATAACTCGGTTTGGTTTTCAACAACCCTGGCGGTCCGGGCTCCAGGTACGTACAGTCAATGCGCAAGAGAGCCGGATCGGTGCCGCGTTCCGGCCGACGCCGGCAGAGGACAGCTCGATGAAGACCTTCCTATCCCGCTCCCGCCTGTTCACGATCGCCGCCCTGGTGGGGGTGTTGAGCCTCGGCCTCGTTGCTCCCGCGGAGGCCAAGAAGCACAGCCGCTATCCCGACAGCATCGCCTTGCCCAACGGCTTCCGACCCGAGGGCATCACGATCGGCGAACGCCCGATCGCCTACCTCGGCTCGCTGGCCAACGGCGACATCTACGCCGCCGACCTGCGGACCGGCAAGGGCAAGGTCGTGGTCAAGGGCCCCGGCACGCCGTCGGTGGGCCTGAAGGTCTCGGCGGACGGCCGCACGCTCTACGTCGCCGGCGGCCCGAGCGGCCAGGCCCGGGTCATCGACCTGAAGTCGGGCACCACCAGGACCTACACCCTCAGCACCGAGCCGAGCTTCATCAACGACGTGGTGCTGACCAAGGCCGCCGCCTGGTTCACGAACTCGTCCCGGGCCGAGTTGTACCGGCTGTCCCGCCGGACCGGCGTGGTCACCACGATCCCGCTGCGCGGGGCCTGGGAACAGGTCGACGGGTTCAACGCCAACGGCATCGCCCTGACGCCGAACCGCCGCGCGCTGCTGGTGGTCAACAGCACCACCGGGGCGCTGTTCCGGGTGAACCCGGCCACCGGGCGGGCGACCCGCGTCGACTTGGGCGGCGCCACGCTGACCAGTGGCGACGGCCTGCTCGTCCAAGGCCGCCGGCTCTACGTCGTGCGGAACTCGCTCAACCAGGTGGCCGTCTTCCGGCTCAACGCGAACGGCACCAAGGGCAGCCCGCTGAAGGTGCTGACCAGCCCCGCGTTCGACGTGCCGACCACCGTCGCCGCGTTCAAGGGCAGCCTGTACCTGCCGAACGCGCGGTTCAGCACGCCGCCGACGCCGGACACCGTGTACTCCGTCAACCGGATCCACCGCTAGCACCCGGCTTGGACCAGGGCGGGTCAGCCGGACTGCTCCGCCCACCAGGCCAGCAGGGCGTCGCGGGCCCGCTCCTCACCGAGCGGTCCGTCGTCGATCCGCTTCTCCAGCAGGTATTTGTACGCCCTGCCCACGTCCCGGCCCGGCGGGATGCCGAGGATCGCCATGATCTGGGTGCCGTCCAGGTCGGGACGCATGGCGTCCAGCTCCTCCTGCTTGGCCAGCTCGTCGATCCGCCACTCCAGCTGCTCGTACGCCGTCCGCAGCCGGGCCGCCTTGCGGGCGTTGCGGGTGGTGCAGTCCGAGCGGGTCAGCACGTGCAGCCGCTCCAGCTGGTCGCCGGCGTCCCGCACGTAGCGGCGCACCGCGGAATCGGTCCAGTCGGCGTCGGCGTAGCCGTGGAACCGCAGGTGCAGCTCGACGAGCTTCGCCACCGCCTTGATCTGGTCGGTCGGGAACCGCAGCGCCTGCATCCGCTTGGTGACCATCTTGGCGCCGACCACGTCGTGGTGATGGAAGGACACCTTCCCGCCCGGCTCGAACCGGCGCGTCCTGGGCTTGCCGATGTCGTGCAGCAACGCCGCCAGCCGGGCCACCAGGTCGGGTCCGCCCAGCCGCCGCTCCTCCAGGTCGATGGTCTGGTCGAGCACGGTCAGCGTGTGCTCGTAGACGTCCTTGTGCCGGTTGTGCTCGTCGCGCTCCATCCGCAGCGCCGGCAGCTCGGGCAGCACCCGTTCGGCCAGCCCGGTGACCACCAGCAGGTTCAGCCCGACCCGCGGATCGGGCGCCATGATCGTCTTGACCAGCTCGTCCCGGACCCGCTCGGCGGAGACGATGGTGATCCGCTCGGCCATCGCGGTCATCGCCGCCACCACCTCGGGCGCCGGACGGAAGCCCAGCTGGGCCGCGAACCGGGCCGCCCGCATCATCCGCAGCGGGTCGTCGCTGAACGACAGCTCCGGGGTGGACGGCGTCATCAGCACGCCGTTCTCCAGGTCGGCCAGCCCGCCGAACGGGTCGAGCAGGCCGCCGCCGGCCATGTCCAGGGCCATCGCGTTCACGGTGAAGTCCCGGCGCACCAGGTCGCCGCCCAGGTGATCGCCGAACCGCACGGACGGCTTGCGCGAGTCGGCGCTGTAGGCGTCCGAACGGAAGGTGGTCACCTCGAGCACCAGCCGAGTGGGTTCGGCCGGCCCAGCCGGCCACCCGGCCGCCGCGGGCCGGTCGTCGGGCACCGCGCAGCCGATGGTGCCGAAGTCGCGGCCCATGTCCCAGATCGCGTGCGACACCTGCCGCAGCAGTCGCTCGATCTCGTCCGGGCGGGCCGAGGTGGTGAAATCGAGATCGTTGCCGACCCGGCCCAGCAGGGCGTCCCGCACCGGGCCGCCGACCAGGTACAACTCGTGTCCGGCCTCCGCGAACAGCGTCGCCAGCCGGGTCACCGCCGGCGACGAGGTACGCAGCTGCTCCAGGGCAGCGCGCTGGGCGGAGGTCAGCTCGGGCACGTCGCGACACTCTACCGGGACGGCCCGCGCCCGCCCCTGCCCGGCCGGAGCAGGCCTGCACCCTACGATGGGACGGTGACCCGCACCATCCCGGCCAAGCTCGCGCTCGCGCTGGCCTGGATGATCACGGTGGCAGCGGTGCTGGTCGGACCGGCCGCGCCGGCCCGGGCGGCCGCGGGTCCCGAGCTGAAGGTCGAGCTGACCAGCCTGCGCACCTCGGGATCGGGCAGCAAGACCACCGTCGTGCTGCACGGCCGGATCACCAACGTCGGCGCCCAGCCCGCCTTCGGCGTCCGGGCCAGGCTGTGGCGCAACCGCGAGCCGATCGTCGACCCGGCCGTCTTCGGCTCGGTGCTGACCGGCCAGAACCAGCCGTGGGGAACCCTGCTGTACGGCAGCACCGACCACTACTACTCGGTCACCGCGTCCGACCAGGCCTTCGACCCGGGCGCCACCGCCGAGTTCACCGTCCGCGGCACCCTCACCGATCTGGGCTTCGCCGGCCGGGGCCGGATCTACCTGCTCGGCGTCCAGGTGCGCGGCACCGCGGACGCCTCCAGCAACTACCAGCAGCTGGCCAGCGCCCGCACCTTCTACGTCGACCCGCCCGAGAAGCGGCTGCCGCTCACCTCGATCGTGCTGCTGTCCGCCGCCCCCACCAAGGTGCGTCCCGGTGTGTTCGCCGACGAACGCCTGGCCGACGACCTGCGGGGCCGGCTGGACACCCTGGTGGGGCTGGCCGACCGGCCGGGCATGTCCTGGCTGGTCGATCCGGCGCTGATCGACGAGGTCATCGACATGGCGGACGGCTACGACGTCATCGACGGCAAGGCCACCCGGCCGGGCACCGGTCAGCAGGTCGCCCAGGCCTGGCTGCAACGCTTCCGGGCGCTGCCCGCGGCCCGCGGCGCCCGCACCCTGTTCGGCAGTCCGGACCTGCTCGGAGCCGAGCAGAACAAGGCGTCCGAGGTGCTGCAGCGCTCGATGGCGGCCGCGATCGGGGTGGCGGAACTCAGCCGGCTGCCGCTGATCGTGCTGCCCCACCGCGGCGTCGCCGGACCGGCGACCCCGGCCTGGCTGCGCCCCGCGGGTGCCGACGCGATCGCGGTCAGCACGGCCGGTCGCGGTCCGCTGGTGACCGCCGGGCCGTCCGCCTCCACGCTGCTGCGGCTCGCGCCGTCGGCCACCGCGGCCGGCCCCGGCGCCGAGAACGGCCCCGTGCAGCGAGCCCAACGCCAGTACGCCGAGGCGATCCTCGGCGGCGGGCTGGTCAGGCTGATCACCAGCCCCGACCAGGCCGCGGCGGATGCCGCCACCAGCCCGCGCTGGCTGGTGCGCACCGGGCTGGACCGGCTGCTGGACGCCGAACCGGGCGATGCCGAGGCCACCCTGACCCTGCCGGCCAGGCCCAGCACGCTGCCGCCGTCCAGGTTCCGTCAGCTGGCCACGCTCGCCGGCGACTTCGCCGGTTACGGCGACCTGGTGCCCAACTCCGCGCTCGCCGCGGATCAGTCGGCCACGCTGAGCCGGCTGGTCTCCGCCAGCTGGATCGGTGGCCCGTCGGCCACCGGCTGGCTGCGGGCGGTCAACGACACCGTCGGCTCCGGCGCCATCGCCGACAAGGTCGGCCTTTCGGCCAGCCCCCGGGTGCTGATGTCGTCGCGCAGCAACGAGTTCCCGGTCACCGTGATCAACCGGCTGGCCGAGCCGATCGTCGTCCGGGTGGTCTTCGCCTCGGACAATCCGCAACGGATCAGCATCGCCGACACCGCGCCGATCACCGTCGGCCCGGGGCAGAGCCAGACCGTCAACGTCCGCCCCGAGGCCAGCTCGAACGGGCTGGTCAACGTGACGGCCAGCCTGCGCACGACGTCCGACAAGCCGGTCGGCCGCAGTACCCGGATCGCGGTCGAGGTCACCGACCTGGGCGTGATCGGGTGGATCATTGTCATCGTCTCCGGCGTGGTGCTGGTGGCGACGACCGCGCTGCGCATCCGTCAGGTGCGCCGCAAGCAACGCGAGGAGGAGCTTTGAGCGACGAGGGCCGCGAAGCCCCCGCCACGTCCGGACGCCGGCTGCTGAACGCCACCGCCGTGATGGCCTCCGGCACCATGGTGTCGCGCATCCTGGGGTTCGGACGAGCGATCCTGCTCGCCTTCGCACTGGGCAACAGCACCCGCCAGGTCGAGATGTTCGGCCTTGCCACGCTGATTCCCAACACCCTGTACATGCTGTTCGCCGGCGGCGCGCTGAACACCGTGCTGGTGCCGCAGATCGTCCGGGCGATCAAGAACGACTCCGACGGCGGCCAGACCTACGTCAACCGCGTGATGACCGCCTTCCTGGCCGCGCTGGCCGGGATCACCGTGCTGATGGTCGCGGCGGTGCCGTGGCTGCTGACGCTGTGGACCGACCCCCAGTGGCAGGCGCTGCCGCATTGGCAGTCGCTGGTCCTCGTCACCTATCTGACGATGCCGCAGCTGTTCTTCTACGGGGCGTTCTTCCTGGTCGGCCAGGTGCTCAACGCCAAGGACTCCTTCGGCCCGATGATGTGGGCACCGATCGCCAACAACGTGGTGCAGATCGCGGTGCTGCTGCTGTACGCGATGATCTGGGGACAGGGCCTCGACACCTCGGCACCGTTCAGCACCGAGCAGGCGCTGCTGCTGGGTGCCGGCTCGACGCTCGGCATCGTCGTGCAGACCCTGATCCTGATCCCGTTCTACCGGCGCACCGGCTTCCACTACCGGCCCCGCTGGGACCTCAAGGGAACCGGGCTGGGGCATACGTTCCACCTGGCCAAGTGGATGATGGGCTACGTCGCGCTGACCCTGGTAGCGCAGGCCGTGGTGACCCGGCTGGCCACCTCGGCGGTGGTCGGCGGCTCGGGCGCCGGCTCGAACGTGTACAACCAGGCCTACCTGATCTGGGTGCTGCCGCACTCCCTGCTCACCGTATCGCTGGCCACCGCGATGCTGCCGCAGGCGTCCCGGCTGGCGGCGGTGAAGGACCTGATCGGGGTGGCCGACGAGGTGCAGCGCGCCACCCGGCTGGCGGTCACCTTCCTGGTGCCGGCGGCGATCGGGCTGATCGTGCTGGCCGAACCGATCGCGCGGATCGCCTTCAGCCACGGCCAGGGCGCCGGCGACTACCACTTCGTCGCCTGGACGTTGATGGCGTTCGCGATCGGCCTGGTCCCCTACACCATCCAATACCTCTACCTGCGCGGCTTCTACGCCCTGGAGGACACCCGGACGCCGTTCCTGCTGCAGGTGATCATCTCGGGCGTCAACACCGCCCTGGCCATCGGCTTCATGGTGGCCTGGCGCGACGTCGACACGGTGGCCCCACGGCTGGCGCTGGCCTACAGCGTGTCGTACCTGCTCGGCGTCTGGCTGTCCCATCTGTCGCTGCGGAAGCGGCTGGTCAGCCTGGACGGGGGCGACCTGATCCGCCATCTCGCCAAGCTGTTCGGCGCCGCCGTGCCCGGCGGCGTGCTGGCCTGGCTGATCACCTGGTACTTCACCCGCTTCGAGTCCGCCCTGCTGACCCTGGTCGGCCTGGGACTGGCGGCGATCGTTGCGATCCTGGCCTTCTTCTTCGTCGCCAAGCGGCTGGGCATCGGCGAGGCCACCCAGGTGCTGGGCGTGCTGCGACGCCGGCGCGAGCCGCATCCGGTGGTCACCGGGCCGCCCGACGAACTGGGTGAGGAGATCGATCCGCTCGCGGCCCGCGCGGCGCAGGCGTCCGACGAGGAGGACGACCCCGAGCCGGCAGCGGAGACCGAACCCGAACAGGTCAACACCGACCCCGACGGTGCCGGCCAGTTCATCGCGATCGAAACCGAGCCGCCGGCTGCCGACCCCGACGCAGCACCCGAGGACGACACCGAGGTGGACGCGCTGCTCGGGCAGGTCCTCGGCGAGCGTTACCGGCTGGACGAGCTGCTCACCCGCCGCGGCCGGGCGCTCACCTGGCGGGCCTTCGACCAGCGACTGTCGCGCGCCGTGCTGATGCACCTGCTGCCCGCGGACGACCCCCGCGGCCCCGAGCTGATCGGTGTCGCCAAGCGCGCCTCCGGCGCCCCCGACTCGGCCTTCCTGCGGGTGCTGGACGCCGGCTCGTTCGACGCCGGCGAGCACTACATCGTCTTCGAGTACGCCCCCGGCACGTCGCTCGAGCAGGTGCTGACCGCCGGTCCGCTGTCCCCGGTGGAGGCGGCCTGGGTGGTCAAGGAGCTGGCCCAGGCGCTGGCCGCCCTGCACAGCCGCGGGCTCTACCACGAGCGGATCAACCCCGACACGGTGGTGATCACCGCCGCCGGCAACGTCCGGATCGTCGGGCTGCTGGTGCAGGCCGCGCTCGACCCGGACGGCGGGGACGCCCGGTTCAGCGACGAGGCCGCCGACGTCCGCGCGCTCGGCGCGCTGCTGTACGCCTGCCTGGTCACCCGGTGGCCCGGCGGCGACGGCTACGGCATGCGCGGTGCGCCGACCGAGGGACCCCGCACCCTCACCCCGGCCCAGGTGAAGGCGGGCGTCCCACGGATGCTGGACACCCTGTGCGACCGGATCCTCAACCCGACTCCGCGGAACCGGCAGACCACCATCACCACCGCCCGGGCGGTCGCCCAGCAACTGGGCGCGGTGCTCGGCCAGGCCAGCGCCGCCCCCGATCTGGAGCGCCGGCTGCGGATGCCGATCGAGCCGATCAGGACCTTCGGACCCACCCCGTTCACCGCGTCGGTGCCGTCCCCGGCCGCGGACGCCGACCCGCTCGAGCGCGAGACGGACGCCGACACCGGCGAGTCGACCGAGGCCTGGCAGTTCCCCGGCCTGGAGGTGGACGACCCGGGCACCGAGCCGTTCACCCCGATCCCGCCGCCGGCGCGTCCGGTGGTCTCGGAGCAGCAGCTGATCATGCCGTCGCCCCAGCGGGGTGGCATGGGACGTCCGCCGCGCCGGATGCTGGCGCTGATGATCGGCCTGTTCGGCCTGCTGCTCGCCGGTTCGCTGGTGTGGGTGGCGGTCGGGCAGCTGAACGCGCGCCGGCTGCCGGCGTCCGTGGCCAGCCCGAGCCCGGCGCCGGTGATCGCGATCGTGTCGGCCACCGACTTCGACCCGTCGGCGGACGGCGGCAGCAACTCCGAGAACGCCCGGCTGGCTGCGCGGGCGATCGACACCGACCCGGACACCGCCTGGCTGACCGAGCGCTACCGCGGCGACGCGCGGCTCGGCAAGCTCAAGCCCGGCGTCGGGCTGGTGCTCGACCTGGGCAGCGTCCGGGCCGTCAGCCAGGTGAACGCCGGGCTGGTGGGCAACGGCACCGCGGTCGAGCTGCGGGTCCCGGCCGACCCCGACGTCACCGCCGCCCCGATGCGTTCCCAGGCCGACTGGACCAAGGTGGCGTCGATCGACAAGGCCACCGGGACGGCGGTGATGAAGCCGAACGAGCCGCTCCCCACCCGCTTCCTGCTGGTCTACCTGACCTCGCTGCCCCCGGAGTCGGGGACCTACTACCAGGGCGGCATCACCAACATCGAGGTCCGCGGCTGACGCCGTCCCCGTCGGTCAGCGCGACCGCCCGAGCGAGTCACGGACCGCGCTCAGGTGGGCCACCTCGCCCGGATTCCCGGCGGTCTCGATGGCCCGCTCGTACTCCCGGCTCGCGGGCGCGGTCCGCCCCAGCCGACGGAGCAGGTCGGCGCGGGTGGCGTGGAAGGCGTGGTAGCCGTCCAGCCGGTCGGCCAGCGCGTCCACCAGGCCCAGCGCCGGCAGCGGTCCAGCCACCTCGGCGACGGCGACCGCACGGTTGAGCCTGACGACCGGGGTGTCCAGCACCACCAGCAGCTGGTCGTAGAGTGCGACGATCTGCCGCCAGTCGGTGTCGGACGCCCGCGCGGCGTCGGTGTGCACGGCGTTGATCGCGGCCAGCAGCTGGTAGCGGCCCGGCCGGTTCTGCTCCAGGCAGGATCTGACCAGCGCGTGACCCTCGGCGATCAGCTCGCCGCTCCACCGCGTCCGGTCCTGCTCGTCGAGCCTGACCAGGGTGCCGTCGGTGGCGAACCTGGCCGGACGCCGGGCCTCGCTGAGCAGCAGCAGTGCGAGCAGCCCAAGCGGCTCGGGCTCGTCCGGCAGCAGGTCGACCAGCTGTCGGGCCAGCCGGATCACCTCGCCGGCCAGGTCGATCCGCTGCTTCGGCCCGTGCGGCAGGTACGCCTCGTTGTAGCCGAGGAACAGCACCGCGAGCACGCCGCCGAGCCGCTCCGCCAGGTCGGCTCGCCGCGGCACCCGGAACGGGATGCGGGCCTCGGCGATCTTCCGCTTGGCCCGGGTGATCCGCTGCGCCATGGTGCGTTCCGGCACCAGGAAGGCGGCGGCGATCTCCGGCACGGTGAGCCCGCCGAGCAGGCGCAGGGTCAGCGCCACCCGGGCCGGCTCGGCCAGGGCCGGGTGACAGCAGGTGAAGATCAGCCGCAGCCGGTCGTCGGCGACCGGACCGTCGTCCGGAGGCTGGTCGATGCCGGGGTCGACCGCACCCGCCGAGACCCGGGCGGTCGGGGACAGCAGCGCCTGCGCGGCCTGCTGTTTGCCGCCGCGACGCTGTTCGCGGCGCAGGGTGTCGATCGCCTTGCGGGTGGCGGTGGTGGTCAGCCAGGCACCCGGGTTGGACGGCACACCGTCGTTCGGCCAGTTCTCCATGGCGCTCACCAGGGCCTCCTGGCCCGCCTCCTCGGCGACGTCGAGGTCACCGAAGCGGCGGGCCAGCGCGGCGACGACGCGTCCGAACTCATCGCGGACGATCCGTTCGATCCGGTCGTGCAGCTCGGCTCCGTCCATCGCCTACTCGGACTGGAAGGCGCGGACCTCGACCTTGCCCTCGCAGGCCTTCGCGCCCTCCTTGGCGAGCGCCAGCGCCTCGTCGAGGTCGGCGGCCCTGATCACCCAGAAGCCGCCGAGCTGCTCCTTGGCCTCCGAGAACGGCCCGTCGGTCAGCTCGCCCGCCCGGTCGACCACGGTCGCGGACGACGCCGCGGTGAGTCCGCCGGCGAAGACCCACTTGGCCTCGGCCTGCAGCTTGGCGTTGAACACGTCCACCTGCGCGTACATCCGCTGGGTGTCCTCCTCCGACACGGTGGCGGCATCGGCATCGCCGTCCATCCACACCGACAGCAGGTACTCGGTCATGATGATCCTCCTTGGTCCGGGCCGGCCGGGATGCCGCCCATCATGTCAACGAACGACCAAGGACGGATGCGACAACCGCGCGGGGAATCAGTTCTCCTAAAGCCCTTCTTCCAGATCTGGGGGACCCGGTCGAGGGTTTGTCGGACGGCCCGCGCGCCCCGCTGCACGGCGAGGCTTCCGTCGTTGCGCATCCCGGCGCGAGACCCGCTCTGCCCGCGACTCCGACTGACCCCTCCACCTTCACCTCGCCGATGACGACGGATGTGCCCGGTACCGGCTTCTCGGGAAGCAGGGCCCAGGTGGACGTCTGCACCAGTCGGGACGTCACGGTCCGGTCGGCCTGCGCGCCTACGAGCGCCGCTGCGCGATCACCGGTAAGCACATCCAGCCCACGCTGGAGGCCGCGCACATCCGGGCGGTGAGCCTGGCCGGCGAGAACCGCCTGGACAACGGCCTCCTGCTGTGGTCGAACGTGCACACCCTCCTCGACCTCGGCTACCTCGGCAGTTGAGTCCCGCATAGTGGTGTAGCGCGGTTCCCGTGATCGTCGTCTCCGGCATGTCGCCGGGACGAGGACGCGGTCATCGCGTGATCCTTCGAGTGAACCTCTCACAGCACTCTCGAAAGGAAACCATCACGATGAC
>JBGALC010000056.1:0-22337 GCA_044224095.1 Micropruina sp. | reverse complement strand
CGCCGCTCGGCGTGTTCGCCGCCACCGGCGACTGGGGCGACGTGTCGGGGCATCTGGGCGCCCGGATCGACGCGGCGTCCCGGGCCTTCGCCGAGCTGGTGCGGCAGCGTCCGGGCAGCCCCGTCGCCGACGAGTTCGAGTTGGACGCCGATTTCACCGACCTGCTCCGCGGCAGCTGAGTCACTCTGCCGTGTGGCCGTTCAACCGGGCGAATTCTCCCCCTGACCATATTGAATAGCTGAGAAGTTCAGCATCGGCGCCGGCTCCCGGTCGCGGGACATACCAGATGAAGTTGCCGTCGGACGGCCCTTCCGCACGTTCCTTCTTGCGACATCGGACACCATCATCGGCTCCGTTCGAGGAATTTCGGCGGAGCGTAAGAGGTTTCTGAAGAACCGACAAACTGCTCGACTCGACAACCTGTCGCGGGCGAGGATGGGAGTACCCACCAGGAGACGCGTCTTCAACGTTCAATACAAAGGAGAGATAGCCATGCCCCAGGAATATTTGACCTTCTCAGACCTTCAGGGACTCAAGTCGAGCCCGGATTCGGTACGCGAGGCGTTTCAGCGACAGTTCGGCGCCCAGTTGGACGGCATTGCCCTCAACCATGATACCTACTTCAATGCGGTTCGGCCGGCAATCACCGAGCAGTACGGTCACTACTGCTACAAGACGGTGAGGGACTACAACTTCGGCGCGAGCCAGACCGAACCGGCGCAGGACGCAGTGGTCGGGAGCAACACCGCCAAGAACCACGGGGACACCGAGGCGGAGATCAGCCTGACAGTGGCAGGTGCCTGGACCGAGCAGACCGGATGGTCGTCGTCGGTGACGACCGGCCTGACCTTCTCCGAGGAGATCGGCATCGAGGGGGTGTTCAAGATGGGCACGTCATTCTCGGTTTCCGTGATGGCTGGGAAGTCCGGTTCGTCCTCGGTGTCGAAGTCATCGTCGGCGGACGTCACGGTGAAGGTCCCGCCACATTCGCAGGTGACGGTGAATATGGTCGCTACGATGAAGAAGGAGAGGCTGCCCTTCGACGCACCCATTTCCGTGACCGGAATGTTCGGTGCGAATTTCCCCAAACAGGTCGACGGACATTACTTCTGGTTCAGCGACGCCAGCAATCTCATCCCGACCACCCATGGCGACATAACGGGCGTGATCGAGGGAACCGCTGCATTCGACGTGCACACCGACATCGGTGCCGCGACACCGCTCACCTGATTTCAGCACAGCCGGATTTAGTCTCCTCCGGCGGCGCGTGGCCGGTCGAACCCACGCGTTGCCGGAGCCGGCGCTCGAGGAGCTGCTGCGGGCACTCACCGCGCCGCTGGCCGAACTGCTCGACGAGGTCGCCGCGCTGCCCGACCCGGCCGCGCGGGCGCGACGACTGGCGGCCGGCTACGCCGAGGTGGTGGTGCACGCCTACCGCGGGCTCGGCCCGCTGAACCTGGGCGATCCGGGCCTGCAGCGCGAGCCGGCGGCGGCCCGGCTGATCGCTGCGCTGGGCGAGCGGGCGCTGCGGCTGCTGTTCGGCGAGTCACCGACCGTCGACCAGCGCGCCGCCTGCTGGCTGATCCTCGACCTGGGGCCGGTGCTGCGCCGGCTCGACGAGCTGTCGGACGCCGAGCTCGGCGACGCCGTCGAGCGGCTCTGCCTGTGGGTGGTCGGATCGGCCTGAGCGGACCGGGTTGCGCGGTC
Organism: Micropruina sp.; assembly: GCA_044224095.1. Classification (GTDB taxonomy): domain Bacteria; phylum Actinomycetota; class Actinomycetes; order Propionibacteriales; family Propionibacteriaceae; genus Micropruina. The sequence goes on along the minus strand of JBGALC010000056.1, from coordinate 20,630 downwards.
TGGCACGCTGTCATCGTGTCGCTCGCCCAACGGTTCTGGTTGATCCTGGGGGCGGTCCTGCTCGCCACGGTGCTGACGCTGGCGACCCTCGGCGACCGACTGGTGCCCGGCGCGCCGCCGGTGCCGCGTGAGCCGGTCCGGGCCGGTTCCGGGCTGGGCGACTCCTACCTGCCCGAGGCCGGCGGCGCTGGCTACGACGTCCAGCACTACGACGTCCGGATGAACGCGGTGCTGCTCGGCGACGAACTGCGCGGCACCACCACGGTGACCGCGGTCGCGGCGCAGGACCTCGACGAGTTCCACCTCGATCTCTACCTGACCGCGCGCAGCGTCACCGTGAACGGGCAGCCGGCCACCTTCGTCCAGCACGGCGAGGACCTGGCGGTCACCGCCGCACGGCAGAATCCCGCCGCCCCGGCGATCGCCGACGGGTCGTCCTTCACCGTCACGGTCACCTACGACGGCGACCCGGGCGCGGTGACGCTGCCCGGCAGCCGCGCCCACTACCGGTCCGGCAACGACTTCGTGATCGCCGGCGAACCGCTCTCGGCACCGCTGTGGTACCCCGCCAACGATCACCCCCGCGACCCGGCGACGATCGAGGTCGCGGTCACCGTGCCGCGCGGCCGGGAGGCCGTCTGCGCCGGCCGGCTGATCGAACACGGACCCGACCCTACCAGGCGGACGCCGACCGCTGGGTCTGGCGGGTCGACGCGCCCACCGTCAGCTATGCCACCTTCCTGGCCGTCGGCGACTACCGGATCGAGCAGGGCACCGCCGAGGGGCGTCCGTTCGTCTACGCCGTCAGCACCCGCCTGGACGCCGCCGAGCAGACCCGGGCGCTGCGTTGGCTACGCCAGACGCCTGCCGCGGTGCGCGAACTGGAGAGCTATCTCGGGCCCTACCCGTTCAGCGGCGTGGGCGGCTTCGTGCCCCCGATGGGGATGGCCTGGGGCGGGCTGGAGACGGCGATGAACCCGGTCTACCACCCCCGCCTGATCGGATCGGAGTCGCTGCTGAACCACGAGCTCGCCCACATGTGGTTCGGCGACACCGTCACCCTGACCGAGTGGAACGACCTGTTCAACAACGAGAGCCTGGCCAGCTACGCCGAATGGCTCACCACGGGCGGCAGCAGCCCGGCGGAGAACTTCGACCGGTTCTACCGCGGGCAGGCCAAGTCGGCGGAGTTCTGGGGGCCGCCGCTCTCCGATCCCGGGTTGAGGCAGTTGTTCGTCCGGGTCTACGACCGGGGGCCGACCGCGGTGCATGCGCTGCGGACCCGGATGGGCGACGAGGTCTTCTTCGGCTTCCTGCGGGCCTGGGCGCAGCAGCGCGGCCCGCGCAGCCTGGAGGACTTCCGGCGCGCTGCCGACGACGCCACCCCCGAGGACCTCACCGGCTTCTTCGCCGAATGGCTCGACCAGGCCGACCGGCCCGAGGCGACCGCGGCCAACGGGGTGCCGCAGCGTTAGCCGGGCGCGCCCAGCACCTTCGGGACGTGCGCCAGCAGCGCCACGATCGACTGGCCGCCCGGGGTGTCGACCGTCTCGGCCGCGGCGTAGAGGGCACCGTTCACCGCGTCCAGCAGCGGGCCGCGGTCCCCGCCGGCCAGCGCGACCGCGCGCTGCAGGGCCACCGAGACCGCCGTCCGCCTCTCCGGCGGGCAGGAACGGCACCTGGCCCAGCGCGGTGGCCAGGATCACCCTGATCTGGTCGGCGTCGTCGGTGCGGGCGGACGCGGGCAGCCGGTCGCCGGGCCGGGATTCCTTCGGCCCGCCGCCCGCCGCTCCGGGTGGGGCTGACCCGGTCGGCGCGAGGGACGCCGGCGCGACAGCCGCACTCGCGGCGGGCGGCGGCACCGGGGCGGCGGGCGCCAGGCCCGTGCTCGGGGCGAGGGTGACCACCTCACGGTAGCGGGGGACGACGGCCGTCAGGCCCAGCTCCCGGTGGATCCGGGCGGCCAGCGCGGCCGCGGCGTCGGCCTCGCCGTGCACGCAGAACACGGTCTGCGGTGGCGGGGTGAGACCGGCCAGCCAGTCGATCAGGTCGGAGCCGTCGGCGTGCACCGAGAACTCGGAGTCCTGGATGATCTCGGCCTTCACCGGCACGAAGCGGCCGCGGAACTTCATCTCGGTGGCGCCCTCCAGCAGGGTGCGGCCACGGGTGCCGACGCCCTGGTAACCGGTGAACACCACCGCGTTGCGCGGGTCGGGCAGCAGGTGCTCCAGGTGGTGCAGCACCCGCCCACCGGTGGCCATCCCCGACGACGACATGATGATGCACGGTCGCTCGGGCCGGTTCAGCCGCTTGGACTCCTCGGCGTCCGTCACCTCGCGCAGGTTCGGTAGGTCCATGAACTCGTCGAGGTGCAGGTCGGGCCGCAGCCCACCGGTGCGCCCGGCCTCCCGGTAGACGGCGAGCGCGGCGACCGCCATCGGCGAGTTGACGAAGATCGGGACGTCGGGGATGCGCCGTTCCCGGTGCAGTTGGGCCAGCGCCTTCAGCACCACCGGCGTCCGATCGACCGCGAACGCCGGGATCAGCACCGACCCGCCGCGGCCGATGGTCCGGCGGACGGCGTCGGCCAGGATCTCGTGCGGGTGGCCGTCGGGGTCGGGATGCTCCCGGTCGCCGTAGGTGGACTCGATCAGCACGTAGCCCGCGCCGGGTGGCTCCTCGCGGGGCTCCAGCAGCGGATGGTCGTGCCGGCCCAGGTCGCCCGACACCAGAACGGAGACGTCGCCGTGGCGCAGGGTCACGCTGGCCGAGCCGAGGATGTGCCCGGCCCGGGTCAGCCGCAGCACCAGCGAGTCGCCGAGGTCGAGGTCGGTGTCGTAGGGCACGGCGCGCAGCAGCGGCAGCGTCCGCTCCACGTCGGCGACCGTGTACAGCGGCAGCGGCGGATCGTGCCGGGAGTAGCCGCCCTCGGCGGCGTACCTGGCCTCCCGCTCCTGCAGGTGGCCGGCGTCCATCAGCACGATCTCGGCCAGCCTGGCGGTGGCCTCGGTGCACCACACCGGCCCGGTGAAACCGCGCGCCACCAGGGCGGGCAGGTAGCCGCAGTGGTCCATGTGGGCGTGGGTGAGGACGACGGCGTCCAGGCCGGCGGGCGGCACCGGGAACTCGGCCCAGTTCAGCTCGCGCCACTTCTTCTCGCCCTGGAACATGCCCGCGTCGACCAGGACGCGGCGGGAACCGGCGGTGAGCAGGTGCTTGGAGCCGGTGACGCTGCCGGCGCCGCCGAGGAAGGTGAGGGTGATCGGTTCGGCCATCGCGAACTCCCGCGGCCAGCGGGCGACGACCTTGTCGTAGAGGGCCGCGAACGCCGTGACCCGGTCGCGGTAGTAGGCCTCCCGGCCGGCCCGCTGCGCCACGTCGCGGCGGGGCCGATCGGTGACGGGGGTGCCGTCCGAGCCGGCGCTGAACGCGTGCCCGATCCGGAGCCGGCAGTCCTGGAGGGGAAGCGCGGTGGCTCCGTGGCGACCGCCGCGGGCACCGGTGCTGCTGACGTCGAGGGCGAGGACGAACGGCGACGCTGCCTGTTCGGGTGACACGGTAAAGCTCATGGCTCAGACAACCATGGCCGCGTTCGGGTCCGCTAGACCGGGTTCACGGGGTCGCCGGGGACAGCCGGTGGCGCTGCCGGTAGGGTGACCGCCATGGCCCAGAGCAGTCGCCACGAGGACGCCCGACGACGTGAGGAACTCGCCGCGGCGGCGCTGCGCAACGAGTCGATCGCCGCACAGGTGCTGGTCGACGAGTTCGTCGCCACCGCCGGCGCGCGCGGGCTGCGGCCCGAGCCGTTGCGCGCGCTGCTGATGGACGGCACCCGGGTGAAGAGCGACCAGGTCGGCTGGTACATCAACAAGGGCCAGACCCTGGCGATCGCTCCCGACGGCCGGTTCTTCCAGCTGCTGACCACCGGTGGCCGGTTGGCGCGGTTCACCGGGGTGAAGCTGAACCCGAGCCCGCCGCCGCTGGTGGTGGGCCGGGGCGGTCGCGACGGCGAGACCGGCGACCTGAAGGATTTCCTGGAGCGCGCGCTGGCCGACTACGCGCCCTGATCGATCCGGTCACGCGATGCGAGCCCGAACCGCGACCCTGCGGCTCCGGCTAGCATCGTTGCCGTTAAGGGCTCCAGGAGGCTGCTGGACCGTCCACGCAGCCCCCTGGGCGAACTAGATGGTTGAGAGGGCAACCAATCCCCGAAGGTGATACGTCAAGTGTACGGCCGCGGGGCCCGGCGACGCAGCGCCGCGGCCGGTGTCGCGCGGATGGTTACCGAATTGCAATCAGTATTGGTTGGCAACACCCCGTGCGCGTCTGACAACACCTGTGACAACACCTGCTCGGCAGGGTGGCGCCATGAGGAAGCACGTCGATCCGATCGTCCGCTCGCTCAACGAGGAATGGGACCGCCTGGCCGCGCGGCCCGTGCCGACGGGCTGGGGCGGGGCTGCCCGGACCGTCGGCGAGGTGCTGGCCGGGGTCGGCGCCGATCCGGACGCCAGGCTCGGTGAGCTGCTGCGGCACCATGCCGGCGGTGACCAGCTGGCCGGGCGGGTGGTGCTGCAGGCGATGCTCGGCAAGCTGGTCAGGCTGGCCGCCGAGGACCGCCGCCACGGCGTGAGCGACTACGTCGCCGAGTGCTGGCTGCGACTGGCCGGCTACCCGCTGGCACGGCGTCCCCACCGGGTCGCGGCCAATCTCGCGCTGGACACCCGCCGCGGGGTGCGCGCCGAGACGATCCGGGTCCGGTGGTCGACGTGGCGCAGCTGGGGGAGCGCAGCGCGCCGGTCGTTCTCGACGTGTCCGGCCTGCTCCGGGCGGCCACCCGGCTGAGATTGATCGATCGCGAGTCGGGCGCCTGTCTCTACGCCGTCTACGGCCTCGGCCTGCGCAGTCATGAGGCGGCGCGTGAACTGCGGATCAGCCCGGCGCTGGTGCGTTGGCGCAATGCACGCTCGATCCGACGGCTGGCGCCACACGCGGTGACCCTGGCCGCGGTGGCCTGACGATGGCGATCTCTCCGCCACTATCAATGTGTCTACTAATGGTGCTAGAGCTGCTTATACGGCCCTACACCTCCCTAGGGGTGAGACCGGGTGGGCGGGTGCGAGCGGTGGCTTCGGGCTGGGATAGGTTGTCGCCCACCCGACGAGAGGAGCCTCCGTGTCGCAGCCACGATCCGTGCGCACGCTGCGTATCGGTTGTGAGTTCAACCACGTCGCGCAGTCCGCCACCCCGGCCAACTTCCTCGTCCGACCGGCCGGTGGCGCGGGCATCGTCCGCGAACTCTGGACCACCGATCCGGCGATCGCGGCGTCCCGGTTCAACGACGCCTACGGCAACGAGGTACGACGGCTGCTGCTGCCGGCTGGGGAGTCCCTGGTCTCGTACTACGCCGTGGTCGAGGTGCCCGACGAACTGGACGCCGCGGATCTCGAGGCCGTCGTCAACCCTCCCGAGTCGCTGCCGAACGACACCCTGCTCTTCACGCTGCCGAGCCGGTACTGCCAGTCGGACATGCTCAGCGCGGCCGCCTGGGAACGTTTCGGCGGACACGAACGCACCTTCGAGCTGGTCACCCGGGTTCAGGACTGGGTCTGGAACCACGTCGAGTACCGGACCGGCAGCACAGGGTCGTGGTGGACGGCCAAGGACTCCTTCGAGTCCGGCTACGGCGTGTGCCGCGACTTCGCGCACCTGATGGTCACCCAGTGCCGGGCGCTGAACATCCCGGCCCGCTACGTGAGCGGCTATCTGCCCGACCTCGACGTTCCGCCGCTGCCGACCGCGATGGACTTCCATGCCTGGGTGGAGGTCTTCGTCGGTGACCGCTGGTGGACCTTCGATCCGCGGCACAACGCCCGGCGCAAGGGCCACGTGGTGATCGCCCGCGGCCGGGACGCCGCCGACGTGGCGATGGTGACCAGCTACGGTTCCCCCTGGCTGCGCCGGCTGACCGTCTGGGCCGACGAGGACCTGGCCGAACCCTGGCCGCCGGCGGACACGTCGATGGTGGCCCGGGATCCGTTCGGCGCCTGAGCTTCTTCGTCAGGCTCAGGCGGACTCCCGGCGGACCAGCCGGGAGGGCAGGATCACCGGCCAGTCGGGCTCGCGTCCGTTCAGCTTCTCCAGCAGCATCTCGGCGGCGGTCCGGGCCAGCACGTCGGGCCGGTTCTCCATGGTGGTGAGGGTGGGCATGCTCTGGCTGGCCACCACGGAGTCGTCGAAGCCGACCACGAGCAGGTCGTCGGGCACCCGGCGGCCCAGCCGCTCGGCCGCGCGGATCGCACCCGAGGCCATCAGGTCGGACGCCACGAAGAGGGCATCGATCGCGGGGTGGTGGGCGAGCAGGTCGTGGGCCGCGGCCTCGCCGCCGGCGAAGGTGAAGTCGCCCTCGGCGATCAGGTGGCCGCTGAGCCCGGCGGCGGCGAGCTCCTGCTGGAAGCCGCGCAACCGTTCGACGCCGGCGGCCATGTCCATCGGCCCGGTCACGGTGCCGATCGTCCGCGCACCCCGGTCGATCAGGTGCCGGGTGGCGGTGGACGCCGCCTTGGCCTGGTCGACGTCGACGTAGGCCAGCCCGGGCACGCCCGGGTTGCCGACGAACACCACCGGACGCGACGAGGTCGCCACGGCGCGGGCGAAGTCCTGACCGTGGTGCGAGATGACGATGGCACCGTCGGTGTGGTCGGAGAGGAAGAAGGTCAGCATCGGGTCGACGCCGTCCTGCGGATGCGCCATCGACAACAGGACATGGATGCCGCTGTGCCGGAAGGCCTCGAGGGCACCGTGGTAGGCACGCGGGAAGAACGGGTCGGAGAACACCCGCTCCTCGGTTTCGGGAACCAGCACGACCACGGCGCCGACGCGCCGGGTGACCAGGGCCCGGGCGGCCGTGTTGGGCCGGTAGCCCAGCATCGTCACCGCCCGCTGGACGGCCTCGGCTGCCGGCCGGGAGACCGGCACCACGCCGTTGATCACCCGGGACGCCGTCGCCCGGGAGACGCCCGCCGCACGAGCCACGTCGTCCAGGGTGGGAGCCGTGCGTTGGCTCATCGGCTTCCCCTGCCTCCTGTTCGCGCCGGGGTAGCTCAGGCCTGCTCCGGCAGGCACAGCGTACCGGTGCGGGTCAGTTCTGCGAACCACCGGGCGCTGGCCTTCGGCAGCCGGTCAAGAGCGCCGTCGACCGCCACCAGACCGAACCGTTTGGTGTAGCCGAACGCCCATTCGAAGTTGTCGATCAGCGACCAGACCAGGTAGGTGTCGATCTGGGCGCCGGCCTCGATCGCCTCGTGCACGGCCCTCAGGTGCCCGCGCAGGTAGTCGATCCGGTCCTGGTCGTCGATCGGTCCGGACGCCGGGTCGGGGTCGTCGATCGCCGCGCCGTTCTCGGTGATCGCCAGCGGGATGCCGGCCGGGCCGGTGTAGTCCCGGTGCAGTCCGATCAGCAGGTCGCGGAAGGCGTCCGGGGTGACCTCCCAGCCCATGTCGGTGCGGCCCAGCTCGGGCCGGTCGACGGCAACGGCGTCCGGAGCGGACGGGTGCGGGCTCGGCCCCGGCGAGGGCTCGCCGGCGCGGAGCAGCTGGGAGGTGTAGTAGTTCACCCCCAGCACGTCGATCGGGGACGCGATCAGCTCCAGATCGCCGTCCCGGAGCAATCCGTCTGGCCAGGCGGCCCCGGCGTCGGCGATCACGTCGTCCGGGTACGCGCCCCGGAACACCGCGTCGGTGAACAGCCGGTGCTGGGTGCCGTCGGTGCGGCGCACCACGTCGGCGTCCGCGGCGCTGCCCGGATCGGCGGGGAGACCGGGGGTGAAGTTCAGCGTCAGCCCCAGCGTCGCGGTGGGATCGGCCTGGCGCAGCGCGCGCACCGTCAGCCCGTGGCCGAGCAGCAGGTGGTGGGCGGCCGCGTACGCCTCGCCCGGATTCGTGTGACCGGGGGCGTGCTGCCCGCCGGCGTAGGACAGGAACGACGCGCACCAGGGCTCGTTCAGCGTCGTCCAGACCCGCACCCGGTCGCCGAGCGCGTCGTGCACCCGCAGCGCGTAGTCGGCGAAGGCGTCCGCCGTGGCCCGGCTGGTCCAGCCGCCGGGCAGCCAGGCCGGCAGGTCCCAGTGGTACAGGGTCAGCCAGGGTCGGATGCCGGCCGCGCACAGGGCGTCCACCAGCGAGTCGTAGAAGCCGATCCCGGCCGGGTTCACCGAGCCGTCCGGATCGATCACCCGTGGCCAGGACACCGAGAACCGATAGGTGTCCAGGCCCAGCGACGCCATCAGCGCGACGTCCTCGCGATAGCGGTGGTAGTGGTCGATCGCGACCCGGCCGTCCGAGCCGTCCGCGATGGCTCCCGGCACCCGGCAGAACACGTCCCAGATCGAGTCGCCGCGCTGCTCGGCGGCCCCCTCGATCTGGAACGACGAGGTGGCCGTGCCCCAGCTGAAACCTGGGGGGAACTGGAGTGTGCTCATCCCTTGACCGCTCCTTGCATGATGCCGGAGACCAGTTGGCGGCCGGCGACGACGAACAACAACAACAGCGGGACTGTGGCCAGCACCACGCCGGCCATGATCAGCGACAGGTCCTTGAAGTAGGACGCCTGCAGCAGCTGCAGCGCGACCGGAAGGGTCGGATTGGACGATCCCAGCACGATGAACGGCCAGAAGAAGTTCGTCCACGACCCGACGAAGGTGAACAGCCCGAGCATCGCCGCCGCCGGGCGGGCGGCCGGCAGCGCCACGTGCCAGAAGGTGCGGATCATCGAGCAGCCGTCCACCCGGGCCGCCTCGATCAGCTCGTAGGGCAGCGCCTCGGACAGGTACTGGGTCATCCAGAACACGCCGAACGCGGTGACCAGGCCGGGCACGACGACCGCCTGCAGCTTGCCCACCCAGCCCAGGTTCGACATCACGATGAACAGCGGGATCACGCCCAGCTGGGTGGGTACCGCCATGGTGCCGATGACGAAGGCGAGCAGCCCGTTGCGTCCCCGGAAGCGCAGCTTGGCGAACGAGTAGCCGGCCAGGGTGGAGAAGAAGATCACCGCCAGCGAGGTGATCACGGCGACGATCACGCTGTTCCACAGCGCCTGCCAGAAACCGATCCCCGCGTCCAGCACCCGGCCGACGTTCTCCAGGAAGTGGCCCTGCGGGATCGGCGACGGGATCGGGTTCTGGGCGATGTCGGCGGCCGTCGAGGTGGACAGCAGGAAGGCGTAGTACAGCGGGAGGACCGAGACCACGATGAACACGGCCAGCAGCAGGTAGGTGAGCCAGCCCGGACGCCGGAAGCCGCCCTCCATCCGGTGCCGGCGCCGCCGCGCCGCCCGGGCCGCGCCCTTGCCGGCCAGCTGGCCGGCCATCGCCACCGAGCTCATCGCGCCACCGCCTGTCGCCGCGCCCGGACCCGCCGGGCCGCGGAGTCGCTGCTGGCGATCCGCCGGGTGATCGCGTAGTTCAGCATCGCGAACAGCACGATGATCAGGAACAGCAGCCAGGCGACCGCCGCCGAGCGACCCAGGTTGCGCTGGGTGGCCCAGCCCAGTTCGTAGAGGTACATGGTGACGGTCATCCATTCCCGGTCGGGGCCGCCGAGGCCGAAGGTGTCGAACAGCCGGGGCTCGTCGAAGATCTGCAGGCCGCCGATGGTCGAGGTGATCACCACGAAGATGATGGTCGGCCGCAGCATCGGCACGGTGACGTTGATGAAGGTGCGCCAGCGGCTGGCGCCGTCGACCACCGCCGCCTCGATCACGTCGCGCGGGATGGCCTGCATGGCGGCCAGGAAGATCAGCGCGTTGTAGCCGGTCCAGCGGAAGTTGACCATGGTGGCGATCGCGACGTGCGACGACAACCGGTCGGCGTGCCAGCCGATCGGATCGAGCCCGATGCCGGCCAGGAACGTGTTGATCACGCCCGAGTCGTCGGCGAAGAGCTGGCCGAAGACCAGCGACACCGCGACCGGGGCGACCACGTAGGGCACCAGGACGCCCATCCGCCAGAACGTCCTGGCCCGCAGGTTGGCGTCCAGGACGGCGGCGATGAAGACCGCCAGGATGATCTGCGGCACCGAGGACAGCAGGAAGATGCTGAAGGTGTTGACCACGGCGTCCCAGAAGCGGGGCTGGGCGAGCACGTAGCCGAAGTTGCCCAGACCGATGAAGCCCTGGTTGCCGACCACCAGGCTCCACCGGTTCAGCGCGACCCAGCCGGTGTAGAGCAGCGGGAACAGCCCCACCACGGCGAAGAGCAGGAAGAACGGGGCGATGTAGAGATAGGGCGCGCTGCGCACGTCCCATCGGCTGAGGCGTTGCCGCCAGGTCATGGCAGTCTCCGTTCGCGTCGGAACCCGGTTCGGTCGGTGGGCGGGGTGGAGCGAACCACCCCGCCCACGCTGCGGGAGGGAGGCCCTCAGCCGAGGGCGTTGAACTCCTTGACCGCCTGTGCCCAGGACGCCTCAGCGGACTGCTTCTTGGTCACGTCGACGCGGTTGATGGCGTCGGAGAGGACCAGCCGGACGGCGAAGTACTGCGGGCCCTTGAACGGGTTGACGGTGACCGCCTTCGCCCGGTCGGCCAGGATCTGCCCGGTCGGGGCGTTGTTGAAGAACTTGTTGGTCACACCCAGCAGATCGGGGCTGCTCAGCGCCTCGGTCTGGCTCGGGAAAGTGCCCTTGGACTTGAACGCCTTGATCTGCTGCTCGGGAGCGGTCAGCCAGGCGGCCAGCTCACGGGCCGCCGCCGCGTTCTTGCCCTGCGCCGGAACGGTCAGGTACGAGCCGCCCCAGTTGCCGCCGCCGCCGGGGAAGACGTTGGCGACGTCCCAGCCCTTGACGCCCTTGGCGTTGCCCTCGATGACGCCGAGCATCCAGCCCGGGCAGAGCATGGTGGCGAACCTGCCCTTCTGGAAGGCGTTCGTCCAGTCGGTGCTCCACTGTGCGAGGTGTGCCGACAGCTTGTCGTCCTGGGCCGCCTTCAGGATGCCGTTGTACATGTCCTTGACCTGCTGGTTCTGGTCGAGCGGGATCAGCGTCTCTTCGGGGGCGGTGGAGGAGAACGCGTTCTCCACCTGGTTGATCTGGCCCTGCATGATGGCGTCCGCGGAGTCGAACCAGGCCACGCCGTTCGACTTGGCGACGAACTGCCGGCCGACCTCGAAGTACTTGTTCCAGTCGCCGTTGAGCAGCTGGGCGACCTGCTCGCGGTCGCTGGGCAGCCCGGCCTTCTCGAACAGGTCGGCGCGGTAGCAGACCGCCTCCGGTCCGATGTCGGTGCCGAAGCCGACCAGCTTGCCGTCGGGCGTGGTGGCGGCGGCGGTCTTCCAGTCGAGCCAGCGGCCCTTGACGTCGTCGCCGCTCAGGTCGGTGAGCTTGTCGGCGGTCTGCATGACGTCGGGCATCCAGTCGACCTCGATCGCCTCGATGTCGCTCAGCCCCGAGCCGGCGGCCAGCTTGCTGAAGTAGTTCTCGCGGGCCTCGTTGGAGGTGGCGGCCTTCTTCGGGGTGATGGTGACGTTCGGATGCAGGGTCGTGTACTCCTTGAACAGGTCCTCGTAGCCGAACTCGTTGAACGTGGCGACCGTCAGGGTGACCGGCTCGGTGGACGCCGATGCCGGCGCCGAGGCGGGGGACGACGGTGCGGCGGCCGGCTGCGAACAGCCGGTCGCTAGCAACGCCAACACCGCGGCCGGAACCGCCGCGGTGCGGATGAACGTGGTGCGCATGTGACTCCTTCGTCGCTTCAGCGGGCCGGATGGGCGCCGCGCGGCGGGAGATTCCTCCCTGGATGAGAGCGCTCTCATCCTGCGTCAAATACTGCGCGAAAGCGCTTTCAGACGCAAGCGGTTTCCGGGTTCCGAGACCGGATCGTGATCGTTCGCTCGGGGTCCGGCCCGCACCGCTGCCCGAACTGTTCGGCGGGCAGTGCGCCGACGAGGTGTTCCCGCCGGTGCCCTACCCGGCCTCCTGCCGTCCGCAGGGCGTGGGCCGCGGCGTCCGGGATCACCGTGGCGAGGGCGCTGGGCGCGCTCTGAGCGACGGGCGGCGCGCCCTCGACGCGGTGCGGACGGTGGTCGTAGGTTGACGCCCATGACCGAAACCCAGATCGAGCGGCTGCCGGATGACGAGTTCCGGCGGGTGCTGTGCGTGGTGGCGCACCCCGACGACCTCGAGTACGGGGCGTCCGCGGCCGTCGCGGAATGGACCGACCGCGGCGTCGAGGTGTCCTACCTGCTGCTCACCCGGGGCGAGGCCGGCATGCAGATCCCGCCCGAGGAGTGCGCCCGGATCAGGCGCGGCGAGCAGGAGCGGGCCTGCGCCGAGGTGGGCGTCTCCGAGCTGCTGATGCTCGACCACCCGGACGGCATGCTGGTCTACTCGCTGGAGATCCGCCGCGACATCGCCCGCCGGATCCGCGAGTTCCGGCCGGACGCCGTGGTCACCTCCGCCTGGGACCTGGAGGCGCCGTGGGGACTGAACATGGCCGACCACCGGGTCGCCGGGGTCTGCGTGCTCGATGCGGTGCGGGACGCCGACAACACCTGGGTGCATCCGGAACTGGCCAAGGACGAGAACCTGCCCAAGTGGGGCACCCGCTGGCTGCTGGTCGCCGGACACCCGAAGCCGACCCGCGGGGTGCCGGTGTGCTCGGAGTCGGTGCAGCGGGCGGTCCGGTCGCTGGAGGCGCACGACGAGTACCTGGCGGCGATCCCCGGCCACCCTGCCCCGGCCGACTTCATCCCGCCGATGCTCGAGGGCGGCGGCAAGGCGCTCGGCGTCGAGCACGCGGTTCTGTTCGGCGCCTTCGACCTGCGCGGGCGTCCGGCCGGCCCGTAGGCCCTCAGCTCTTGGCCGGCTCGATGCCGTCGCGGTCGGCCCACTCCAGCAGCCGGTCGATCCGGAAGGACTCGTCGTCGATGGCGGCGTGCAGGTCGCCCAGGTCGGCGAACCGGGCAGGCACGGACGCCAGGGTGAAGTCGCGCGGGTCGAGGTCGTCCAGCTCGTCCCAGAAGACCGGCGTGGAGACGGTGCCGGTGGGGGTGCCGCGGACCGAGTAGGCGCAGGCGATGGTGTGGTCGCGGGCGTTCTGGTTGAAGTCGACGAAGATCGTGCGCGGATCGCGATCCTTGCGCCACCAGACGGTGGTGGCGTCGCTGCAGCGCCGCTCGACCTCGCGGGCGAAGGCCAGCGCCGCCCGCCGCACCTCGCCGAACCCCCACCTCGGTTCGATCCGCACGTAGATGTGAAAGCCCTTGCCGCCGGAGGTTTTCGGATAACCGGTGATGGCCAGTTCGTCGAGCACCTCGCGGGCCACGTGCGCCACCCGGCGCACCGCGGCGAAGTCGGCGTCCGGCATCGGGTCGAGGTCGATGCGCCATTCGTCGGGTTGCTCGACGTGGCCGCGCCGGCTGTTCCAGGGGTGGAACTCGACCGTGGACATCTGCACCGCCCAGATCACCTGGGCCAGCTCGGTGACGCACAACTCGTCGGCGGTGCGGCCGAACCGCGGAAACCAGAGCTCCACGGTCTGCACCCAGTCGGGCGCACCGCCGGGCAGCCGCTTCTGGTGCACCTTCGGCCCGGCCAGGCCGTCCGGGAACCGGTGCAGCATGCAGGGCCGCTCGCGCAGCGCCCGGACTATGCCGTCACCCACCGCGAGGTAGTAGTCGACCAGGTCGTGCTTGGTCCAGCCCGTCTCGGGGAAGTAGACCCGGTCGGGGTTGGTCACCCGGACGACCCGGTCGCCCACTTCGATCTCGATCGCGGGACTGGGCATTCTCCGACGGTAGCGGTGCAGGGACGAGTTATCCACAGATTGTCGTTCCGTCGGCAGCGGTCGGCCCGAACGGTGGCTGGATAGGGGGATGGACCCGCACCGCCGCGCACTGGAAGTGCTGCGGGTCAACGACGGAGTGCTCAGCTTCCGGCGGCACGCGCGGGGGACCATCAACACTCTGCTCGCTGCCAGGTCGATCGTACGGGTCCACCCCGGCGTGTTCATCGACGCCGAGCTGCTCAGCAGTCGGTTGACCCGATACGCCGCGGCGCTGGAGGCGCGCCCGGCGTCGGTGCTCTGGGGAGAGTCGGCGGTGGCCGCGATCACCGCCGATCAGAGCCTGTTCGGCGCGCGTGAGCAGATCCGGATCGCCCAGGCGGGGGCTGGTCGCCCGCCCTCGGGAGTCGTGATCCACCGCAGGCGGATCACGACGATCAGGCGATTCAATGGACTGCGCTGTCCACCGGCTGCGTTGGTTGCCGTCGAGGTGGCACCGCGGGACAACGGCCGTGCCGCCGACCTCTTCATGCGTGAAGGTTTGGTCAAGCCGGGCGAACTGATGGAGGCCCTGCCGGAGTTCGACAACGGGCGGGATCAGCTGACCCGTCGCCGGATCCTGGTGAGCTATGCCGACAATCCGTGGTCGGGCGGCGAGCGCGAGCTGCAGAACGTGTTGCGGACAGCCGGTCTCGGCGGCTGGGTCGCCAATGTGGTGCTTCGCGTGGGTGGGTTCACCTACTATCCCGACCTGCTGTTCGAAGCGGCCAGCCTGATCGTCGAGTTCGACGGCTTCGCGGTGCACGGGACCCGGCAGGCCTTCGAGTCCGATCGGATCCGGCAGAATCACCTGGTGCTCGCCGGCTACCGGGTGCTGCGGTACACCTGGCGGCGCCTGCAGGACGATCCGGTCGGCATCGTGGCCGAAATTCAGGCCGCGCTGGAGCAGTTCTGACTATTTCATCAAGCGGTGAATACGGATTCGCACACTCGATCCATCCCGCTGGCGTGCTGAACCGTTTCACGGTCAGATCGAGCGTGCGGATCCGTATTCACCAGTAGCTGAATTCTGCTCGGTCAGCTCAGCGAACCGTCGGGATTCACCCGGAAGACGTCCACCTTCACCTCGAGGGTGGACTTCTTCGCCTCGGTGAACACCACGCCCTTCAGCGGGGAGACGTCGCGGAAATCGCGGCCCCAGGCGGTCACGATGTAGCGGGAGTCGGCGAAGTGGTCGTTGGTCGGGTCGAGGTCGATCCACTCGCCGCCAGGCACCAGCACCGACGTCCAGGCGTGCGAGGCGTCCGAACCCTCCAGCTTCGGTTGCCCCGGCGGCGGCGAGGTCTCCACGTAGCCCGACACGTAGCGGGCCGGCAGGCCCACGCTGCGCAGGCAGCCCACGGCGAGGTGGGCGAAGTCCTGACAGACACCCTTGCGGAGTTTCAACAGCTCGGGCAGCGTCGTCCGCACCGAGGTGGCACCCAGCTCGTAGCTGAAGTCGCGGTAGATGGTGGAGTACAGACCGACCAGCGCCTCGCCCAGCGGCCGCTCCGACCACAGGATGCTGTCGGCGTAGGCCCGCACCTGGGGCCCCAGATCGACCAGATCGGACGGCAGCAGGTACTCGGCGTGTTCCACCGGGTCTGCCTCCTCGGCGACCCGGGCGGACGCCTCGGCGACCGTGAACGCGTTCAGCGACCCCATGCTCGGCCGCGGCCAGGCCACGTCGACGAAGGCGGTCTTCGACACCACCAGTTCGCGGTGCGCGGTGCGCACCTCCACGTAGTAGCTGTGATTGCCGAAGTGGTCGACGTGTTCGCCGACGACGTCGGGCTCGGGCGAGACCTTCACCTCGTTCGACACCACCTGCTGCGACCAGGTCTCCAGCGGCCGCAGGAAGCCCCGCTCGTAGCACGCCTGCACGTCGTCGTCGTAGGTGTAGATCGTCGAGTGCCGGACGCGGTAGCGCCGCGGGGTGTAGTGGTCGGCGCGCACCTGCACCTCGGTCGCCTGCTCAGTCATCGGCCACCTGCCAGGGGCTCGCCCAGCCGGCGGTCTGCGGACGTCGCGGCGCCTGCCGGGAGAAGTGCAGCGCCGCGAGGTCGTCGGAGAGCCGGCGGAAGTCCTGCTCGAGACCGCTCAGCCGCTCGGCGAGCGCCGCCGCGTCGAGCAGGCCCGACGGATCGAGCGAGCGCAGCGTCTGGGCCAGCGCCAGCGCCTTCGCCGCCGACGCCTCGTCGCCCAGCAGGGTGAGGTCGGCAGCCAGCGACTCGGCCTGGTAGAGCACCGAGCGGGGGTTCATCCGGTCGAGCAGCAGCAGGTCGATCGCCGACTCCAGCGGCAGCGCGGTCCCCGTCCCGGCCGCGGCCCGGCGGCGGTGGGTGATGATCGACTCGCCCGCCCGCAGCACGCCCTCGACCACCAGGTCGGTCACCTCGCGGCCGCGCGGCTCGGTGAGCGCGCTGGCCAGCAGCGCCAGGGTGAGCTGGGCCCGCTCCATCCGGCAACCGGCGTCCAGGAAGGCCCACGACTCGTCGCGGACCATGCTCTGAGCCATGATCCCGGCCAGCGCCAGCAGCGATTCCAGGACGTCGGCCAGCAGCGGTTGCAGCTGGTCGTCGTCGTCCGGGGGTTCGTCCAGGGTCTGGTCCAGCCGGCCCAGCACCGCCCAGGTGTCCACGCTGAGCAGGTCACGGACGTGCTGCGCGGCGCTGATCAGCCGGTGCGCGCAGTGCCGGACGGTGCCGGCGCGCAGGTCGTCCAGCACCAGCCGGCGCAGGTAGTCCAGCGATGACTCGTCGGCCCCGATGGTGGCGGCGGAGGTCACCCGGGCCACGGCCTGCAACAGCACGTCGGTGGCCAGCGTGCCCGGGGTGCCGATCCGGCTGGAGTTGTCCTCGGCGAAGTCGTCGACGACCTTCAGCAGCCGCGCGGTGCCCTCGGCCCGTTCGGCGTACCGGGCCATCCAGTACAGGTTGTCGGCCACTCGCGGGGTCAGGCCGGCGGCGCGGGCCACCGGCACCGTGCCCAGCGCGCGGTCGCGGACGGCGGGCGCGGGCAGGTCGCCGTCGGCCGAGATCACCCAGACGTCCTTGGCCAGCGCGCCGGTGTAGTTCGACACGGTGTGCTCGGCGACCCGGGCCGCCACCCGGCCCAGCCCGCCCGGCAGGAAGTGGTAGCCGTTGTCGTGGGCGACCCCGAAGGTGCGCAGCACGAACCGGCGCGGCTCCAGGCCCGCCCGGGTCACCACCGGCGCGGTGGACAGCTGCAGCGGCTCCTGGCCGCACCACGTCCACGGTTCGGCGACGATCCGTTCGGCCAGCTCCTCGCGTTCGGACGCCGTCAGCTGCCACCCGTAGCGCAGCGGCCCCATCGCCCGGGAGATCGGCTTGATCACCAGGCGGTCGAGGTTGCCGAGCACGTGCGAGCGGTCGCCGCCGCGCCCGCACCACCAGGTGGTCGGTGCCGGCAGCAGCAGGTCCTCGTCGAGCAGTGCCCGCGCGACCGCCGGCAGGTGCGCCACCAGCCCGGGGTTCTCCAGGACGCCGGCGCCGATCGGGTTGACCACGGCGACGGTGCGGGTGCGGGTGGCCTCGATCAGCCCCGGGACGCCGAGCTGGGAGTCGCCGCGCAGTTCCAGCGGGTCGGCGAACGCGGCGTCCACCCGGCGCAGCACGACGTCCACCTGCTCCAGCCGGTCGCCGGCCTGCAGCCAGACCCGGCCCTGGTGCATCACCAGATCGTCGGCCTCGACCAGCGGGAAGCCGAGCAGGGTGGCCAGGTAGGCCTGTTCGAAGGCGGTCTCGCTGCTCGGCCCGGGGCTGAGCAGCACCACCCGCGGCGGCTCGGTGGCCGACGGCGAGGCGTCCTGCAGCGCGGCGGTGAAGGTCTGGAAGAAGCCGCGCAGCCGGGCCAGCGGCGTGGACCGGTGCAGCCCGGCCATCACCTGGGAGATGATCCGCCGGGTCGCCATCGCGTAGCCCGGCCCGGACGGCGCCTGGGTGCGGTCGGAGATCACCGTCCAGCGGCCGTGCGGATCACGCCCCAGGTCGGTCGCCGCGACCACCAGCTGCCGCTGGCCGGGGGCGGCGATGCCGGCGGTCTGCCGGACGTATCCGTCGTGGGCCAGGATCAGTTCCGGCGGGATCATCCGTCGGCGCAGCAGCATCCGGTCGCCGTACAGGTCGGACAGCACCAGGTCGAGCAGCCGTGCCCGCTGGTTCAGGCCGCGCTCCAGCTCCTGCCATTCGGCGGCGCCGAGCAGCACCGGAATCGGGTCGATCGCCCAGTTCCGCCCCCCGGCGGCGCCGGTGCCGTAGGTGACGCCCTCGACCGCGGCGAAGTTGCGGGCCTCGGCCCGGGCCGCCTGCAGGCCGCTCATGCCCATGGCGTCCACGGCGGCGCCGAGTGCGGCCTGGTCGGTGCGCAGGCCGGTCGGGGTGACCAGTTCGTCGACGGCGTCGGGCCGCAGGCGTGCCCGGTAGTCGTCGAGCACACCCGACTCGATGGAAACCGCAGCGGACATGGGGTTCACCTTAGGGGGGAGGGCGGAGGGTGCGGTCGCCGAGCCCAGCCCGTGGCTGCCGGGTTTGCGCCGGGCGCTCCACCCGGCTACGGCGGACGACGTCGCCTGCGGTGGCGCACATCGCCCGCGGTGCTACGCAGGCGATCCGGCTTTGCCCAGGCGACGTCGGGAAGGCTCCGTCGCCGGCGGTCAGTCCCGGTGGCCCGGGGAGTAGCGGCGCAGGTCGAGGGTGCACGGGTACTCGGTGCCCATCGGGCCGGTCAGCGCCTCGACCGCCGGCCAGGACGCCACATCCACCGGCCCGGCGGTGTGGCCCTGGGCCTGGAACCGGGCCGCCCGGCGCGATTCGGCCTCGACGGCGTTCACCGGGTAGGTGTCGTAGCTGCGGCCGCCCGGGTGCACCACGTGGTAGGTGAAGCCGCCCAGCGAGCGGTCGTTCCAGGTGTCGACCAGGTCGAAGACCAGCGGCGAGTGCACCCCCATCGTCGGGTGCAGCGCCGACCACGGCGCCCAGGCGCGGTACCGGACGCCGCCGGCGAACATGCCGACCGTGGACGGCTCGTCGTCGCCGCCCAGCGCCGTGCCCCAGCCCCCGTTGGCGATCGGGGTGAGCGGCACCGGGACGCCGTTGCAGGTCACCACGTGGCGTCCCTCGATCAGCCCCGAGACGGCGAGCTGGACGCGCTCCACCGAGGAGTCGACGTAGCGTGCCGTCCCGGTGCCGGTGGCCTCCTCGCCGAGCACGTGCCAGGGCTCGATCGCCTGCCGCAGCTCCAGGTGGACGCCGGAGATCCGGGTCTCGCCGAGCCGCGGGAACCGGAACTCCAGGAACGGGTCCAGCCAGGCCGGGTCGAACCGGACGCCGGGTGCCGCGGCGTCCAGCCACTCGTTGACGTCGGCCACCACCTCGCGCAGGTCGGAGGCGGCGAACGCCGGCAGCAGGAACCGGTCGTGCAGCCGGGTGCCCCAGCGGACCAGCCGGCCGCGGTAGGGACGCTGCCAGAACATCGCCACCAGGCAGCGCACCAGCAGCGCCTGCACCAGCGCCATCCGCGGGTGCGGCGGCATCTCGAAGCCGCGGAGCTCGAGCAGACCGAGACGTCCGCGCTGCGAATCCGGGGAGTACAGCTTGTCGATGCAGAACTCGGAGCGGTGGGTGTTGCCGGTCAGGTCGGTAAGCAGGTGCCGCAGCAGCCGGTCGGTGTTCCAGGGCAGCGCCGGGCCGCCCCACGGCGGCGTGAACCGCTCCGCGTCCGCGGTGACCCGGTCGAGCTCGGCGAACGCGATCTCCATCTCGTAGAGGGTCTCGACTCGGCCCTCGTCGAATCGCGGGGCCTGCGAGGTCGGTCCGATGAACCGCCCCGAGAACACGTACGACAAGGCCGGATGGTGCTGCCAGTAGGTGATCAGCGAGCGCAGCAGGTCGGGCCGGCGGAGCAGCGGCGAGTCGGCCGGGGTGGCGCCGCCGAGGGTGAAGTGGTTGCCGCCGCCGGTGCCGGTGTGGGTGCCGTCCAGGTCGAACTTCTCGGTTGCCAGCCGGGTCTGCCGGGCGTCCTCGTAGAGGCTCACGGTGAGGTCGCGCTGCTCGGCCCAGGTGCTGGTCGGCTGGGTGTTCACCTCGATCACGCCCGGGTCGGGGGTGACCGAGATGGTCTTGGTGCGCAGGTCGAACGGCAGCGGATAGCCCTCCAGCACCACCGGCAGCTCGACCGCGGACGCCGCGGTCTCGATCACGCTGAGCAGTTCCAGGCAGTCCTCGAGCTTGGTCAGCGGCGGCAGGAAGATGTACAGCTGGCCCTCGCGCTCCTCCACGCACAGCGCGGTGCGGGGGGCCTCCTCGATGTCCAGCAGCACCGCCGGTGGCGCCTCGCCCTCGACGATGATCGGCAGCAGCCCGGTCATCTCGAACGGGGAGCGTTCGACCTCCTCCGGCATCGGCGACCAGGCGATCGAGTTCAGCGGCAGCCGCAGACCCATCGGCGAGGTGCCGCCGGTCAGCATCAGCTGCTTGCGCCGGGGACGCCAGCGGGTGGTCCCCCAGCGGCCCTCGTCGGTCAGCCGGAACACCGGCACCACCCAGCCGCGGGGGGCGCCGTGGCCGGCGTCGATCGCGTCCACCCTGGCCGCGCGGGCGTCGGCGTCGGCCAATTCCGGGTCGTCCGGATCGGCCTCGTCCGGACGCTCCCCGGCCGGCTGCAGCGCCTCGTTGAGCAGGGCGGCCAGCGGATCCTCGAAGGCGGGGACGACGTGCGCGGCCGGGATGCCCAGCCCGCCGGCGATGTAGGCGGCCAGGTCGCGGGCGGCGGTCTGGGCGTCCACCGAGCCGGG
>JBGALC010000055.1:0-22978 GCA_044224095.1 Micropruina sp. | reverse complement strand
CAACTCGACACCGCCACCGCCACCGCAGGCGATCCACGAAGGCAGTGCGCGGGCAAGCGCCAGATGAGCGAACGTGCCTCATGTCACAAACGACTCAAACATGATGTGACTAGGCTGTTTGCAATCTAGGCCTAGATAATGCGCCCGACGGCGTCCGCGGCGGTGGTGGTGATGATCGTGCAGGTGCTCAGCCACTCCCCCGCCGGGCTCTTCCAGAACTCGTACAGGCCGGCCATCGCCAGCGGCGAGCCGTCGGCCGGCCGGATGAAGAACGGCTGCTTGGGCGGTCGCCGCTTCGCCGGGAGTTCGTCGCTGCCCTCCGGGGCGTACCACTCGTAGAAGCCGTCCGCGGGCAACAGGCAGCGCCGCACCGCGAGCGCCCGGCGGAAGGCGGGCTTCTCGGCGAGGGTCTCGACCCGGGCGTTGATCATCCGGGCCGCACCCTTGGCGTCGCGCGACCAGGACGGCACCAGGCCCCAGCGCAGCTCGACCAGCTTGCGGACGACCCGGTCGGGCGCGTCCTTCGGCGCCCGCTCCACCACCGCCACCACGGGGTCGGTCGGGGCGATGTTGTAGCGGGGCCCGGGCAGTGGCTCGGGCACCTCGTCGATCTCGAAGACCTCTTCGAGCCAGTCGGTGTCCGCAGAGGACGCGTACCGTCCACACATGGGGGTGAGAGTAGTCCTCCTGCGCTTGGACAAAAGGCCACCAGGCGCTAGACATAGTGCATGAGTCTGCTCCGCTTCGCGGCCCGCACCATGCTGGCCAGCTTCTTCGTCGTCAACGGTGTCAAGGCGATGCGCGACCCGGAGCCTCTGGTGGGGGCGACCGAGCCGCTCGCGAAGACCCTCCTGCCACTGGCCGAGAAGACGCTCCCGCCGCAGGCCGTCGCCTACCTTCCCGAGGACGCCAAGGGCCTGGTCCGGCTGACCGGGTTCGCGCAGGTGCTGGGCGGGCTGAGCCTGGCCACCGGCATCGGACGCCGGCTCGGCGCCATCGCGCTGGCGGCCAGCATGGCGCCGCAGCTGCTGGCCAGCAACCCGTTCACCGGCGAGTCCGAGGAGGGCGGGGTCGGCAAGGACACCTTCCTGCGCAACATCGCCCTGACCGGGGGGGTCCTGCTCGCCGCACAGGACACCGAGGGCCGGCCCGACCTGGCCTGGCGGGCGAAGAACCGCGCCGAGCTGCTGGGTCGCGAGGCCGAGCACACCAAGGCCGCCCTCTCGCGCGAGGCCGCCCATGCCAAGGCGAACCTGGCCCGCGGCGGGAAGCGTGCCGCCCGCAAGGCCAAGAAGGTGGCCAGCAAGGCCACCAAGACGATTGAAGGTGCGCTGAAGTGACCCCACTGGCGGCCCTCACCGGGCCGCTGGCGGCCACCATCGTCGTTCCCGGCTCGAAGTCGGCGACCGCGCGCGGCTATGTACTCGCCGCGCTCGCCGACGGGCCCAGCGTCCTGTCCGGCGTCCTGGACGCCCGGGACACCCGGCTGATGCGGGCCGCGCTCACCTCGCTGGGGGTGACCTTCACCGACCTCGGCGGCGACGAGGTACGGGTCGAGCCCCCGCGGGCGTTCACCGCGGCGGACGTGGAGGTCGGGCTGGCCGGCACCCTGATGCGCTTCCTGCCGCCGGTGGCGGCGCTGGCCGACGGGCCGAGCCGCTTCGACGGCGACCCCGAGGCCCGGGCGCGTCCGGTGCGGCCGCTGCTGGACGGCCTGGCCCAGGCCGGCGTCCGGATCGAGCACCCGGAGGCGCTGCCGTTCACGGTGTGGGGCGCCGGCGGCGTCCCCGGCGGCCGGGTGAGCATCGACGCGTCCGGGTCGAGCCAGTTCGTCTCCGGCCTGCTGCTGGCCGGTGCCCGCTTCGATGCCGGTCTCGACCTGAGTCATCGCGGCGCGGCGCTGCCGTCCCGGCCGCACATCGGACTGACCGTGGCGATGCTGCGCGACCGCGGCGTCCGGATCTCCCCCGACCAGGGCGAGGACCGCTGGCAGGTCGCCGCCGGACCGATCGGCGCCCGCGACGAGGCCATCGAGCCCGACCTGATCAACGCCGCCACCTTCCTGGCCGCGCCGCTGCTGGTCGGCGGCCAGGTGACCACCGCCTGGCCGAGGCACACCGTGCAGGCGTCCGAGACCATCCTGGACGTGCTGTCCGCGCTGGGCGGGACGGTGCAGCGAGGCCCCGAATCGGTGAGCGTGGTGGGCGACGGAGTCGTCCGTGGCGCCGACCTGGACCTGTCGCTGGCCAGCGAACTCACCTGCATCGCCACCGCGTTGCTGGCGGTCTCGGACGCCCCGGGGAGCATCCGCGGCGTGGCGCACGTCCGGGGCCACGAGACCGACCGGCTGGCCGCGCTGGAGGCCGAGATCAATGCGCTCGGCGGCCGGGTCGAGCAGACCGCCGACGGGCTGCGGGTGAGCCCGCTGCCGCTGCGCGGCGGCGTCTTCCACACCTACGCCGACCACCGGATGGCGCACGCGGGCGCGCTGCTCGGCCTCGTCGTCCCCGGGTTGCGGCTCGACGACGTGACCTGCACCAGCAAGACCCTGCCCGACTTCCCCGGCCTGTGGGCGAGGCTGGTGGGCGGCGAGTGAGTCGCCGGCTGAGGGGTGCGATCACCGAGGACGACCACACCGGCTTCGGACGCCCGCCGCGTCGCACCCGGCCCCGGACCAAGGACCGGCCCGACTATTCGGACGCCCCGCAGGCCATCGTCACCACCATCGACCGCGGCCGCTACCGCTGCCTGCTCGACGAGGTGACGCTGACCGCGACCAAGGCCCGGGCGCTGGGCCGCAAGGGAGTCATCGTCGGCGACCGGGTGGGGGTGGTCGGCGACCTGAGCGGCGCCGAGGGCACCCTGGCCCGGATCGTGTCGGTGCTCCCCCGCCGCACCGTGCTGCGCCGCACCGCTGACGACACCGACCCGTTCGAGCGTCCGATCGTCGCCAACGCCGACCAGTTGGTGATCGTCACCGCGCTGGCCGACCCGCCGCCGCGGACCGGGATGATCGACCGCATCCTGGTGGCCGCCTACGACGCCGGGCTCGACCCGGTGCTGTGCCTCACCAAACAGGACCTCGCCCCCGCCGACGAGCTGGTCGCCGGCTACGCGCCGTTGGACGTCCCGATCGTCACCACGCGGCCCGGCGCCGACCTGACCGAGCTGCGCGAGTTGCTGGCCGGGCGCACCAGCGTGTTCATCGGGCACTCCGGGGTGGGCAAGTCCACCCTGGTGAACGCGCTGATCCCCGGTGTCGGACGGGCCACCGGTGAGGTCAACGAGGTGACCGGCCGCGGGCGGCACACCTCCACCTCGGCGATCGCCCTGGAACTGCCCGACCATGCCGGCTGGGTGATCGACACCCCGGGCGTCCGGTCGTTCGGGCTGAGCCACGTCACCCGGGAATCGATCGTGGCGGCGTTCGGCGACCTGTCCGCGCTGACCGCCGACTGCCCGCGCGGCTGCACCCACGCCACCGGGGCCCCCGAATGCGCACTGGACGAGGCGGTCGCCGACGGCGGGCTGGCGCCCGAACGGCTGGAGTCGTTCCGCCGGATGGAGGGCGCCTGGCTGGAGCGCCCGGCGTCCGGGTAGTCCGCCCGAGCGTCGCTGGGCGGCGGGTCGCCGCGAAACGATAGGTTGAGCCATATGGCGGAACAGAGTTACCTCGACGACCTTCGACTGGCCCATGTGATGGCTGACAACGCCGATTCGCTGACCATGAGCCGGTTCAAGGCACTCGACCTGCAGGTGGACTCCAAACCCGACCTCACCCCGGTCAGCGACGCCGACGTCGCCGTCGAGGACGCCATCCGCCGCACCCTGAAGACCGCCCGGCCGCGGGACGCCGTCCATGGCGAGGAGCGCGAGGACACCGGCTGGGGCCCCAGGCGCTGGGTGATCGACCCGATCGACGGCACCGCCAACTTCGTCCGCGGCGTCCCGGTGTGGGCGACGCTGATCGCGCTGATGGTCGAGGACCGGGTGCGGGTGGGCGTGGTGTCGGCCCCCGCGCTGGGCCGCCGCTGGTGGGCCAGCGAGGGCGGCGGGGCGTTCTGCGGCAAGACCCTGCTGCAGGGCCAGCCGTGCCGGGTGTCCCGGGTGACCAGCATGGACGACGCGTCGCTGTCCTACTCGTCGATCCACGGCTGGGTCGAGACCAGCCGGGGCCAGCAGTTCGTCGACCTGATGCGCGGCTGCTGGCGGACCCGGGCCTACGGCGACTTCTGGAGCTACATGCTGCTGGCCGAGGGCTCCGTCGACATCGCCACCGAACCCGAGCTGGCGCTGCACGACATGGCGGCGCTGGACGTCATCGTCCGCGAGGCGGGCGGCCGGTTCAGCAACCTCGACGGTGTGGACGGCCCGCGCGGTCCCGGCGCGATCGCCACCAACGGCCTCCTCCACGACGCGGTGGTCGAGCAGCTCGCCGAGTAGCGCGAGCCGAGTTGGGTCGGCGGGCGTCCGGGAGCGCTGGGACCCTCATCCTGTCCCGCGATTGCCTTGTTGAACCGGGAAGGCACCGGCCCGTTCCGGTTCGTGCGCATCCCCGCGCCGCCTCGCTGAACGGAAAAGGAACCGTCCCCTTTCCGGTTCAGCCGCACCCGGGATGCCTCGCTGAACGCGAAAGGAACCGTCCCCTTTTGATTCACTGCCGGAGGCGACGTATAGTCCACGTGGACTAGTCGTCGTGGAGTATCACGGCGGTGCGCTCGGCGTGATGCTCCTCGCGCTGCTGCGCGAGGGCGACATGCACCCGTACGAGATGATCCGGCTGATGCGGCAACGGCACGAGGACCGCCTGGTCCCGGTCACCAACGGGACCGTGTACCACACCGTGGCTCGACTGGGCCGGGCCGGACTGCTCACCGAGGTCGGCACCGACCGGGAGGGCAACCGTCCCGAGCGGACCACCTACACACTCACCCCCGAGGGCCGCGACGCCGTCTCCGACTGGGTGCGGCGTGAGTTGGGCCGGATCGACCGCCCCGCGGAGTTCCGGGTGGCGCTGGCCGAGGCCCACAACCTGCCGCGGGCCGAGGTGGTGCGACTGCTGACCGCCCGACAGGCGGCTCTGACCGCCGACCACGCGATGCACCACGACGGCCTGAGCAAGGCCCGGCACCGCGAGGTCGCCGAGCAGTACCTGGTCGAGATCGACCGCCAGGCGGCGCTACTGGACGCCGAGCTGCGCTGGACAGCCGCGTTCCTCCTCCGCCTGGCCGACACCACCATCGCCTGGGGCCCGCCGTGCGACAACGCACCGGCCGCCGGCCCCGCCGACCGAAAGGCACCACCCGCATGAGCGACATCACCCGGGCCGATTCCGCGTCCGAACCCCTGGCGACCGGCGCGTCCGGCCGGCCACAGCAGGCGAACGGTCACGCGCCCCAAGGACCCGACAACCCGTGGCCGGCGCTGTGGGCGCTGGTGATCGGCTTCTTCATGATCCTGGTCGACACCACGATCGTCTCGGTGGCGAACCCGGCCATCAAGGCGGCCCTCGACCCGACCACCAACAACCTCGACAACGTGGTGTGGGTGACCAGCGCCTACCTGCTCGCCTACGCGGTCCCGCTGCTGATCACCGGACGCCTCGGCGACCGGTTCGGGCCGCGCACCGTCTACCTGGTCGGGCTGGCCATCTTCACCCTCGCCTCGCTGGGCTGCGGCCTGTCCGGATCGCTCGGCATGCTGATCGCGATGCGCGCCGTGCAGGGCCTCGGGGCGTCCCTGATGACCCCACAGACCATGGCGGTGATCACCCGCACCTTCCCGCCCGACCGGCGCGGCGCCGCAATGGGCCTGTGGGGTGCAACCGCCGGCGTGGCAACCCTGGTCGGCCCGCTGGCCGGCGGCCTGCTGGTGGACGGGCTCGGCTGGGAGTGGATCTTCTTCGTCAACCTGCCGGTGGGCGCGATCGGCTTCGTGCTGGCCTGGGTGCTGGTGCCCAAACTGCCGACCCATCCGCACCGCTTCGACGTCATCGGCGTCGTCCTCAGCGCGCTGGCACTGTTCCTGATCGTCTTCGGACTCCAGGAGGGCGAGACCTACGACTGGGGCGTGATCTGGGGACCGATCACCGTGTGGACGATGATCGTCGCCGGGGTGATCATCCTCGGCGTGTTCATCTGGACCCAGGCCCGCACCCGCAACGAGCCGCTGGTCCCCCTGGAACTGTTCGGCGACCGCAGCTTCTCGGTCTCGAACCTGGCCATCGCCGCGGTCGGCTTCACGGTCACCAGCATGTCCCTGCCGCTGATGTTCTTCATCCAGCTGTCCATCGGCCTGAGCCCCACGCAGGCGGCGCTGCTGATGGTTCCCATGGCCGTCCTGTCCGGCGGGCTCGCGCCCGCCGCCGGCCAGCTGCTCGACCGCGTCGACCCGCGGCTGCTGCTGGTGCCGGGGTTGCTGCTCACCGCCGCCGCCTTGTTCTGGTACGCCGCCCTGATGCACCCCGACACGCCGGTCTGGATGTTCCTGCTGCCGTCGGCGCTGATGGGAATCGGCAACGCCGGCATGTGGGGACCGCTGGCCACCACGGCGACCCGCAACCTGCCGCCCCGGCAGGCCGGTGCCGGGGCAGGCATCTACAACACCACCCGGACGATGGGTTCGGTGATCGGCTCGGCCGCCATCGCGGCGTTCATGCAGGGCCGGCTGGTGGCGAACCTGCCCGGTGCCGCGGAACACGGCGGCGGCTTCGGCGAGGGCAAGCTCCCTGCGTTCGTGCTCGACGGCTTCGCCGCGGCGATGTCCCAGTCGGTGCTGCTGCCCGCCTGCGTCCTGCTGGTGGGTGTCGTCGCGGTGCTCTTCATGCGCCGCCCGGACGCCCTGCGCGCCGGTTACCGGCCCGCCCGCGCCGCCGAGCCGCAGACCGATCCGGTCGGCTGAATCCGGGGACGGTTCCTTTTCGGTTCAAGAGCGGAGCGCTGAACCGAAAAGGAACCGTCCCTTCGTTCACCGGTCAGTCCCGGGGGTCACAGCCTGAGCCGGGGAATCGCGGCGATCAGCGCTCGCGTGTAGTCCGCCTCCGGCTGGGCGAACACGCGCTCGGTGGGTCCCTGCTCCTCGATCCGGCCGGCGCGCAGCACCACCACCGAGTCGCACAGGTGCCGCACCACCGACAGGTCGTGGCTGACGAAGATCAGCGTCAGCCCGCGCGCGGCCACCAGGTCGGCGAGCAGGTTCAGCACCTGGGCCCGGACGCTGACGTCGAGGGCGGAGACCGGCTCGTCGGCGATCAGCACCCGCGGATCGGGCGCCAGCGCGCGGGCGATAGCGATCCGCTGCCGCTGCCCGCCGGAGAACTCGTGCGGGTAGCGGGACGCCGCGTCCGCCGGCAGGTCCACGGCGTCCAGCACCTCGCGCAGCCGGGCGCCGGCGTGCACCGGAGCCAGCGCGCCGCGCAGATGCCGCGACCGCAACGGCTCGGTCACGATGGAGCCGACGGTCATCCGCGGGTTCAGTGAGCTGCGCGGGTCCTGGAAGACCAGTTGGACGGCGGCCCTCAGGAACCCGAGCCGGGCCTCGCGGACGCCGCTGACCTCCTGCCCCTCGAAACGGACGCTGCCCGAGGTCGGCCGGTCCAGCGCGGCCATCAGCCGGATCAGCGTCGACTTGCCCGAGCCGGACTCCCCCACGATGCCGAGCCGCTGACCCGCCCGCACCTCCAGGCTGACGCCGTCCAACGCCCGGACGCCGTCGCGGCCGAACACCCGGGTCAGCTCGGTCACCTGGTACAGCGGTCCGCCGGTCATCGGGCACCCCTGGGGTAGAAGTCCTCCACCGTGGGCAGCCGCTGACCCGGCGGGACCTGATCGATCCGCGCGGTGGCCACCAGTCCGCGGGTGTAGGGGTGCTCCGGAGCGGTGAACAGCTTCGTCACCGGGCCGGCCTCGACGATCCGGCCGTCCAGCATCACCAGGACGTCGCCGCACACCTGCGAGACCACCGCCAGGTCGTGGCTGATGAACAGGCAGGCCGCCGCCTCGGAGGTGAGCACGTCGTCCAGCAGGGCCAGCACCCGGGCCTGCACCGTGACGTCCAGCGCGGTGGTCGGCTCGTCGCAGATCACCAGGTCGGGCGAGTTGATCAGCGCCATCGCCAGCAGGCAGCGCTGCCGCTGGCCGCCGGACAGCTGATGCGGAAAGCTGTCCGCCACCCGCTCCGCGTCGGCCAGCCCGACCCGTCCGAGCATCTCGAGCACATGGGCCCGGGCCGCACCGGCCCGGTCGGGGGCGTGCAGCCGCAGCACCTCCGCCACCTGGCGTCCGACCCGCATGGTGGGGTCCAACGCCGTCATCGGCTCCTGGAACACCATCGACACCAGGTCGCCGCGCAGCCGCGCCCGGGACGCCTCGTCCAGGCCGACCAGTTCCCGGCCGGCCAGCCGCACCGAGCCGCTCACCTGGGCGTTGTCCGGCAGCAGCCCGAGCACCGCGAGCGCCGTCACGGTCTTGCCCGAGCCGGATTCGCCGATGATGCCGAGCCGCTGCCCGGCGTTCAGGGTGAACGAGACGCCGTCGACCGCGACCCGGCGGCGGCGTCCGAACGCGACCGAGAGGTCGGTCACCTCGAGCAGGCTCATCGCACCTCCCGCAGGCGCGGATCGAGCAGGTCGCGCAGCCCGTCGCCGAGCAGGTTGAAGCCGAGCACGGCGGCGGCGATCGCCAGGCCCGGCCAGACCGCCTGCAGCGGGGCGTTGAACATCACCGCCTGGGCGTCGCGCAGCATCTTGCCCCAGGTGGGCACGATGGCGGCGGTGGACAGCCCCAGATAGCTCAGCGCCGCCTCGGCCAGGATCGCCAACGCGAACGTCACCGAGGCCTGGACGCCGATCAGCGGCGCGATGTTGGGCAGCACGTGGCGCAGCGAGATCCCCGGCCAGCGGGTGCCGGACGCCCGGGCCGCCAGCACGAAGTCGGTGCTCATCACCTGCAGCGTGCCGGCCCGGGTGACCCGGGCGAAGCTGGGGATGGTGGCCAGCCCGATCGCCGTCATCGCGGTCACCGGCGAGGCGCCGAAGCGGGCAGCCAGCAGGATCGCCAGCAGCAGTGCCGGAAAGGCGTAGGCGACGTCGGTGATCCGCATCACGATCTCGTCGGCCCAGCGCGGACCCTGCCCGGCGAGCATGCCGAGCGGGACTCCGAGCAGCGCGGCGATGCCGACGGAGACCACCCCGACCACCATCGTGGTCTGCGCACCGACCAGGATCCGGCTGAGGATGTCGATGCCCATCCCGTCGGTGCCCAGCCAGTGCGCCGCGCTCGGCCCCTGCAGGCGTTGGCCGGGAGTCACCAGGGTCGGGTCGAACGGCGTCCAGGCCAGTGACAGCACGGCCATCGCCAGCACGGCCACCACCAGGACGGCCCCGAGCCACAGCCCGGCCCGCCTCATCGGGACCGCTCCGTCCGCAGCCGCGGGTCGATCCAGGCGTACGACAGGTCGACCAGGAAGTTGATCAGCAGCACCGAGGCGGCCAGGAACATCACCACGCCCTGCACGATCATCAGGTCGCGCTGGGACACCGCGGTCAGCAGCTGACTGCCCAGCCCGGGCAGGGCGAACACCTGCTCGATCACGATCGCGCCGACCAGGACGGCCGACAGCTGCAGCCCGACCACGGTGACCAGCGACAGCGCGGCGTTGCGCAGTCCGTGCCGCAGCAGCGCCGGGAACGGCCGCCAGCCGACCGCGCGGGCCGTCCGGTAGTAGTCCTCGCTGAGCACCTCGATGAAGGCGGACCGCACGTAGCGCACCAGCACCGCCGACTGCACGATCGCCAGCGAGATCACCGGCAGCACCAGGTGCGACGCCCAGCCGAGCGGAGAGACCGTGAGCGGGACGTAGCCGTTGGCCGGCAGCCAGCGCAGCCCGACCGCGAACACCAGCACCAGCACGATCGCCGCCCAGAACGCCGGGACGGCCATGCCGAGCTGGGACAGCGTGGTCGCCACGAAGCCCTGCCAGGAGCGGCGCTTCATCGCGGCCAGCATGCCGACCGGGACGGCGATCGCGATCGCCAGCAGCAGGGCGAAGGCGACCAGCCACCAGGTGACGGCGATCCGTGGCGCCATCAGCTCCAGGACGCCCTGGCGGGTGAAGTAGGAATGCCCGAAGTCGCCGTGCAGCATGCCGCCGGCCCACTCCAGGTAGCGCACCGTCCACGGCCGGTTCAGGCCGAGCTCGACGGTGAGCGCGTCGATCTGCGCCTGGGTGGCGCCCTCGCCGAGCAGCACCTCGGCGATCTGGCCCGGCAGCGCCGAGCAGACCCCGAATACCAGCAGGGACGCCCCCAGCAGGCTCACCGCGAAGATCGCCAGCCGTCGTCCGAGGAAGGCCAGAATCGGCACCGCACGCTCGTTCTAGCGGTTGGCGACCGTGGTGAGGTCGAAGCTGAGCGCGGCCGCGTTCTGCGGCAGGCCGGTGACCGTCTTCTTGGTGATCACCAGGTTCGGCAGGTCGAACAGCCAGACCGCGGCGGCGTCCTGGGCGAGCGTCCGGACGGCCTTGCGCATCATCGGCACGAGTTCGTCCACGGGTGCCTCGTCGGCCGCGTCGAACTGCTTGTTGTAGGTCGAGTTGTCGTAGTGGAAGTAGTACTTGGGGTCGGTGAACCGGCGCAGGTCGCGCGCCTCGACGTGCGCGACGATCGACATGTCGTAGTTGCCGCCGTTGTGCACGTCGTTCAGCCAGGTGTTGAAGTCGAGTTCCTCCACGGTGACCTTCACGCCCACCTGACGCAGCGCGCTCTCCACGAACTGGGCGCTCTTGGTGGCATAGGCGGTGGTCGGCACCCGCAGCTTGAGCGAGAGGTTGGTGGCCTTCGCCTCGGCCAGCAACTTCTTGGCCTCGGCCTGGTTGTAGGCGTTGATCGAGGTCAGGTCCTCGTACCAGGGGTCGGTGGGCACCGCCATCGACCCGATCAGGGCGCCCTTGCCGTTCCAGACGGTGTCCAGCAGCGCCTTCTTGTCGATGGCCATCGAGACGGCCCGCCGCACCCGGACGTCCTTGAACGCCGAGCGGGAGTTGTTCAGCGCCATCACCACCTCGCCTGTGGTGGTGCCCTCGATGACCGTGAAGCGACCGGTGTCGCCGAACTGGTCGATGGCGTCCGGTGCCTGCAGGTTGGAGATCACGTCGATGTCGCCGGACAGCATCGCGGCGTTCATCGCGTTGGGGTCGAGGAAGTAGCGGAAGGTGACGCTGTCCAGCCGCGGCGGCGTGCCCCAGTAGGACGTGTTGTTGGACAGCACCACGCTCTGGCCCTTGTTCCAGCTCTGCAGCACGAATGGTCCGGAACCGGCCGGCGTGGTGTCGATGGTGGCCATGCCGTCGAGGTCGTAGATGATGCCCGCCGTCGAACTGATGTCGTACAGCCACAGGTTGGAGGGCCGGCTGAGGGTGACCTTGACCGTGTGGTCGTCGACGGCCTCGGTCGACTTCACCACCGCCATCTGCTCCACCAGCGACGGCACGATCGCCGGCTCGGTCTTGATCCGGTTGAAGCTGCTCACCACCGCCTGCGCGGTGACCGGCTTGCCGCTGGCGAAATGCGCGGCCGGGTTGAGCTGGAAGGTGTAGACGGTGCGGTCCTTGCTGACGTCCCAGGTCTGCGCCAGCAGCGGCATCAGCTTGCCCTCGGCGTTCATCTTCACCAGCGTCTCGTAGACGTTGTAGAGCAGCACCTGCGGAATGGACGCCGCCGGCGAGGCGCTGGGGTTCATGGTCGGCGGCTCGAGGGTTGCCCCGACCACCAGGGTGTGCGCCTGTGGCGCCGGGTTCGTCGGCGACTGGACCATGCAGCCGGACAGCAGTGCCACAGTGACGAACAGTGCCGCCCAGCGCCAGGACCGGCGCGGCGCGGTTGCAGGGGTCGTGCTGGAGACCATCGGTCCTCCTCGTAGCCTGCCCCCGGCCGGGGCAGCGGATCGCCCGGAAGTCTAGCCGAGCGGTCTTGCCCGCCCGCACCGGTCGGTCCGGCCCCATCGTGGTCGATTTGGGTGTGACGCGGGACTCCCCTATAGTTGATCGAGCGACGCGGGGTGGAGCAGCTCGGTAGCTCGCTGGGCTCATAACCCAGAGGTCACAGGTTCAAATCCTGTCCCCGCTACGAAAAGGCCCTTTGACCAGGCGAAATCCTGGTCGAAGGGCCTTGTTCTCTGTTCGCCGCCACGTGCTGTCCGCCGCTGGTCGAGATCGTCGGTGCCACGTCGGACGGGTGCGCTCCAGCTGTGGCCACTTCTTCGCCGCCGGGTCCCGGCTGTGCCGTCCGGGACCGGTGTTGCCGGCATCGGACGATGCCCAGCCGGTCCACCTGCTCCCCGCCCTTCGGAACCTCCGAGGCGTTGAGCCACCCCGACGACGGCACCTTCCCAAGAACCCGGGCCTCCTCTCGGCGGACCGAATGCCCGCGACCGAGGACGTCCTGGCAAGCCTGCTCGACAGGCTCGATGTGCGGTGCCTAGACCGCACTGAGGGCGGCCAGGTGGGCATGCACAAGCGGTATCGTCGCCGCGCCCTCACCGCTGGCCGAGGCCACGCGCTTCATCGACCCGCAGCGGATGTCGCCCGCCGCGAACACGCCCGGCACGGTGGTGGCGTAGGGCGCCGGCGGACGCCCACCCGTCCAGGTCTGCCACGGCGTGTCGGCGCCGGTCAGCACGAAGCCGTGCTCGTCCATCGCCACCTCGGACGGCAGCCAGCGGCAGGTCGGCTCGGCGCCCAACAGCAGGTAGAGCCCGGACGCCGCGACCCGCTCGGTCCCGCCGCTGGTCAGGTCGCGCAGATCGAGCCAGCCGAGGTGACCCTCGCCGCCGCCGTCCACCACCGCCGTGCCGGGCCGGACGGTGATCCGCGGATTGCCCTCGAGCTCGGCGATCAGATAGGACGACATGGTTTCGGTGAGTGTGGGGCGCCGGATGCAGACCGTCACCGAGTCGGCGAACCGGGACAGGTGGACGGCGGCCTGGCCGGCGCTGTTGCCGCCGCCGACCACGAACACCGGCTTGTGCTTCATGTCGCGCACGGTGGTGGCGGCCGTGCCGTAGCTGACGCCGCGGCCGACCAGCTGCTCGATGGAATCGACACCCAGCCGCCGGTACTCCACGCCGGTGGCGATCAGCACGCTGCGGGCGGGCACCACGGCATCGCCGACGGTGATCCGGTGCGGATCGGTGCCCCGTCCGACCTCGAGTCGGGTGACCTCGTGGCCGATCATGAACTGGGCGCCGAACCGCAGCGCCTGCGAGCGGGAGCGTTGGGCCAGCCGCATCCCGGAGATGCCGCGCGGGAAGCCCAGATAGTTGCGGATCATCGAGCTGGTGCCGGCCTGCCCGCCGATCGGGCCCGAGTCGAGCACCAGCGTGCTGAGCCCCTCGCTCGCCGCGTAGACGGCGGCGCCGAGGCCGGCCGGCCCCGAACCGACCACCACCAGGTCAAACGCGCGACCCTCGGCGAGCTGCGCGGGCTGGGCGTACATCACGCCGCCCAGATCGGCGTTGCTGGGTCGCGACACGATCGTGCTCAGCTGCGGCGAGTGCACCACGGGCAGTTCGGCCGGGCCGTCCAACAACTCCAGCGACTCGCGACCGGACGCGGAGTCCGAGCGGTGGATCGTGTAGGGCATGCCCATCTGGTTGAGGAAGTCGCGGATCCGGCTGAGGTCGGCGCTCGGCTCGTCGGCGACGATCCTGGTGCCCTCGATCTCGGAGGTGTTCACCGACGAGCCCCAGTCGCTGAGCAGATCGCTGACCGCGGAGTGGAACTCCTCGTCGCGCGGGCCCTGCGGGAGCATCAGGTAGCCGTCGATGCTGCCGTTGGCCAGGCTCTCGCGCATCGCCGCCACCGAGCCGCGAAACCGTTCCGAGGGCACCAGCACCAGTCGGCGCGCGGTCGGCACGAAGCGCTGGATCTTGGCGAAGATGTGGGTGGCCTTCTCGCCGTCGGCGAAGAACTCGCAGGCGACCAGGGCGATCGGACGGCGGACGTCGCCCATCCCCTTCAGCACCTCGACCACCTCGGGCATGGTGGACGGCGCGACGATCACGTAGTCGGCCGCGTACCGCTTGCCGAGCTCGTCGGCCATGGCGTCGCGATACTCATGACCGATGATGACGATCGCGGGTGCGGGCCGGGCTTCGGGCATATCCGGATGCTACGACCGGGCGACCTGCCCGGCGAAACAGCACCCCGGAGAGCGGTCGTCAGCGTCCGAGCGCGGCTCGTCCGGCGGGACTCATCCGCCCCTCGGCCTCCAGCCGGTCGCCGATGGCCAGGTTGCGCGCCGAGGTGGTGCCCGTGGTGCGGCGCGGGGTGAACTTTTCTGCAGGTACGAGGTGCGGTCGTTCGCCCGGCGGGTGCTCGCGCTCCACCCGAACGCGATCCCGGCCTCGAGCAGGTCGTGGAAGGTGATCGAGGGCGTCGAGACCTTCCGACAGCGTCCATCCGCACCGAGCAGCAGTTCGTCAGCGACGATCGTGCCGTGGTGCTGTGGCGCTGCGACTGGGGGGACGGCCACGTCCGCGGCATCGACGTGTTCCGCGTCCGGGACGGGTTCCTCGCCGAGAAGCTCTCCTACGTGAAGGGATGAGGTCCGGAGCGCATCACCCGGGACCGGGGTCGGCGGTGCGCGCCGTGACGCAGCATCGGCCGACTCCTGGCTCCAGGCAGGCGACCACCGACCCGCAGCCCAGACCCTCCACGACGCCCTGGACGAAGTCGCGGTTCAAGCCGCAGACCAGCGCGGTGTGCCGGCGGGCCAGGGCGTCGAAGGGGCAGTTGTTCAGCGTCATCACCGCATCCTGCCGCTGCGGCTCGTAGCCCTGGCCGCCGAGCACCACCGCGACCCGCTCCAGCTCCCCGGCCCCGGCGACCTCCGCCGCGGCACCCAGCGCACGCCCCTCCTCCCGGGCGACCCGCTCCAAGGCCTCCGCCAGGGGGACGCCGTCGGCGGCCCGGGTCACCGCCTCCGCCAGCAAGTCGGCGGCCAGCTCGTAGCGGCGCGGCGGCAGGGAGACCGCGAACTCGCGGGTACCCCGTCGGTACAGCTTGCTCGGGCGTCCGCTGCCCGGGCCGGTCCGGCCGCTGAGCCGGCGGTACTCGACCTCGAGCAGGCCGTCGTCGGCCAGCCGGTCGAGGTGGAAGTTGACGTTGTGCTGCGCGACGCCGAGCGCGGCGGCCGCCTGCTCGCGGCCGACCGGCTCCGGCTGGGCCACCACGTACTCGTAGAGCAGCCGCCGGGTCGCGTCGGCCAGGGCACCGATGCCGGCCGCCTGCGTTGCCAGGTCCATGAGGAGATCGTAAAACAGAACATGATTGACACAAGAGTTTCGTGCTTCTAAGATCGAAGATCATTGGTCTTAGAACCGGGAAGGCTTCGTGATGAGCGTGCAGATCCAGGCCCCCGCCGCCGACGGCCTCCCGGTCGACGGAGGCCCGGCCGATCGGTGGCGTCCCCGGATCGTGCCGGACCGACCGCAGCCCGACCTGCAGGCGGCGGAGGCCGCCGCGGCCGCCCTGCTCACCGCGTTGGGCCTCGACCTGACCGAGGTGAACCTGATCGACACCCCGCGGCGGATGGCGCGGGCGCTGTCCGAGCTCACCAGCCCGTCCGACTTCGAGCTGACCAGCTTCCCGAACACCGAGGGCTACGACGAACTGGTGCTGGTGCAGAACATTCCGGTGCGGTCGCTGTGCGAGCACCACATGCTGCCCTTCGTCGGCGTCGCACACGTCGGCTACCTGCCGGCCGACCGCATTCTCGGCCTGTCGAAGTTCGCCCGGATGACCGACTTCCACAGCCGCCGGCCGCAGACCCAGGAGCGACTCACCAAACGGATCGCGGACCATCTGCAGCGCGAGCTCGAGCCGCACGGCGTGGGCGTGGTGATCGAGGCCGAGCACAGCTGCATGAGCCTGCGCGGAGCCCGCGCCGACGGCACCCGCACCGTCACCTCCGCACTGTTCGGCCGGCTGAGCGAGGATTCCCGTAGCCGCGCCGAGTTTCTCGGACTCGCCAGGAGCCAACCATGAACATCGTCGTGATCGGCGGCGGGCTGGCCGCCGCCAGCGCCGTCGCGGAGTTGCGTGACCTCGGCCACACCGGTGACATCACCCTGATCGGCGCCGAACCGCATCTGCCCTACGAGCGTCCGCCGCTGTCGAAGGGCCTGCTCCTCGGCACGGACCGGCCGGAGTCGGTGTTCGTGCACGATCGCGCCTGGTACGACGAGCACCAGGTCGACCTTCGGCTGGGCAGCCGGGCGACCGCGCTGGACCGCGATCGACACCGCGTGCGCATCGGGGCGGACGACCTCGCCTACGACCGGCTGATCCTGGCCACCGGCTCGACCCCGCGGCGGCTCGCCGCGCTGGAGGCGGGCGACATCCCCGTCCGCTACCTGCGGACCCTGGAGGACTCGCTGGCGCTCAAGCAGCAGCTGACCGGCCGGGTGCTGATCGTCGGCGCCGGCTGGATCGGTCTGGAGATCGCCGCGGCCGCCCGACAGGCGGACGCCGCGGTGACCGTGGTCGAGACCGCGGCCTGGCCGCTGCTCGGCGTGCTCGGGCCCGAGCTCGCCCCGCTGTTCGCCGCCCTGCACCGCGACCACGGCGTCGACCTGCGGCTCGGCACCGGGGTGGAGCGGGTGCAGGGCACCGAAGTGCTGCTCAGCGACGGCTCCCGGCTGCGTCCCGATCTGATCGTGGCCGGACTCGGCGCGATCCCGGACGACGGGTTGGCCGCGGCGTCCGGCCTCGCCACCGACAACGGCGTGCTGGTCGACGCCCGGCTGGCCAGCGCCGACCCCGCGGTGTTCGCCGCCGGCGACGTGGCCAACCACGCGCACCCGAGCCTGGGCCGGATCCGCGTCGAACACTGGGACAACGCCATCGAACAGGGCCGGCACGCCGCTCGGTCGGTGCTCGGCGACCAGGCTCCGTACACCAGGCAGCCCTACTTCTTCAGCGACCAGTACGACCTCGGCATGGAGTACGTCGGTCACCTCGGACGCGACGGCCACGACGAGCTGATCGTGCGCGGCGATCGCGCCGGCCTGAACCTGGTCGCGCTCTGGCTGCGGCACGGCACCATCGTCGCCGGCCTGCACCTCAACGAGTGGGACGCCGCCGACTCGCTGCGCCTGCTGGTCGGCACCAGCCCCGACGACCTGGACGCCCTGCGCGACGACACGGTGCCGCTGCCGGTCCCGCCCGAGCACTGAGGGCTCCCGGGGAGCGAGCCGGGTCCGCAGCACGGAAGCCGCCGTTTCGGGTGTGGGCTTTCTGTCGGCGCTCACTTCTACGCTGGCGCCATGGCTATCGCACGATTCCCGAGCTTCGTGATCGACTGTCCCGACGCCGCCGCCCTGGCGGGCTTCTACGGCGAACTGCTGGGCTGGCCGGCGAACCTCGATGACGACTGGGCCGAGATCCGGGACTCCTCCACTGGTCAGTGCATCTGCTTCCAGCAGGTGGCCGAGTTCAGGCCGCCGGAGTGGCCGGGGCAGCAGGTGCCCCAGCAGATGCACCTCGACGTGGTCGTCGACGAACTGGAGACGGCAGAGGCCGCGGCGGTCGCGATCGGTGCCCGCCGCGTCGAGTATCAACCGGGGACCACGTTTCGGGTGCTGCTCGATCCGGCCGGGCATCCCTTCTGTCTCTGCATCGACTGAGCCGCGGCTCCGGCACCGGCGGGCGGTCCGCCGAGTCCGGAGCGAGCGGGAAGTCTCAACCCGCCCCGGCGGCGCCAGGTGCCGCTGGAGACAAGGCGGGGCCCTGCTGGGTACTCTGTACGCGGGGAGCCTTGGGGGGTATATGAGCGGGAAGCTCGGCCTACGGCTGCGCGTCGCCGCTTGGGGCGCCGCAGCGATACTCGGTGCTACCCTCCTGGCCGCCGCCCCCGCGTTCGCCCATCCCGGTGACGAGCCGTGTCTGGAGAACCCGCAGGGCTGTGAGAAGAGCCCCCGCCCGAGCGCGTCCCCGACCCGGTCCGAGAGCGAGCCACCCGAGCCCAGCTGGTCGGCGACACCGACGCCCTCGCACACCAAACCCCAGCAGCCGACGGCGCCGGCCAGGCCCCAGAAGCCGACACCTGCCAAGCCGCAGAAGCCGACGCTGAGCCCGGGCTGCACCCCGTCGGAGGCCGCGCCAACGGTGGCGCCGCCGACGATTCCGACCGGCAGTCCGACGCTCGTCCCACCGACCCCGACGCCCACGCCGTCCGCCAAGCCGACCTCGCGTCCCACCAGCAGGCCGACCCGGCACCCCACCGTGGTCGCCCCGCCGCGGCCGTCCTCGGTCCGCCCGCCCCAGGTGCACGTGCCGACGGCGACCGCCCCGCGCAGCACCGCCGTCCGCTCCCCCAGCGCGCGGCCGACCAGTTCGGCGTCCGCCGTCCCCAGCGTCGTGCCGACCACGGCCACGCCGTCCGCCCAGCTCCCCCAGGGCACCCCGTCCGACCCGCCGCTGCCCGGCCCCCAGCCACCCGGCAGCGGTCCCGGACCGTGGCCCTCGACGCTGACCGACTCGCTGGCCCTGGAGCGGGGACTGTCGGCGATGCTGCCGGTGCTGGCCGGTGCCGTGGTGGTGATGGGGCTGACACTGATCCTGCGTCCCCCACGCCGGCCGATCGCCTGAGTGGCCGCGCCTGGCCGACGTCCGGCCGCCGG
Source organism: Micropruina sp. (assembly GCA_044224095.1). Taxonomy (GTDB): domain Bacteria; phylum Actinomycetota; class Actinomycetes; order Propionibacteriales; family Propionibacteriaceae; genus Micropruina. The sequence continues at coordinate 4,301 of JBGALC010000055.1, read as the reverse complement.
TGTGGTTCGATGACGCACATGTCGACCGCCGTGCGCTTTGACCTGCACACCACCGTCCTGGACAACGGCATGCGGGTGGTGGTCAACCCCGACCCCAGCGTGCCGGTGGTCGCCGTCAACCTGTGGTTCGACGTGGGCTCACGCGACGAGCGGCCGGGACGGACGGGCCTGGCCCACCTGTTCGAACACCTGATGTTCGAGGGGTCGGCCAACGTCGCCGCCGGCGAGCACCTCGCCATCGTGCAGAGCGTCGGCGGCTCGGCCAACGCAACCACCTGGTTCGACCGCACCAACTACTTCGAGACGGTGCCCACCCACGCCCTCGACCTGGCGCTCTGGCTGGAGGCCGACCGGCTGGCCAGCCTGGAGCTGAGCCAGCACACCCTCGACAACCAGCGCGCCGTCGTCCTGGAGGAGAAGCGGCAGCGTTACGACAACGTCCCCTACGGCGACGTGCTGATCCACCTGATCGGGCTCACCTTCCCGGCCGGCCACCCCTACGGTCACGCCACCATCGGGTCGATGGACGACCTCGGCGCCGCCAGCCTGGACGACGTGCGGGCCTTCTTCGCGACGCACTACGCGCCCAACAACGCCGTGCTCACCATCGTCGGTGACGTCACCCCCGGCGACGCCGTGGCCCGCGCCGCGACCTACCTGGGCGCCGTGCCGCCGTCGGCCCGGAACCCGCGGCCGGCGGCACCGCCGCTGCCGCCGCTGGCCGGGGTGCCGCGCGCCGAGGTCGCCGCCGACGTCCCGACGGACGCCAGCTACGCCACCTGGCGGCTGCCGGCCCGGGACACCCGCGAGTTCACCGCCCTCGAACTCGCACTCGCCGTCCTCGGCGACGGCCAGACCTCCCGGCTGCACCGGCGGCTGGTCCGCACCGACCTGATCGCGGAGGGCGCCGGGGCGTCCGCGCTGGGGCTGATCGGCGGTACCAGCATCGGTTTCGCTCAGGCTCGAGCGCTGGCCGGCGTCTCCGCGGAACGGCTGGAGCGGGCCATCGTCGAGGAGGTCGCCCGGCTCGCCGACGAGGGACCGCTGGAGGCCGAGGTCGACCGGGCGAAGGCGCAGTTCGAGCGGGAATGGCTGGGGCAGTTGGGGCGGTTCGACAGCCGGGCCGACCTGATCGGGTGCTACGCCACCCTGCACGGCGACCCGCAGCTGGTGAACCGGCGTCTCGACGAGGTGCGCGGCATCACCCTGGACGAGGTCGCCGAAGCCGCCCGGCGGCACCTCCGACCCGAGCAGCGAGCCGTGCTGACCTACCGGAAGGAGTCGGCATGAACAGGCCGATCGTCGGCCCGCCGCCGGCCTGGGACTTCCCCACCCCCCGATCAGTGACCCTCGACAACGGCCTGCGCGTCCTCGTCTTCGACCGCCCGGGCCAGCACCTGATCGACGCCACCCTGGTGCTCGACCTGCCGCTCGCCGCCGAGCGGGCCGATCTCGAGGGGGTGTCGGCGATCCTGCAGCGCTGCCTGGACGAGGGCACCCAGACCCATCCGGGCACCGACTTCGCCGACGAGCTGGAGGGTTGCGGCGCGGTGCTGACCGGCGGCAGCAGCCACTCCGCCACGCATGTCAGCCTCGAGGTGCCGAGCACCCGCTTCGCCGCCGCCCTGCCGTTGTTCGCCGAGGCGGTCCGCCAGCCCCAGTTGGCCGACGACGACGTCCGCCGCCATGTCGACCTGCGGCTCGCCGAGATCGCCCAGCAGGAGGCCCACCCCAGCCACCGCGGGGCGATCGCCTTCCGGTCCGCGGTCATCGCCGCGAGCTTCCGGGCGTCACGGCCGACCGCGGGCACCGCCGCCAGCGTGGCCCGGATCACCGCGGCCGACATCCGTGCGCACCACGACGCCCACTACGGGCCGGGACGCGGCACGCTGGTGCTGGCCGGCGACTTCGGCACCGACCCGCTGCCCGCGGTCAGCGACGCCCTCGGCGGCTGGCAGCGGGACACCGCCGCGGTCGACCACGAGATCCCGGCCGCCGCGGAGCCTCGAGCCCTGCTGATCCACCGTCCGGGTGCGGTGCAGGCCGACGTCCGGCTGGGCGGGTTCGGGCTCGATCGACGACACCCGGACTATGCCGCGCTCCGCCTGGGCGGCTTCGTGCTCGGCGGCGGCTTCCTGAGCAGACTCAACCGGGTGCTGCGGGAGGAGCGGGGCTACACCTACGGGGTCCAGCTGGCCAACACCCCGGCCCGTTCCGGCGGGCTGCTGGCGATGCACGCCTCGTTCCGGACGGAGGTGGCGGTCGCCGCGATCGCCGAGGCGTCCGAACTGCTCCGGGTGGACGGCGACCGAGGCATCAACCCCGCCGAACTCGCCGATGCGGTGAATTTCCTGGTCGGGATCGCGCCGCTGCGCTGCGCCACCGCGTCCGGGATCAGCGACCAGGTCGCGGCGCTGATCGAAGCGGGGCTCGGCGCCGACTACGTGAACGCCCACACCGCCGCGCTGCTGCGGGTGACCGCCGAGGAGGCGACGGCCGCGGTCGCGCGCCACCTGGGCGCGGACGGGCTGAGCCTGGTCGTGGTGGGAGACGCGGACGTCCTGGCCGAGCCGCTGCGCGCGGCGGGCCTGAGCCTGGCGATCGCCTGATCCTCGGCCGCGGCTGACCGTCGCGGGACGTGCCGAACGGCCGGGACCCCACGCCGCCGCCGGCGCGTCCGGTCGTTCTCGACGCGCCCGCGCGTAGCTCATCTTCCGTCCCGTGGGGCGGCTGTCCATTTCAGGATGCGAGCGATTGCCAGCCGTCGATCGGTCTGTTGTGACTTAGGTAAGGCAAGCCTTAGTCAGCTGAATATCACTAGTCTGGAAGAACTTCGGGGGAAGTTTGCTCATGTCGCTCCGCACCGTTCCCGCACACCCGCGGGTCAGCATCATCGTCCCTACTTTCAACGAGGCGCCCAACCTCGAACGCGTCCTGCCCACGCTGCCGGACGTCCACGAGGTGATCGTCGTCGACGGTGGCTCCACCGATGGCACCGTCGAGACCGCCCAGCAGGTGATGCCCTCGGTGCGCGTGATGCAGCAGACCAGGACGGGCAAGGGCAACGCTCTGGCCTGCGGTTTCGCCGCGGCGACCGGGGACATCGTGGTGATGTTCGACGCCGACGGCTCCGCCGACGCCCGGGAGATCCCGCTGATGGTGGCCGCACTGCTCAGCGGCGCCGACTTCGTCAAGGGCAGCCGCATGCTGCACGGCGGCGGCTCCGCCGACCTGACCGCCACCAGGGCGATGGGCAACCGCGCACTGACCGGCCTGGTCAACGCCCTGTTCCGCACCCGCTACACCGACCTGTGCTACGGGTACAACGCCTTCTGGCGCGACGTGCTCGACGTCTTCGACCTTCCCGACCCCGAAGCCGGCGGCACCCGGTGGGGTGACGGATTCGAAATCGAAACCCTGCTGAACTGCCGGGCCGCCGCCGCCCGGCTGACCATCCTGGAGATCCCCAGCTACGAGCACGACCGGATCCACGGCACCTCCAACCTGCGGGCCCTGCCCGACGGCATGCGGGTGCTGCGGACCATCGACGCCGAGTTCCGGCGGCTGCGGATCCTCCGCTCGGGCACCCGGCACCTCGGTGCCACCGCCCGCTTCTCCACCCGGCCGGTGCAGCGGCCGAGTGGCGTCCCGGCCTTCCGCAGTCCGCACCGAGTGGCCGGCTGAGCCTGCCGGGCGGCGCGGAGCGGCCTCCATCCCTCATCTAGGAGACCCCCATGTCCACGACCGCAATCGACAGTTCCGAACACCTCGACTCTTCCCCGACGACGAAATCCACCCTGCTCCCGCTCCAGCAGGTCAGCCTGGGCATGCTCCGGCTGGCCTTCGGCTGGGCGCTGTTCTGGTCGGGGATCGACAAGGTGTTCGGCCTCGGCTTCGCCACCAAGCCCGAGCAGTCCGTCCTGGCCGGGGTCTCCCCGACCAAGGGCTTCCTGCTGCACGGCCTGGAGGCGGACGCGCCGGCCGCCGCGCTGCTCAAGCCCCTGGCCGGCAACCCGGTGGCCGACACCCTGTTCCTGCTGGCCACCGTCGGCGCCGGGCTGGCGCTGCTGCTCGGTGTCGGCACCCGGGTCGCCGCGATCGGCGGTGGCGTGCTGATGCTCAACCTCTGGTTCGCCTCGCTGCCGCTGGCGTACAACCCCTTCCTCGACCAGCACCTGTTCTACGCCGTCGCCGCGCTGTCGGTGCTGGCCTTCGACTCCGGCCGCTACCTGGGGCTGGGGACGCCGTGGCGCAGCCTGCCGCTGGTGCGGGGCAACCGCTGGCTGATCTGAACGCTCTCC
>JBGALC010000002.1:0-112761 GCA_044224095.1 Micropruina sp. | reverse complement strand
GTGTTCCCCTACGAGGACCGGCTGGCCGAGTACCGGCTGAAGGCCGACGAGAGCTACCAGATCGGCGAGGTGGGGCACCCGGTGCGGGCCTACCTGGACGCCGACGGCATCATCGCCGCCGCCCTGGACGCCGGCGCCGACGCGATCTACCCCGGCTACGGCTTCCTCAGCGAGAACGCGAACTTCGCCCAGGCCTGCGCCGACAACGGCATCACCTTCATCGGGCCGGGTCGGGACATCCTCGAACTGACCGGTGACAAGGCGAAGGCCATCGCCGCCGCCCGCGAGGCGGGGTTGCCGACGCTGCGCGGCGCGGACGCCTCGGACGACGTCCCGACGCTGCTGGCGGCCGCCGACGAGATCGGCTACCCGGTGTTCGTCAAGGCTGTCTCCGGCGGCGGCGGACGCGGCATGCGCCGGGTCGATGACCGGGAGACCCTGGAGCCGGCCCTGGTCGAGGCGATGCGGGAGGCCAAGGCGGCCTTCGGCGACGCCCGGATGTACCTGGAGGAGGCGGTGATCAGCCCCCGGCACATCGAGGTGCAGATCCTGGCCGACAGCGGGGGCAACGTGATGCACCTGTTCGAGCGGGACTGCTCGGTGCAGCGGCGGCACCAGAAGGTGGTCGAGTTGGCGCCGGCGCCCAACCTCGACCCGGCGTTGCGCGACGCGATCTGTGCCGACGCGGTGAAGTTCTGCCGGCACATCGGCTACACCAATGCCGGCACGGTCGAGTTCCTGCTCGGCGCCGACGGTCGCTACGTGTTCATCGAGATGAACCCGCGCATCCAGGTCGAGCACACCGTCACCGAGGAGGTCACCGACGTCGACCTGGTCTCGTCGCAGATGCGGATCGCCGCCGGCGAGTCGCTGGCCGACCTGGGGCTGCGGCAGGACGACATCCACGTCCGTGGCCAGGCGCTGCAGTGCCGGGTCACCACCGAGGACCCGGCCAACGGCTTCCGGCCCGACACCGGCCGGATCTCGGTGTACCGCAGCCCGGGCGGCGCCGGCGTCCGGCTGGACGGCGGGGTGGTGTTCGGCGGCTCCGAGGTGGGCGCCCACTTCGACTCGATGCTGGTCAAGCTGACCTGCCGCGGCCGTGACCTGCGGGCGGCGGCGCGGCGGGCCCACCGGGCGCTGAACGAGTTCCGGATCCGCGGCATCTCCACCAACATCGGCTTCCTGGAGGCGGTGATCTCCGACCCCGACTTCCTGGCCGGACGGGCCACCACGTCGTTCATCGACGAGCGTCCGCAGCTGCTCACCCAGCGGATCCCGGCCGACCGGGGCACCAAGCTGCTCACCTACCTGGCCGGGGTCGCGGTCAACAAGCCCAACGGCGAGTGCCGGACCACGCTGATCGCCCGGGACAAGCTGCCGGCGCTCACCAAGCAGGAGCTGCAGGCGCCGCCGCCGGCCGGGTCGAAGCAGCTGCTGCTGGCCGAGGGACCGGAGCGGTTCGCCCAGGCGTTGCGTGACCAGACCGCGGTCGCGGTCACCGACACCACCTTCCGCGACGCCCACCAGTCGCTGCTGGCCACCCGGGTGCGCACCCGCGACCTGTTGCACGTGGCGCCGCACATCGCCCGGATGCTGCCGCAGCTGTTCTCGATGGAGTCCTGGGGCGGCGCCACCTACGACGTCACCTTGCGGTTCCTGAAGGAGGACCCCTGGCAGCGGCTGGCCAAGTTCGCCGAGGCGATGCCGAACATCCCGCAGCAGATGCTGCTGCGCGGCCGCAACACGGTCGGCTACACGCCCTACCCGTTGAAGGTGACCCGGGCGTTCGTCCACGAGGCGGCCCGCACCGGCTGCGACATCTTCCGGATCTTCGACGCGCTGAACAACATCGACCAGATCCGGCCGGCGATCGAGGCCGTGCGGGAGACCGACCACGGCGTCGCCGAGGCGGCGCTGTGCTACACGGGCAACATGACCTCGCCCGGCGAGACCCTCTACACCCTCGACTACTACCTTCGGTTCGCCGACCAGCTGGTCGGGGCCGGCGCACACATCCTGGCGATCAAGGACATGGCCGGCCTGCTGCGTGCCCCGGCCGCGGCGAAGCTGGTGCGGGCGCTGCGGGAGCGCTTCGACCTGCCGGTGCACCTGCACACCCACGACACCGCCGGCGGCCAACTGGCCACCCTGCTCGCCGCCATCGACGCCGGCGTGGACGCCGTGGACGTCGCCTGCGCGGCCTGGGCGGGCACCACCTCGCAGGTGTCGATGTCGGCGCTGGTCGCGGCCACCGACGACACCGAGCGGGCCACCGGGTTGTCGCTGCAGGCGGTCACCGACCTGGAGCCCTACTTCGAGGCCGTCCGGCTGCTCTACGCGCCGTTCGAGTCGGGCCTGCCCGGCCCGACCGGACGGGTCTACAACCACGAGATCCCCGGCGGTCAGCTGTCGAACCTGCGCCAGCAGGCGATCGCGCTCGGGCTGGGCCACCGGTTCGAGGACATCGAGAACATGTACGCGGCGGCGAACCGGATCCTCGGCAACCTGGTGAAGGTGACCCCGTCGTCCAAGGTGGTGGGCGACCTCGCGCTGGCCCTGGTCGGGGCGAACGCCGACCCGGGCGACTTCGAGGCCAACCCCGGCTCCTACGACATCCCGGATTCGGTGATCGGCTTCCTCAACGGAGACCTGGGCGACCCGCCCGGCGGCTGGCCCGAGCCGTTCCGCACCAGGGCGCTGGCCGGACGCACCGCCAAGCCGGTCGAGACCGAGCTGTCCGAGGCGGACGCCGAGGCGCTGGAGTCGGAGCCGCGCAGGACGCTGAACCGGCTGCTGTTCCCCGGCCCGACCCGCGACTACGAGGACGCCGTCGACGAGTTCTCCGAGCTGTCGGTGCTGTCCACCCGGGAGTTCCTGCACGGCCTGGCCGTCCATCAGGAGCACGAGGTGGAGCTGGAGCGGGGCAAGAAGCTGCTGCTCGGGCTTGAGGCGATCGGCGAGCCGGACGCCCGCGGCTTCCGCCAGGTGGTGTGCTCCATCAACGGCCAGATCCGGGTGGTGTCGGTGCGCGATCAGTCGGCGAAGTCCGAGGTGGTCACCGCAGAGCGGGCCGACCCCGGCAACCCGGGCCACGTGGCGGCGCCGTTCTCCGGGGTGGTCACGCTGACCGTCGCCGTCGGCGACACCGTCGCGGCGGGCCAGCCGGTCGCCACCATCGAGGCGATGAAGATGGAGGCCGCCATCACCGCCCCGAGCGCCGGCACCGTGCAACGGCTGGCGATCGGGGCGGCCCAGGCGGTCGAGGGCGGCGATCTGCTCGTGGTGATCGGCTGATCGCGGTCATCTGACTGAACATTCAGTGAATCCGGAGGAAGTCCTGAGCTCTCGCTGAGGTTCGCGAGGGGGCGGGTGCCTACACTGGCCGGAGACGGCGTCCGGTGGGCGCCGCACGTGGCGCCGAACCGGGGGGTAGGACGACCATGGCAGACGATGCCGCACGCAGCGATGCAGCCGCCGACGGGGCGTCATTCGACGAGTTGATGGACCATGGCGACGCGCCGGGCAGGCCGCGTCGCGCGCTGCGCCGGTGGCTGATCGTGCTGGGTTGCCTGCTCACCGCGGTCGTGGTGGGCGTGGGTGCGCTGACCTTCTCGGCCGTGCAGACCCTCAACGCGGTGCGGCGCGAGCCGGGGCTGCTGCCGTCCGACCGGCCCAGCGTCGACCCCGCGCAGCTGGTCGCCAAGCCGCTCAACTTCCTGCTGCTGGGCAGCGACTCCCGGGGCCAGGATCGCGGCCGCTCCGACGTGATGATGCTGGTGCACTCCGACCCCAGCCGGGCGAAGCTGTACCTGATCTCGCTGCCCCGCGACCTGTGGGTGCCCATCCCGGGCCACGGCACCAACAAGATCAACGCCGCGTACGCGTTCGGCGGGGCGCCGCTGGCGGTGAGGACCGTCCAGAACCTGCTCGGCGTCACGATCGACAACGTCGCCCTGACCGACTTCGAGGGCTTCTTCCGGTTGATCGACGACGTCGGCGGAGTCACCGTGTTCAACGAGATCCCGTCGGCCAAGGACGGCTTCGACTTCCCGCGCGGCGACATCACGCTGACCGGGGCGTCCGCCCTGGCCTACGTGCGCGACCGGTACAGCCTGCCCCGCGGCGACTTCGACCGTGCCGAACGGCAGCGGCTGGTGGTCCAGGCGATCGTCGACAAGGTGGCCAGCGGCAAGACCCTCGGCGACCCGGCCAAGCTGCTGGCGGTGATCGGCCGGCTGTCGAAGAGCGTGACGGTGGACGACTCGCTGACCAACGGACGGATCCTGGCGCTGGTCCGCGAGCTGCAGATCACCTCCGGCGAGGACATCGAGCAGCTGCAGGTTCCGGTGGCCGGGTTCGGGACCTCGCCGGCCGGCGCCAGCTATGTGAAGCTCGACCGGGCCGGGCTTGCCCGGCTGAGCGAGGCGCTGGCGACCGGACGGATGGGCGGTTACAACGGCTGAGCGGATCTCAACCGATCCACAGCCGGTTGACGGTCGGTGTTCACGCGACCGTAACCTCCGGCTGCGATAGTCCGAGATGCTCCGTCGACAAGGAGGTTCCGGATGGCCGCTCGTTCCGTTCTGTTCGTCTGCACCCACAACGCCGGCCGGTCACAGATGGCCGCCGGCTTCCTCGCGCACCTCAGCGGAGGCGCGATCGAGGTCTCGTCGGCCGGCACCGCTCCGGGAGACGCGCTCAACCCGGCGGTCGTCGCCGCGATGCTCGAAGAGGGCATCGACCTGCGCCAGGAGGAACCCCGGGCCGTCAGCGTCGAGTTGCTGCGCGACGCGGATTTGGTGATCTCGCTGGGTGCCGACCTGCGCGGGCTGCCCCGCGGCCTGACCTATGCCGACTGGGACCTGCCCGAGTCCACCGGCCTGCGGCTGGACGCCGTCCGCCCGATCCGGGACGCGATCAAGGCGCGGGTGCTCGCCCTGCTGAGCGAGCTGAACGCCCCGGCCGCCGCCTGAGAGCCCCGGACCCTAGAACCGCACCACCCCGGCCCGCGCCACCCGGAAGCCACGGCCCGTGGAGGTGTTCGCGCAGGTCACGCCGGTGATCTCGCTGCGGCACAGATACCGGCCGTGTTTCAACGCCCTGCCGTAGGGCAGCGTGGCCAGCCGCTGCCCGTCGAACGTCACGAACGGGAACCCTGTGCCCTTGTGCCAGTCGACCTGTTTCTCGCCGCGAACGGGCCAGGCCGACGGGTCGCCGCTGCAGAAGTACTCGCTGCCCTTCTCGGTCACCTGGATCCCGGTCACGTCCAGGCCGACCTCGGGGCAGACCTCCTCGGAGTCGGGCACTTTGCCCTGGAAGTCGCCGAACGGGAAGTGACACAGCGCCACATCTGCGTGCAGGCCGCACCAGATCCGACCCGACGGCGACGCGAAGTCGGCGCTGGAGTACCGGGCGACGTCGATCGCACCGGCCGCGGGCGGCACCGAGGTCTCCGGCGTGCCCGGCTGGGAGGGGTCCGGTCCGGGCCGCGACGGTGCGGCGGACGGCGACCCGGATCCGGCGGTCGGGGTGCCGGGCACCGCCACCGTGGCGGGCGGGACGGCCGACTGCAGGCAGCCGGTCAGCGCGGCGCAGAGCAACAGCAGCAGCAGCGAGCGACGCACCATGGTCATCCTTCCAGCGGGCCTGTCCGCATCCTGCCACGGCCGAGCGGCGTCGCCCCGGTAGCCCGCTCGCGAAGCGCCGCGGGGGTCGTGGGATCAGCCGGGCCGGGGCGCGGCGTCCGGCCGTCGGCGGCCGCCGACCAGCTTCAGGCCGACCATCGCCGCGACCAGACCGGTGAGCAGCAGGACGCGGACCGGGCCCAGCGGGTCGCCGAAGGCGAGGGCGCCGATCAGCACGGTGCCGACGGCGCCGATGCCGGTCCAGACGGCGTAGGCCAGCCCAAGCGGAATCGTCCGGATCGCCTTGGCCAGGCATTCGAACCCGGCGATCGCGCAGGCCAGGAAGACCCAGAGGAAGCGCGCGTCCTGCTGCTCCAGCTTCAGCGCGGTGGTCATGCCGATCTCGAACGCGCCGGCCACCAGCAGCCAGAGCCAACCGGTCGTCCGGCTCGGGTCGGGGGAGCTCGTCGTCATCCCAGCACCTTCAGGCCGATGATCATCGCCACCACCACCCCCAACAGAACCAGCGCCGCGGGCCGCAGTCGCTCGCCGAACGCGAAGGCCCCCACCAACACCGTGCCGACGGCGCCGATGCCGGTCCAGACGGCATACGCGGTGCCCAGCGGGATCGTCTCCATCGCCTGCGACAACAGGGTGAAGCTGATCCCGGCGCAGGCCAGGAACGGCACGATGAACCACTTGCTGCGTTCCTCGAGCTTCAGACAGGTGGTGAAGCCCACCTCGAACACGCCCGCCACCACCAGAGTGACCCACGGATCCATCGCCGACCTCCTATTTCGCACGATCGTGCTGGAATCTTTGTAGCACGATCGTGCGATATCGGGCAACTTCGCACGCGTGTGCTACAACTGCGGCATGCCTCGGGTGGTGGATCATCGGCAGCGGCGCGACGAGCTGGTCGACACCGTGTGGCAGCTGATCATCGATCACGGGCTGCCCGGCATCACCATCCGCCGGGTGGCCGAACGCAGCGGCTGGTCGAGCGGGGCCGTCCGGCACTACCTGCCGACCCGCGAGGCCATCCTGGACGCCGCGGCGCAACGGGTGGCCGAGGTGATCGAGGACCGGGTGCGGTCGGTCGACGCGACCGGCTCGCCGCTGGACGCGTTGGCCGGAGTGCTGATCGCCGTGCTGCCCACCGACGAGCGGAGCCGCCGGGCGTCCGAGGTGTGGCTGGCCTTCGTCGGCCAGGCGGTGAGCGAGCCCGCCATCGCCGATGCCCAGGGCATCCTCTACCGCGACCTGAACCGGCTGCTGGTTGAGTTGCTCGAGGCGCTGGCGGCGATCGGCTACCGGGTGGACGGCGGCCCGGCGTCCGCGGCCGCCGAGCTGCAGGCCCTGGTCGACGGGCTGACCGTGCACGTCCTGCTGGACCGAGTCGCGGTGGACGCCGCCGAGGCCGCCCTGCGAGCGGCGGTGAACCGGCTGGTCACCCCCGGCCCGGGCGGACGGGAGCCGGTCGCTACTTGACCGTGATCTTGTAGGACTTCGAGCTGGCGTCGATCAGGTTCGTGCCCGCGTAGACGACGGTCAGGGTGCGCTTGCCCTTCTTCAGCTTGGGCAGCTTGATCCTGATCACGCCCTTGTGCTTGCTGGCGAGGGTGCCCTTGGCGATGGTCCTGGTGCCGTCCAGGACGCTCACCGCGCCGGTCGGCTTCGAGACCCCGGAGGCGCTCACGGTGACCTTCGCGGTGCCCTTGGCGGACTTCTTCTTGGTCTTGGAGTCGAAGGATGCCTTGGTCTTCGAGGTGAACTTCACCACCGTGAAGTGGACGTACTTCGAGGCCACGGCGCCGCCGTCGTTCCCGGCCAGCAGGCGCACCCAGTAGGCGGTGCCGTCCGGGTTCGGCTCCAATGCCGCGGGCACCGTGAGCTTGACCGAGAAGGCGCCGGTCGGGTCGGGCAGATTGGCGGTCTTCCGCGTGGTGACCGTCCCGACCGGATCGACCTCGCCGTCCGGCTTCCCGGAGGTGAACGGCAGCGCGCCGTCGTTGAGCTTGTAGGAGAGGAAGCCGCCGGCCGGACGCTGGTCGAAGCCGGCGCCCTTCAGCGTGACCGTGCCACCCGGGGTCACGGTCGCCTTGGCGATGACCAGGGTGCCGTTGCCCGCCTCGGGCCGCGGCTCTGCGGCCGCCCGCTGCGGCGCCAGCGCGCCGCCGAGCAGGGCCAGCGCCGCCGCCGTCGCCGCCACCAGGGCGGACCAGCGGCCGATGCGGTGCCGCGTCAGGTTCTCGGTCATCTCGTTCCTCACTCACCGCCGTGCACCCGGCGGCACGGAACTTAGGCAAGCCTAACTATCAACCGTCGATAGCTGAACCCGGGTCCGCGAAGTGACCGACGATGATCGAGCCGGCTCGCGGTGGGTCGGGGTCACTGCGCGTCGGGACGCCAGTGCGGGTCGCGCCCGATGAAGGCGATCAGTCGCTGCTGCGCGGAGGCGCCGGCCGGCACCGGCTGCTGGTCGCCGAACTGGCCGGAGCTCCGGATCACCTCGGCCATCGGCTCCATGCCGGCCAGCAGCTCGGTGCAGACGGCCTCGTCCAGGGTGTCGTCGAGACCGCCGGCGCGGGCCAGGTCCCAGGTGTGCATGAAGACGTCGCAGGTGTAGAACCGGTCGATCGCCTCGGCCAGCGAGATTTCGCCGAACATCCGGCTGCGGTAGCTGCCGGCCGCGGTGGCCGGATCGTCGAGCAGGGCCTGGACGTCGGCGCGCCGGGCGTCCCAGGCCCGCGCCGGATCGGCCTCCACGGCCGGAACCGCGGGCAGTGCGATGCCGGTGCCGGCCTCCAGGAAGCCTGGGAACCACTCGATCAGGTGTGCGACCACATCGCGCGCGGTCCACTCCCGCACCGGGGTCGGCGCCGCCCAGTCGGGGACGGCGCCGACGACCTCGGCGAAGCGGGCAGCGCAGCGACGATGCCGCTCGGCCTCGGCACTCACCGGGCCAGCACCTCGTCGAGCTTGGCGTAGCCGTCGTTGACGCCGACCTCCATGCCCGAGGCGAGCCAGGCGTCCCGGCCCTCGAAGCTGTCGGTCAGCGAGGCGGAGTGCAGCCGGCTCCAGCCGTCGCCCAGATCGGTCACCGTCAGGGTCTCCAGGGCGACGCCCTCGGGCATGCCCTCCCAGGTGAACGTCTGGACGAGGCGACTCTCGCCGATCTCGTGGAAGCAGCCGCGGAAGGCCTGCACGTCCTCGTCGGTGCTGTCGGTGTAGCGCCAGCTGCCGCCGGTGCGGGCGTCCCAGTGATCGATGGCGATCGTGCGGTGGTTCGGGCCGACCCACTGAACGAACAGCTCGGGGTCGACGTGGGCCCGGATCACCTGGGCCGGGGTGGCCCGGAAGTCGCGGGTGATGTGGATCACCGGGACGACCGGGTCGGCCTCGATGGTGGCGGTGGTGATGTGCTCGGTCATGATGGATTCCTTTCCTCCGGGGCGCCCTCGGTGAGCGCTCCCAGGACGTTCTCCAGGCGGGTGTACCGCTGCTCGGCGAGCCGGGCGTAGTGCTCGACCCAGCCGGTGAGCCGGCGCAGGGCGTCCGCCTCGAGATGGACGAGCCGGCGCTGTGCCTGGGGACGCTTGGTGACCAGTCCGGCGGCCGCCAGCACGTTCAGGTGCTTGGAGATCGCCTGGATGGTCATCTCGTACGGGGCGGCCAGCTCGCCGACCGTCGCGTCCCCGATCGCCAGCCGGGCGACCAGGTCGCGCCGGGTGGGATCGGACAGGGCCGCGAAGGCCGCGTCGAGCTGATCCGTCATGCCCCGGGCATTGTCAACCAAGTGGTTGAACAGCGTTCGGATGGGGCGGGTGGGGTCCGAGCCTCAGATGTCGGCCAGTGCCTCGGTGGGGGACGCCTTCGCCGCCCGGCGTCCGGGCAGCACGGACGCCAGCGCCGCGGCCAGGATGGCCACCGCCACCATGCCCAGGGTCAGCGGCAGGTCGACCACCAGCCGGACGTCGGCGGCCACCTGCCTGGCCAGGGCGATCGCGCCCAGCCAGCCGAAGTAGATGCCGGCCGCCACACCGACGGCGACACCGACCACGGCCAGCAGCAGCGCCTCGATCAGCAGCATCAGCCGCAGCGAGCGGGCCTGCAGCCCGAGCGCGCGCATCAGCGCCGACTCGCGGGTGCGCTCCAGCACCGACAGGCCGAGGGTGTTGCTCACCCCGATCAGGGCGATCAGCACCGCCACCCCGAGCAGTGCCGTGGTGATCGCCAGCAGCACGTTCAGCACCGACTCCATCGCCACGGCCTCGATGATGGCGCCGGTCACCTCGTACTCCTCGGAGCTGACCAGCTCGGTGACCGCGGTCGCCACCGACACGGCGTCCGCCCGGTTCGGCACCGACAGCCACAGCACCGCGTCGGCCACCGCCGGGCCCAGCCGGTCCAGGTTCGGCCGGGAGACCATCGCCTGCCCCAGCGGCACCAGCGGCGACTTCACCACGCTCAGCCGCAGGGTGCCGGCGCGTCCCTTCAGGCCGACCTGCTGGCCGTCGGTCAGCTCGCCCCAGTTGTCCGACACGTAGACCTGGTCCTCCGCGATGGCGGCGGGTGCGTCCGCCGCGACGGTGGCCGCGTCCGGGACGTAGCCGAGCACGGTCACGCCCTCGCCGGAGTCGGAGCCACGGCTGAGCTCGGCGGTGCCGGACGCCAGCGTCGCCGTGCCGGCCACCCCGGAGACGCGACGCAACTGACCGATCAGCTCACCCGGCAACGACGTGGTGGCGCCGAGGCTGCTGACCGAGATGTCCACCGGGCGCTGCCGGTCGATCTCGTCGAGCATGGTGGCGCGGGCGCTCGCCGTGCCGACCTGCAGGGTGACGATCAACCCGACCGCCAGCATCAGCGCGGTCGCCGTGGTCGATGCCCGTCGCGGGTTCCGGACGGCGTTCTGCGCGGCCAGCCGCGCGGTCACCCCGAACCGGCGCACCGCCAGGCCGACCAGCCGCAGCAGGCCGGGCACGAACAGTGGTGCCCCGAACAGGACGCCGATCGCTACCAGTGCGCTGCCTGCGATCGCCACCTGCAGGGCGGCCCCGGAGTCCAGTCCGAGCAGGCCTCCGGCTACGCCGCCGACCACCAGCAGCCCGCAGATCACGCCGCGGACGATCCCGGCCCGGCGCTTCTCGTCGGAGGCGGGCTCGGGCTGCAGCGCCTCCAGCGGGCGCACCCGGGTTCCGCGCAGCACCGGCAGGAAGGCGGCCAGCACCGTGAGCACGACGCCGACCGCGAAGGCGATCGCCAGGTCGCTGCCCGGCAGCGTCAGCCCCCAGTACAGCGAACCGGTCAGCGCGGAGCCGATCGCGGCCAGCCCGGCGCCGGCGAGCAGGCCCAGTGCCGAGCCGATCACGCCCAGCGCGAGCGCCTCCAGCAGGAAGCGGCGCCGCATCTGGCCGCCGCTGGCGCCGACCGCCCGGAGCAGGCCGATCTGCCGGCGGCGCTGGGCCAGCAGGATGGTGAAGGTGTTGGCGATGGTGATCATGCCGACCACGGCGGCGATCGCCGCGAACGCCCAGAGCAGGTTGCGGAAGGCGTCGAACTCGCCGGTCAGCTGTTTCGTCGCCTCGGCCCGCACCCGGTCCGCCGGCTTCGCCTCGACGTCCCCGACCCCGTGCAACGCGGCGTTCAGGTCGCGGGCCAGCGCGTCCGGGTCGCTGCCGGGCAGGCCCTTGACGATCCAGGCGTCCGCGCCGAGCGCCGGGTCGAGCCCGATCAGCCGGAACGCGGCGGGCGCCAGGTAGCCGGTCTGCAGGAACAGCGAGTCGGGCTCGTCGGTGAGGCCGACGACGGTGAATGCGATGTCGTCGTAGCCGGTCTCGACGCGGTCGCCGATCCCGACCCGCAGCCCGCTCGCGGTGGCCCGGCTCAGCGACACCTCGCTCGCGGTCTGCGGCCAGCGTCCCTCGGTGACCCGCGACCAGCGCAGCGCCTCGGACGGCAGCCCGATCAGGTTCGCCAGTTCGGAGGATCGATCGTGCCGCAGGCTGGTGGTCATGGTGAGGCTCGGCTCGGCCGCGATCACACCCGCGATACCGGAGAGCGCCTTCGCCAGGGCGCCGCGGTCGGCGTCCGGACCGACCTCGACCACCACGTCCGCGGTCGAGATCGGCAGCGACTGCAGGCGCTGCATGCCGTTGTTCTCGGTGGCGACCAGGATCGACGATCCGGCCATGAAGGCCACGCTGATCGCGATGGCGATCACGGTGGCGACGAAGCGGGAGGGGTGGAACCGCAGTTCGCGCAACACCTGACGCAGCATCAGGCACCCAGCTTCCGCATGGCGTCCAGCACGGTGTCGGAGCTCGGGGCGTCCAGGTCGTCGACGATCCGGCCGTCGGAGAGGATGACGGCGCGGTCGGCGTAGGCGGCGGCGTTCGGGTCGTGGGTGACCATCACGATGGTCTGGCCCAGCTCGCGGCTGGCCGTGCGCAGGTGGTCGAGCAGCTCGTGGCCGGTGCGCGAGTCGAGGGCGCCGGTCGGCTCGTCGGCGAACAGCACCTGCGGCCGGGTGATCAGCGCGCGGGCGATCGCCACCCGCTGCTGCTGGCCCCCGGACAGCTGCGAGGGCAGGTGGCCGAGCCGGTCGGTCAGCTTCAGCGAGCCCACGATGGCGTCGAACTCGGACGCCTCGACGCGCCGTCCGGCCAGGTCGAGCGGCAACAGGATGTTCTCCTTGGCGGTCAGCGTCGGCAGCAGGTTGAACGCCTGGAAGACGAAGCCGACCGAGTCGCGGCGCAGCTGGGTGAGCCGCCGGTCGTCCAGGCCGGTGATCTCGGTGCCGCCGAGCCAGATCTGCCCGGACGTGGACGCGTCCAGCCCGGCGAGGCAATGCATCAGCGTCGACTTGCCCGAGCCGGAGGGTCCCATGATCGCGGTGAACGACCCGCGGCGCAGTTCCAGGTCGACGCCGGCCAGGGCGTGCACCTGGGCGTCGCCGGTGCCGTAGGTCTTGGTCAGGCCCGCGGCGCGGGCGATGACATCCGTAGTGGGAGCGGGCAAAGTCGCGGTCATGCGGCAACCCTAGGTGCCGGCTGTGAGCCGCCGAATGGAGCCCGGGCGAGGTCCGGGGTAGTGCTGGCACTACCGTCCAACCCGACTCGAGGCTCGGCGCGCTCACCTCGACGTCGGCCACGGACGGGTCGGCGAGCAACGCCCGCAGGGTGGCGTCGGAGTCGGTGCTGGTCAGCACGGTGCGGGAGCCGCGCCGTTTCCGGGCCGTGACGCTCGGCAGTTCCGCGTAGTCACGGGCCGGTCCGGTGAAGCCGATCCGGCGCGACGATCCGGCCGCCATCGCACCACGATCCGGTCGGCGAACTCGTCGGCCTCGTCCAGGTAGGTGTCACGCGAGTTCCCGATTGTCGCTGCTCGGGCTCGACCGATCGAGCGCCGGGTGGGGGACGCCGGGTCAGCCGCCGGGGCGGAAGGCCGACCCCATCGCCGCCAGGGCACCGTCGGCGATCGGGATCCGGCCCTCGCGGGCCGCCTTCACCAGCGCGGCGTGATCGGCCTCGGTCTGGTCGGCGTACAGCCGGGCGAACCGGGAGAACGCCTTGGCGGCCTTCTCGCCGCCGCCCAGGTAGCCGGCGATCATGGACGCCCCGGACGTCCGCGCGTGCCCCTTGGCCAGCAGGTGCCCGACGATGCCGGCGTAGTCGGTCAGCGCGGTCGCGGTCAGGCCGTCCAGCGGCACGGTGCCCTTCATGTTGCGGAACTGCCGCACGTAGTACTGCCGGCCGTCCACCTCCGTCCAGCCCAGCAGCGGGTCGGAGACGGTCTGCAGCGCCTGCTGGTACTCGACCACCCGCTGGCCCTGGTGGGCGTGCCAGGCGGCGTCGCCGTGCACGTACCTGGCCAGCACCGAGCGGCGGGCCTGCTTGAGCTGCAGGAACAGCACGTCGTCGGGTGAGCTGCCCTCCAGCAGGGCCACGTAGGCGCGCAGCCCGACCGAGCCGACCCCGACCACCTTGTGGGCGATGTCGACCAGGGTGTAGCCGGCCACCACCCGGCGCCAGTGCGGGGCGAGGGTGTCCAGGTAGGCGTCCAGGCCCTCGGCGAGCTGATCGAACTCCTCGCCGCGCACCGACCGGATCAGCGGCAACTCCTCGACGATCCGGCGCTCGCCCTCGGCGGTGGAGTCGGTGAACCGGGGCAGCGCCCGGTCGGAGGTCCGCTTCCGGGCGACCTTCCCGGCGCGCCTGATCTCGTCGCGCAGCTGCTTCTCGGTGGCGGTCTCGTGCAGCCGCTCGATGTCGAGCCGGTTGTACGAGCGGGCCAGCAGCGGCATCGAGGCCAGCAGAGCCACCTCGTCGCGGTACGCGATCACGCAGGCGTGCACCGCGTCGGCGATGTCGTCCTCGCTGTAGCCGTTCTCGCGTCCAGCCACCCAGACCGCGGCGGCGAGCCGGCGCAGATCCCACTCCCAGGCGCCCGGGTGGGCCTCGTCGAAGTCGTTCAGGTCGATCACCTGCTCGCCTTCGGGCGAACGGTAGAAGCCGAAGTTGCCCAGGTGGGAGTCGCCGCAGATCACCGGCATGATCCCGGTGATCGGCAGCGCGGCCAGGTCGGAGGCCATCACCACCGCCGTGCCCCGGTAGAAGCCGTAGGGCGAGGAGACCATCCGGCCCACCCGGATCGGGATCAGCTCGTCGACGCGGCCCTCGTGGGAGGCGTTGATCAGGTCGATCGGATCGGGCCGGGCCTGGGTGGCGTTCCACACCCCGAGCGCCGAGATCGGCACCCGCTCGCGCAGCGACCGGCCCAGCGCGAAGCGCTCGTCGCGGGTCGTCCCGCGCTGCCGCACCGACGCGAACGCGCTGCTGTCGGTGCTGGCCAGGACGGTGTGACTGGTGTGCGACATTGCGGCTCCTCTCAGCGGGACGAGCCTAACGCCCCGCCCGACGTGTGTCGTGGTGGGTGCCGATTCAGATCGGGACGCCCAGCGTTTCCAGGTCGGCGGCCAGCCCGGACGCCCCGGTGCTGGTTCGGTGCAGCGCCGCCCGCAGGCCAACCAGCCGGGCACCTCGGACGTTGGCGGGGGCGTCGTCGACGAAGGCCACCTGCTCGGCGGGCAGGCCCAGCTGGTCGAGGATGTGCCGGAAGTACTCCGCGGACGGCTTCGCGTGCCCCACCTCGTAGGAGTAGAAGACGCGGTCGAAGTGCCGGTCCATGCCGTGGACGTGACGCATGTGGCCGCCGCGGTAGCTCTGCTGATTGGTCGCCAGGCCGGTGACCAGCCCGGCAGCGCGCAGCCGCTCGACCACGGCCAGCGCGTCGTCGTCGACCACGATGTCGTGCCAGATCGCCAGGATCGCGTCGACCTCGCCGGCCTTCCCGGACGCCGCCAGCAGCTCCTCCAGCCGCGGCCTCAGGTCGGCGCCGCCCGACAGGCACTGCACCTCGGCGCGGAAGGCGTCGACCACGAAGGTGTCCCCGCCGATCCGGGTGAACTCCTCCAGCCAGCCCGGACGCGGCCACTGCAGCACCCCGTCGGCGTCGAACAGCACGGCTCGGACGGGGGCGTCCGTGGCCGGATTGGGCTGGTTGAGGTAGCCGGTGGCGGCCCGCAGGGTGTGCTCCCAGTAGGCGCGGGCGGCGTCCGCGCGGTCGTCGGGGAGCGCTCGGGCCTCCAGCACCAGCTGGTCGCCGACGAACAGGACGAACCGTCCCGGTTGCGGCCAGCCCTGGCCGCCCCAGCTGAACTCGACCCGGCCCGCCGCGACGTCCTCGATGCGACCGCTGCCACCCACCCCGCCGAGGCTGTGCGTGGCGTAGTCGCGTCCGGTCTCCACGTCGGGTGCGCCGTGCCCCCAGAACAGCTCGGGATGGGCCAGCAACTCGTCCCAGGCCGTGCCGGGAGCGGTCAGCGCAGCGGTCAGCGTGAAGGCCGTCATGCCCGTCATTGTTCCGGCTCGCCACCCCGCGCGCACATCGCCAGGGGCGGTGCTGCCCGCGCAGTGGTTGCCGGCGCCCCGGACGCCGCGGTGATGAAACGATCGACGGGTGGCCTTTCTCACCGCGCTGATCGAGGTGATCCTGCCGGTGGTGCTGGTCGCCCTGGTCGGTGTCGCGCTGGCCCGGAGGTTCCGGCTCGACATGGACACCGTCGGGAAGATCAACCTGTACGGGCTCACCCCGGCCCTCGCCTTCGACAGCGTGATGAGGACCGAGGTCTCCAGCGCACAGGCGGTGCAACTGGTCGGTGGCTATCTGCTGGTCACCGCTGTCGCCGGCCTGCTCGCCCTGGCCGCCGCGTGGGGGCGGGACGGCCCGACCCGGCGCGCCATGATCGCCAGCGTGGTGATCGGCAACAACGGCAACTTCGGGCTGCCGATCGCCCTGCTGGCACTCGGTCGCACCGGCCTCGACCAGGCGGTGGTGATCTTCGTCACCTCACTGGTGGTGATGTACACGGTGGGGCCGGCGCTGCTCGGCTCGCACGGCGGCGTCCGTGACGCGGTGCTGACGGTGGTCAGGCTGCCGGTGACCTGGGCGTTGCTGGCCGGCCTGCTGATCCGTGCCACCGGGGTGACCCTGCCGGTCGGCGTGACCCGCGGCGTCGAACTGCTCGCCCAGGCCGCGATCCCGATGGTGCTGATCGCGCTGGGGCTGCAGCTCGGGCAGCGCTCCAGCGTGCGGTTGAGCGCACCGGTGTGGATCGCCGCCGCCGTCCGGGTGCTGGCGCTGCCGGTGCTGGCCGCCGGCCTCGGCCTGCTGCTGCGGCTCGACGGGCCCGAGCTGAGCAGCCTGGTGCTGGCCTGCGCGATGCCGACCGCGGTGAACGCCTTCATGCTGGCCCGCGAGTACGGTTCGAACCCCGAGTTGGTCGCGAGCGTCGTGGCGCTGTCCACGCTGGCCAGCCTCGGCACCATCGCCGGCGTCGTCGCGCTGCTGCCGTCGCTGGCCTGACGGGTGGGCGCCCTCAGAGCCGGGACGCCAGGGTGCGCCGCAGCCCGGCGGGTCCGGTGCGCCACAGGTGCAGGCGGGCATCGATGCCCAGCGCCCGCGCGGCCCGGACGTTGCCCGGCAGGTCGTCGACGAACAGTACCGAGCCGGGCGGCTCGCCCAGGTCGTCCAGAATGCGGGTGAAGTAGCCGGCGTCCGGCTTGGCCACGCCCAGTTCGTAGGAGTAGTAGGCGGCGTCGAAGTGATCGTCGAGCCGCAACCCGTCACGCATGTGCAGGCCGCGGAACCGGTGTTGGTTGGTGGCCAGCGCGACCCGGACGCCGCGGCCGCGCAGCTCGTCCACCAGGGCAAGGCGGCGCGGGTCGACCACGATGTCCAGCCAGCCCTGGGCCACCTCGGCGACGGTTCCCGCGACCCGATGGCGGCGCATCGCCTCGGCCAGGGCGTCCGGGAAGTCGCGCTCACCGGTCAGGCAGCCGACCTCGGCGCGCAGGGCGTCCAGCAGGAACCGGGGTCCGCCGCGCCGCAGCAACCCACGGACCAGTCCCGGACGGCGCCGCTGCAGCACCCCGTCGGCGTCCAGCAGCACGACGCGCAACGGGGGACGGGCTGGTCGGCGCATGTGCCGATTGTCCACCGAAGCGGTGACGTTCGTCGGTCGAGCTTGTCGAGACCGCTGGTAGCGGGTTTCGGCAAACCTCAACCGGCGGGACGTCGCATGGTCAGGACTTTCCTACCCGAAGTGGTGACGTTCGTCGGTCGAGCTTGTCGAGACCGCTGGAAACGGGTTTCGGCAAACCTCAACCAGCGGGATGTCGCACGGTCAGGACTTCCCTACCCGAAGTGGTGACGTTCGTTGGTCGAGCTTGTCGAGACCGCTGGAAACGGGTTTCGGCAAGCTCAACCAGCGGGACGCCGCACGGTCAGGGCTTCCTACCGAAGCTGGGTGCCGGCCCGGTACCAGCTCAACTCACCCAGTGCTGCCAACCGGTCGGCCAGGTCGTCGGTGCGGCCGGCCAGGGTGGCGTCCAGGAAGCTCACGGACGCTTCGGCGGTGATCCGGATCGGCTCGGTCCGGCCCAGGGAGCCCATCAGGCTGGGCAGCGGCGGCAGGAACAACGGCGCGTCGGTGAAGCTGAGGTGGACGGTGCCGGGCACCTCCAGCCGGTAGCCGTCCGTCTGGCTGAGTTGAAGCACCCGGGTGAGCCGCGGCAGGTAGTCGGGGCTCTCGCCCGGCTCGAGCGGGTGGGTGAGCGCGAGCACCGGACGGGTGAACCGCTGCGGCTCCGGATCGTGCGGGAAGCCGTCCAGGTTGATCGCGGCGGCGAAGCGGGAGTCCTGGCGGAGCGCCTGCAGCGCGGCGGCGCCGCCGAGGGAGTGGCCGGTGACCGCGGCCCGGGCGGTGTCGAGTTTCCCGTGGAACACTCCGGCGGCGTCCTGGTCGAGCCGGGACAGCTCCGACAGCGCGAAGCGGAGATCGGCCGCCCGGATCGCGGTCCACTCGATCACGCCGCGCCGGTCCTTGGCGTCGTCCCCGGTCGCGGTGACCGCGGTGGCGATGGTCCGTCCGTCGCGCAGCACCACGGCCGCCGAGTCGTAGGGATGGTCCAGCGCGGCGACGACATAGCCGCGGCTGGCGAGTTCCTCGGCCCACGCCGTGTTCTGGGTGCGGACGCCGCCCAACCCGGGCGAGAACAGCACGACCGGGAACGGTCCGCCAGCGGCGACCGGCGCGTCGGCCAGCGCGTGCGTGCGGGCCTGCGTCGGACCGTCCAGGACGAACGCCGGGACGCCGAGGTACCCGGCTACCCCGGACGCCACCGCCGCGGCCTCCGGAGCCGGCCCCAAATAGCGGGACGTCTCGCCGGTCGCTCCCGGATTCGCCGGGTACCAGAGCTGGGCGACCACCGTGCGGCGATCGGTCGGGTCGTCGGTGACGACTTCCGGACGGGTCGGGTCCGTCCACTGCCGGACGGTGGTGCCGATCGCGTAGCGTCCGGTCGGTTGCGGGAACGCCGGGACGGGCAGTGCCGCGCCGGCGGCAGCACCGGCGGCCAGCAGGACGAGCGCCAGCCCGCCGGCAACCACTGCCGGCCAGCGGCGCCGCGCCGGCGTCCGCGTCTGGCGAAGGGTCGGCAGCACCAGCATCAGGGCCAGTGCGACGCCCGCGACGATCGGCAGCAGCTGCCAGCGGAACGCGGTCGTCGCCGCGGCGATCGCCGAGATCACGGTGACCAGCGACGCCGCGACCGCCGCGTGGCGACGGAACCGTGCCGGAAGCCATCGGGACGTCACGAGCGCGACGCCGCCCAGCACCGTGAGCAGTTCCAGCGGCGACAGGCCGAGCGCGGCGATCGTGTGATTCATCGGGCCATCCTTCCCGGGGGCCGCCGCGGATCGGGTCAGCCGGTGCGCCACGGGCACTACCGCCGAGGTCGTCGGATCCGGACCTGTGGGTCTCCTGTGGTCGTAGCCCTGGGACGAGGGGAGGGCACGCCGGGTCTACGCTCGGGAACATGCTGACCGCCGAGGATCTCGCCGACGCCACCCGCATCGTTGCCGCGCACGTGCCGGTGACGCCCGCCTATCGCTGGCCGCTGCTGGAGCGGGTGACCGGGACGCCGACCTGGGTCAAGCACGAGAACGCCACCCCGACCGGGGCCTTCAAGGTGCGCGGCGGCCTGGTGTTCGCCGATCGGCTGCTGCGCGGCGGGAACTCGGTGCCTGGGCTGATCGCCGCCACCCGCGGCAACCACGGCCAGTCGGTCGCCTACGCCGCCCGCGAGCGCGGACTGCCGGCGACGATCGTCGTCCCGGAGGGCAACAGCCCGGCGAAGAACGCGTCCATGGCGGCCTTCGGGGCCGAGCTGGTGGTGCACGGTCGTGACTTCCAGGAGTCCCTGGAGCACGCCCGGGTGCTGGCCGACGAGCGCGGGCTGGTGTTCGTGCCGTCCTTCCACCCCGATCTGGTCGCCGGCGTCGCCACCGGTGCGGCCGAGCTGCACGCCCAGGCCGGACGCCTGGACATGATCTACGTGCCGGTCGGGCTGGGTTCCGGGATCTGCGCGCACGCCGCCGTCCGCGATCTGCTCGGCGCCGCCACCGAGATCGTCGGCGTGGTCGCCGACCGAGCCCCGGCGAGCGCACTGTCGTTCCAGGCCGGGCACGCGGTGAGCACCCCGGACGCCGACACCTTCGTCGACGGCGTCGCCACCCGGACGCCGGTGCCCGAGGCGGTGGCGGCGATGGTCGCCGGGGTGGCGCGCTTCGTCCGGGTCAGCGAAGAGGACGCCGAGGCTGCGATGCGGATCGTCTGGCAGACCACCCGCCAGATGCCCGAGCCCGCCGGCTCGCTGTCGCTGGCGGGGCTGTTGGGCGACACCGGACGTGCTCCCGGCGCCACCGCCGCGGTGATCATGACGGGCGGCAACTGCGACACCGACCTGGTGCTGCGGGTGCTCGGCTGACCACCCGTCCGGCGCCGATGCCCGATACTGGGCGGGTGACCGTGGCGAGGCAGGCGAAACTCTGGCAATGGGCGGCGGTGGCCTACACCGTGGCCGCCGCGGTGTTCTTCTCCTTCATGCCGCTGTTCGGGGTGCCGACCCCCTCAGGGACGGCGACGGTCGCGGCGTACGCGCTGCTCGGCTGGATGGTGTTCCCGCCGCTGCTGATCCCGCTGGCGCTGATGCTCGTGCCACTGCTGGTGCGCCGGCACCGGGTGCGGGTCGCCTGGTTCTGCACCGGCCTGCTCGGGGCGATCTGTCTGTTGATGATCATGTCGGTCGGCATGTTGTTCGTCCCCGCGGCGCTGTTCGGTGCCGTCGGCGCCTACCTCACCGCGCGGGCGCCGATCGAGGACGAGGAGATCGAGGAGACCCCCTGGCAGGTGCCGGACGCCTGAGCTCCCGCTCCTTGCCAGCTCCTTGTTTCACGTCGACAGGGGACCGCGGGAGAGCGGCCCGCGACTCGCGGGTGGTACGAGGGGTCAGACCCCTCGTACCACGACTGCCGTCCTCGGAGCCGGCCGCGATGCGATGTCCTCAGTGCGACAGCACGACCATCCGGGTCGGTTTGCCGCCCACCCGCAGGGTGTAGAAGCCGCCGCGCAGGTCGTTGGCGAAGGTGAGCACGGTCCCTGCCTGCGGCACCGACAGGTGCACGCCGTCGTGACCGAAGGCCAGGTCGGGCAGCGCCGCCACCTCGGTGGTCTCGTCCAGCGAGGTCGGCACCTTCTTCATCACCCGGCGTTCCCGGATCAGCTTGCCGGTGTTGCCGTCCCGCAGCTGCAGGTAGCCCTGGTGGGTGAGCACGTAGAGCCGCTGGCCGTCGTCCGAGCTCCCCACCCGCAGCACGGTGCGCTTCTGTCCGCGGCGCTTGACCGACACCTCGGTGATGGTCGGGACGGCGGTGCTGGTGTCGATCCGCTGCACCGTGGTCAGGGCGCCGCCGGTGCTGCCCCAGATCACGCCGTCCGCGCCGGCGAACATCACCGCGATGCGCCGGCTGCCGGGGTACGGCACGAAGGCCTGCTCGCCGCCCGAGGACGGGTCGGCCGGGACCACCCGCAGCCCGTTGGCGCAGGAGTAGACGACGCGGGTGCCGTCCGGGCTGAACATCGCGCCGTGCAGCGCCGGGCAGGCGCCGGTGCCGGTGGAGACGACCTTCCCGGAGGCGATGTCGAGCACCTGGCTGGTACCGCGGATGTTGCCGACGTGCAGCAGTTCGGCACCGTCCGCGGCCTTGGTGACCACCAGGCTGTA
The DNA here is from genome assembly GCA_044224095.1 of Micropruina sp. Lineage (GTDB taxonomy): Bacteria > Actinomycetota > Actinomycetes > Propionibacteriales > Propionibacteriaceae > Micropruina. The sequence goes on along the minus strand of JBGALC010000002.1, from coordinate 91,445 downwards.
GTGCCCCGGCTGGCCCAGGTCGAGGGTGCCGGCCCGGGGATCCTCGAACCCGGCGATCTTCTTCGGATCGAACCACTGCAGGACGCCGTCCGACTCCAGGGTGACGCCGATCTTCCCGGACGCCTCGGGCAGCCGTCCGTTGTTGACGCCGCCGGGGGAGGTGGTCACCCAGGTGCGGGCGACGTAGGGTAGCCGCGCCTCGGCATGCTCGGCGTCGTAGGCGGTGTCGATCATGCTGACGTGATGGCGGTCGGCGCCTCGTCCGCGCAGGGCGAAGGCGACGGTGCCGTCCGCGGAGCCGGCCAGGCTGATCGGCGCCTCGGGCGTGGAGATCCGGTCGCGGATCTTCCCGTCGTCGGCGACGACGATGTCGCCGGTCTTGGAGTCGCTGACCAGCAGCCGTTCGTGGACGTGCCAGACCTCGCCGACCGGGTCGGGAGCGTCATGGGCAGGAGCGATTTGCGGAGGCGCCGCGGTGACCAACCCAGCGGTCAAGGTGGCGGCGACGAGGGCGCGTACGAGTTTCATGCGGGCAGGATACGATAATCATTCTCGTTCAGAGTGTGTGGGCCCATCCTCGGACGAGGGTGGGTCTGGTTCGAGGTCGTGAGGCCCGGAGCACCGTGGAAGGGACGTGGATTGGCGACCGATTCGAGGGACGTCCCGCCTCGCCAGCCTCGGACGGGTGCCGAATCGGTCGCTGATTGACGGGTCTCGACAAGCTCGACCAACGACGAGCTCGACCGACGACGAGCTCGACCGACGACGAGCTCGACCAACGACAAGCTCGACCGGCGGAACCTCAGAGGTCGTCCGGATCCCTCCGGGCGGCTCCCTTGTCGGCGGACTGGGCGAGCATCGCGAAGATTTTCAGCGCCGGCGAGACCTTCCGCTGCCGCGCCTTCGGCTTCCAGCCGCGGGCCTCCGCTTCGGCCCGGCGCGCGGCCAGGGTGGCGTCGTCCACCTCGAGGGTGACGGTCCGGTGCGGGATCGAGAAGGTGATGATGTCGCCGTCCTCGACCAGGCCGATGGTGCCGCCGGACGCCGCCTCGGGCGAGACGTGCCCGATGGAGAGGCCGGACGAGCCGCCGGAGAAGCGTCCGTCGGTGATCAGCGCGCACTTCGGTCCGAGCCCGACCCCCTTCAGGTAGGACGTCGGGTACAGCATCTCCTGCATGCCCGGCCCGCCCTTGGGACCCTCGTAGCGGACCACGACCACGTCGCCGGCCTGGATCTGGCCGCCGAGGATCTTCTCGACCGCCTCTTCCTGCGACTCGGCCACCTTCGCCGGGCCGCTGAACTCCCACTGCTCGGCGGGGACGCCGGCGGTCTTCACGATGCAGCCGTCCTCGGCGAGGTTGCCGTACAGCACGGCCAGGCCGCCGTCGGCGGTGTAGGGCGTAGCCACCGCGCGAATGCAGCCGTTCTCAGCGTCGGTGTCGAGGGACGTCCAGCGGTTCGTGGACGAGAACGCCTCGGTCGTCCGGACGCCCCCGGGCGCGGCGTAGAACAGGTCCGCGTTCTCGGGCTTGACCCGTCCGCCGCGGATGTCCCAGTCGTCCAGCCAGGTGTCCAGGTCGGGGGAGTGCACGGCGTGCACGTTGCGGTCGAGCAGCCCGCCGCGGTCCAGCTCGCCCATGATGGCGACGATGCCGCCGGCCCGGTGGACGTCCTCCATGTAGTAGCTGGACGAGTTGGGCGCGACCTTGCAGATGCACGGGGTCACCCTGGAGAGGGCGTCGATGTCGTGCTGGTCGAAGTCGACGCCGGCCTCGTGGGCGGCGGCCAGCAGGTGCAGCACGGTGTTGGTCGAGCCGCCCATCGCGATGTCCACCCGCATGGCGTTGTTGAACGCCTCCTTGGTGGCGATGGACAGCGGCAGCACCGAGGCGTCCTCGTCGTCGTACCAGCGCTTCGCCAGGTCGACGGCCAGCCTGCCGGCGTTCACGAACAGGTCGCGGCGGGCGGACGCCGTGGCCAGCGTCGAGCCGTTGCCGGGCAGCGACAGGCCGAGCACCTCGGTCAGGCAGTTCATCGAGTTCGCGGTGAACATGCCCGAGCATGCTCGATCGCGGTCAGGTCGGCGTCGTCCACGTTCGGGTCGACGGCCTTCACCATGGCGTCGACCAGGTCGAGCCGGGCCTGCGTCGTGCCGCCGTTGATCAGGGCCTTGCCGGCCTCCATGGCGCCGCCGGAGACGAAGACGGTGGGGATGTTCAGCCGCAACGCCGCCAGCAGCATGCCGGGGGTGATCTTGTCGCAGTTGGAGATGCAGACCAGGGCGTCCGCGCAGTGCGCGTTGACCATGTACTCCACCGAGTCGGCGATGATCTCGCGGCTGGGCAGCGAGTAGAGCATGCCGTGGTGGCCCATCGCGATGCCGTCGTCGACGGCGATGGTGTTGAACTCACGACCCACCCCGCCGGCCTCGGCGACCGCGCCGGCGACCAGTTTGCCCATATCGCGCAGGTGCACGTGGCCGGGCACGAACTGGGTGAAGCTGTTCGCGATCGCCACGATCGGCTTGCCGAAATCGGACTCTCCCATGCCGGTGGCGCGCCACAGGGCGCGGGCGCCGGCCATGTTGCGGCCATGGGTCGTCGTACGAGATCGCAGAGCAGGCATGCGGAGAAGACTACGCCCGCGTAACCGGGCCGGAACGCACCGGTCATCCGCTGGCCCGCGGGCGGTTTCACCACACGTTGAAATACCAGATTCCTCGGTCGATGCGGCTGGAACCGTTTTAGCTCCGCTGCGGAAGGCGCCGGGCGCGGAAGCGGGTGCCCCCACCGCCGCTAACGTGTGCTCGATGACTCCGCCGCAGCCCCCATCGTCCGTCGCGTCGGTCGTCGCGCGGTGCCAGGGGTCGGGTCGGGGCGGCGACTCGTGAGCCGCCCCGACTTCTTCGCCAGACCGCCGGAGTGGCCTCACCTGGAGAATCCGGACGCCGGTCAACCGGGCCGGCCGGCGCCGCCCTCGACGGTCGCTCGCGGCCGGCCCCGTTCTCGCCCCCGGCGAGCCCGCTCGCTCAAGGGGCTCGGAGACCGATCGGCGGGCCCCGACTTCCGATGGCCCTCGCACAGCGGCGTGGCCGAGCTGGACGGACGGACTCGCGAACCTCGGCCGGAGCAGGCGGGCGGGAAGGCCGGCAGCGCCAGGAAGACGGCAGGGAAGGGGAGGCGTCGGGTCGCCGGCGCATCGAGCGGGCCGCAACCGACGGCGGCGCCCGCCGACCGGCGCAGGCTGCTGCGCCGTGCCGTCGGGCTGCTGGCCCTCTACGTAGGCATCTTCGTCCTGGTCGTGGTCGTGCTGGGCCTGCTGCCCGACCGGGCCGACCGGCGCACGCCCAGCCCGCCCCGGACGCCGGCGCCCACCCTGCCGGAACTGGCGGCGACATGGTCGGTGCGGCCGTCCGACCTGCGCCCCGACCTGGGTGCCGGCGCGGAACTGATCAGCGCCGTCGACGGCACCTTCGACCAGAACCGGGTCGTCGACGCCGGCACCCGTTGGGTGGTGCTCACCGGCGACGCCGCCGACCACCGGATCGCCGCGCACGGCATCGATCCGGGGACGGGCCGCGCGACCTGGCGCAGCGAGCTGCCCGACGGGCTGTGCGCGGCGCAAGTGCTCGGATCCGAGGTGCTGTGTGCGGCGTCCACGGCAACCGACCCGGCGACCGGGCTGGGCATCCGGTGGCGGATCTCCGTCCTCGATCCGGCCACCGGCCGCGAACGCCGCGGCGTCGACTTCGCCGGCTGGCTGACCCTGCTGCATGTCGACGGCGACCGGGTGATGCTCGTCGAGCAGCGGCAGCCGGCTCCGCACGCGGTGGTCACCGGCCTGGACGCCGAGCTTCGGCAGCGCTGGCGACTCGACCTGCGCGATCAGCCGCAGCATCCGGGGCTGTTCAGCAACAACCGGATCTACGACCGCAAGCTGCCGATCCCGGACGGCCCGGCGCTCGACCGGCCCCGCATCCGGAAGGTGGCCGACGGCCTGACCGCCCTCTGGTCCGGGCAGACGACCGCCCTGCTCGACCTGCGCCGCGGCCGGCTCGCCGGCATGCCGCGGTGCTCGCGGCTGGTGGACGACGGAACCCGGCTGTGGTGCAACGCGGGGGCCGTCGCCGTCGCCTACGACTATGCGCTGACCAGGCTGCACGAGACCGCCGCCGACACCCGGCTGGCCTTCCCCGACCGCGACCCGCGCGCGGGCGACGTCACCGACCCGGTGTTCCTGCAGGCCGACGGCACCGCCGTCCGGGTCGATCCGGCGACCGGCCGGACGATGGGCCCGCTGGCGCGCACCCGCAACGGCTCGGCGTTCGGGATGACGGTCTCGCCCCGGGCCGTCTTCGTCGGCGGGCTCACCCTGGTCGCGGACACCTCCCAGCTGTTCGCGGTCAACGCCCGCACCGGCGAACTGCACTGGCAGCAGCCGGTCCAGGGATCGCTGGGCACGGTGCGGGCCTGGAAGGGCGACCTGCTGTTCGCCGGCGGGAACCTCCGGCTGGTCGACCCGCGGACCGGACGCCAGCGCAGCGCCCACCGGCAGCGCCACGGCCTGTACACGATCGTGGTCGGCGGGACGCTGGTCGGCATCGGGCCCGACGAGCTCGCCCGGCTGAGGGATCCGTGACCCCCGCGCCTACACTGATCCGATGAGTGACTTCTTCGCGCTGTTCAACCCGGGGGTGCGGCACACCCGGGAACAGCGCGATCTGGAGAAGATCCTCGTCGTCGACCAGAAGAAGGGCGGCGCCGGTCCGAAGCCGCTCGATCTCGAGTCGGGCACGGTCGAGCTGTGGATGCCGGCCAGGCAGCCCGGGACCGCTCCGGCCCCGGACGCCTGACCCCGTTCCGGTCAGACCCCTTCGAGCCGCCCCGGCCGGCGCTTCATGAACCACGACCAGGTCACCACCAGGCAGACCAGGTAGAAGCCGATGAACCCCAGGTAGGCGCCGTTGGCGTTGCCCATGCTGAGGAACGACTGCCGGAAGGCCAGGTTCACCCCGAAGCCGCCCAGCGCGCCGATGGCACCGGCCAGCCCGATCAGCGCCCCCGAGCGGCGCAGCGAGACGGCGTCCGCCTCGGCGACCGGGGTGCCGGCCCCGACCGACAACTGTGCCTTGGCCAGGAAGATCGCCGGGATCATCTTGTAGGTCGAGCCGTTGCCCAGGCCGGAGAACACGAACAGGGTGACGAAGCCGGCGACGAACAGCGGCAGCGAATGCAGCAGCGCCGCGAGCAGCACCACCGAGGTGCCGAGCGCCATCGCCACGAAGTTCCAGAAGGTCACCAGCGAGCCGGTGTAGCGGTCGGCCAGCCGGCCGCCGACCGGGCGGATCAGCGAGCCGAGCAGCGGACCGAGGAAGGTCAGCGCCGCGGCGGCGGCCGGGTTCGGGAACTCCTTCGGGAACTGGACCAGGAGCACCTGGCCGAACGCGAAGGAGAACCCGATGAACGACCCGAAGGTGCCGATGTAGAGGAACGCCAGCACCCAGCTCTCGGCGTGGGTGGAGACCTCGCGGATCGCCCCCTTCGCGTTGCTGACCTGACTCAGGTTGTCCATCTTGATCGCGGACAGCACGGTGACCAGGACGATCAGCGGAATGTAGATGGCGACCATCAGCCGCGGGTACTGGGTGCCGGTCAGCGCCAGCACCGCCAGCCCGACCACCTGCGCCACGGCGACGCCGAGGTTGCCGCCGCCGGCGTTGATGCCCAGCGCCCAGCCCTTCAGCCGGGCCGGGAAGAAGGCGTTGATGTTGGTCATCGACGAGGCGAAGTTGCCGCCGCCGACGCCGGCCAGGGCGCTGACCAGCAGCAGCGTCTCGAACGACACCCCGGGCTCCAGCACCAGCGCGATCGCCACCGTCGGCACCAGCAGCAGCGCCGCCGAGATCACCGTCCAGTTCCGGCCGCCGAAGATCGCGACGGCGAAGGTGTACGGCACCCGCACCAGCGAACCGAGCAGCGACGGCACGGCGGTGAGCAGGAACTTCTGGCCGACGTCGAAGCCGTAGTTGGGGCCGAGGAACAGCACCAGCACCGACCACAGCGTCCAGACCGAGAAGCCGATGTGTTCACTGGCGACCGAGTAGATCAGGTTGCGGCGGGCGATGGCCGCGCCACGTTCGTTCCAGAACGCCGGGTCCTCGGGACGCCAGTCGTCGATCCAGCGGCCGACGCGGCGAGGTTCGAGCCGGGGACGGCTGGTCACCGTCCGGGTGGTGGTGCTCATCGGAGTCTCCTTCGGGTGGGTCAGATCGGGTCGGCCGGCACCGAGACGATGACGCGACCCGTCTCGTCGACGTGCGCGGGGTAGGTGGTCAGGCTGTAGGCGGCGCCGACGGCGCAGCCGGTCTCCAGGTCGAACGCGGTGAGGTGCAGCGGGCAGAGCACCACCCGGCCGTCGGTCTGGCCGTCGGCGAGCGGGCCGCCCCGGTGCGGGCAGACGGCGTCGACGACCCGGACCACGCCGCCGCGCAGGTGGAAGACGGCGATCTGCCGCCCGGCCAGCCGGTAGGCGCGGCCCTCGCCGGCGGGGATGTCGCCGAGCGGGCCCAGGTCGTGGCTGAGCATCGTCGCGGCGGTCATGACCGGCGTCCCACCGTGGGCAGCACGGTCAGCGGCAGCGCCGTCCGGAACTGGCCCGGAACGGCCGGCTCGGCACCCTCCAGCCACGGGTCGACGAAGGTGTCGACGTGATGCTGGACAGCGGCGTCGAGCCGGGCGGCGATCCCGTCGGCGTCGTCCACCACGACGGCCCTGATCCGCTCCAGGCCGATCCGCGGCACGAACGCGTAGGTGCGTTCCAGCCAGTTGGCGTTCTCCCGGTAGTACTGCAGGAAGCGGCCGGTCAGGGTCTTGGCCGCTTCGGCGCTGTCCACCGTGGTGAGCAGGTCGCCCTTGCGGATGTGCGCGCCGGCCGCGCCGCCGATGTAGATCTCCCAGCGGCCGCCCTCGATGGCGACGATCCCGACGTCCTTGACGTAGGACTCGGCGCAGTTGCGCGGGCAGCCGGAGACGGCGAGCTTCATCTTCGCCGGCGACTCCATGCCCTGCAGCCGGGTCTCCAGCTCGATGCCCAGCCGGGTCGAGTCGCCGGTGCCGAACCGGCAGAACTCCTGGCCGACACAGGTCTTCACGGTGCGCATGCTCTTGCCGTAGGCGAAGCCGGACGGCATCCCGAGGTCGCCCCAGACCTTCGGCAGGTCCTCCTTGCGGACGCCGAGCAGGTCGATCCGCTGCCCGCCGGTGACCTTGATCATGGGCACGTCGTAACGCTCGGCGACGTCGGCGATGGCGCGCAGCTGCTCGACGGTGGTCACCCCGCCGCGCATCTGCGGCACCACCGAGAAGGTGCCGTCCTTCTGGATGTTGGCGTGCACCCGGTCGTTGATGAACTTGGCGTCCTTCTCGTCGACGTAGCGGTCGGCCCACATCATCTTCAGCAGCGACGCCAGGCCCATCTTCGACTTGGCGTCCTCGGCGCCGCCGGGTGCCAGCGCCGCGAACACCGCCGACACCGAGGTCAGCTCCAGTTCGCGGATCCGGGCCATCAGCGTCGGCTTGTCCAGCGGGACGCCCGGCACGTACCAGTCGGCGGACGGGTCGGCGGTGATCGACCCCTTCCCGGCCAGCTCCACGATCGCGCAGACCATCTCCTTGCACGAGCCACAGCCCTTGCCGGCCCTGGTGCGATCCATCACCTCGCGGACCGTGCCGGCCCCGTCATGGACGCAGGCGACCAGCTGGCCCTTGCTGACCCCGTTGCAGTTGCACACCTGGGCGTCGTCGGCCAGCTCGGCCACCCCGACCGCCTCGCTCGGCCCGCCCAACTCGAACAGCAGCGCCGCCCGTTCCTGCGGCAGCGCGATGCCCTGGTCGAAGGCCTGGGTCAGGAAGGCCACCTTGCTGGTGTCGCCGACCAGGGTGGCGCCGACGACCTTGTCGTCGCGGACCACCACCGACTTGAACACGCCGCGGGCCGGCTCGGTGAAGACCACGTGCTCGTCGTCGTCCCGTTCCGGGCCCTGCAACCCCATCGCGGCCACGTCGACGCCGGCCACCTTGAGCTTCGTCGACGTCCGCGAGCCGTGGTAGGCGGCGGACGGGTCGCGCCCGGTGATCTGGTCGGCGAGCACCACCGCCTGCTCCCACAGCGGCGCCACCAGGCCGTACACCTGGCCGCGGTGCTGGACGCACTCGCCGACCGCCCAGACCTGCGGGTCGTCGACGGTGCGCAGGTCGTCGTCCACCACGATCGCCCGCTCGACGGTGAAGCCGCTGGTCTCGGCGACGTCGACGTTGGGCCGGATGCCGGCGGCGACGACGACCAGGTCGCAGTGCAGCCGGCTGCCGTCGGACAGCGCCAGACCCTCGACCCTGGTCTCGCCGATCAGGCCGGCGGTGCGGGACGAGGTGTGCACGGCGATGCCCAGCGCCTCCACCTTGCGCCGGATGATCTGGCCGGCCTGGGCACCGACCTGGGCGCTCATCAGGTGCGGCGCGGCGTGCACCACGGCGACCTCGAGCCCGAACCGCTGCAGGCCGCGGGCGGCCTCCAGGCCGAGCAGGCCGCCGCCGATCACCACCGCGCGGTGGCTGTCGGCCCGGTCGGCGTGGGCGATCATCGCCCGGGTGTCGTCGAGGGTGCGGAAGGCGAAGACTCCCGGCAGCAGGGCGCCGTCGCCGGTGTACAGGTTCTCCATCGGCGGCAGGAAGGAGCGGCTGCCGGTGGCGATGATCAGCTCGTCGTAGGGGGTGACGGTGCCGTCGTCGGCGAACACGACGCGGGCGAACCGGTCGATCCGGGTGACCCGGACGCCGGCGCGCAGGGTGATCGCGTTCTCGGCGTACCAGGCCAGCGAGTTGAGGAAGATGTCGGCGTCCTGCTCCTCACCGGACAGCACGTGGCTGAGCAGGATGCGGTTGTAGTTGCCGTAGGGCTCGTCGCCGAACATGGTGATGGCGAACTGTTCGGCGCCGCCCCGGGCCAGGATCTCCTCGACGGTGCGGGCACCGGCCATGCCGTTGCCGATGACGACCAGCCGGCGCAGCGCGGCGGGCTGTTCGGAGCGGACCCGGTCCGTGGTGTCGACGGCGGTCATCTCAGTGCTCCACCATGCCGAGGTCGATCACCACGGTGCCGGCCACGCCCGCGGGGGCGGCGACCTGCAGCTCGATCACCGAGCCGCCGTCGATGTCCTCGACCACCCGCAGCGGCACGTGCACGTCCGACCGGGCGCCGATCGGGAAGTAGCGCATCACCACGCCGTCGCGGAACAGGGCGACGACGATCAGTTCGTCGGTGCTGTTGCCGCCCCGGAAGTAGAGCGCCTGGCAGAGGCGTCCGTCGGCGACGCGGTGGCTCAGTTCCGGGCCGAGGGGGGCGAACTGCTCCAGGCCGGTGCCGTCGAAGGCGACGATGTCCTGGAGGAAGATGTTCGTGCTGATCATCGGCGACGTCCTGTTCGGTCGGTGCCGGGTCGGTCGCCCCGAGCGCCCCGGCCGGGCGGCCGGAGTAGCGGCCGACCCGTCGTTGGGGTCCTGACCACGAGTAAACGGGGGCAATGTTTCGGCAGCCGCGACCTGCCGTTACGGTCGTTTCAAGGACGCCTCACATGCCCTTGTCCGCCCGGTGAGCGGAGGCTCAGTAGACGTCGCGGAGGTAGCGGCGCTGCTTGGTCATCGTCTTGACGTAGCCGGCTGCGGCGTCCTCCGACATGCCGCCCTGGCTGCTGACGATGTCGCGCAGGGCGAGGTCGACGTCCTTGGCCATCCGGCCGGCGTCGCCGCAGACGTAGAAGTGCGCGCCGTCCTGCAACCAGTCCCAGACCCGGGCGGACTGCTCGCGCAGCCGGTCCTGCACGTACACCTTGTGCCGCTGGTCGCGGGAGAACGCGCAGGTGAGGTCGGTGAGCACGCCGGAGTCGCGCAGCCCGGTCAGCTCGTCGGCGTAGTAGAAGTCGGTGGCCGAGTTCCGCTCGCCGAAGAACAGCCAGTTCCGGCCGGTGTGGCCGAGCGCCCGGCGCTCCTGCAGGAAGCCGCGGAACGGCGCCACCCCGGTGCCCGGGCCGACCATGATCATCGGCACCTCGGGGTCGGCCGGCGGCCGGAAGTGGGTGGTCGGCTGGACGAACACCGGCACGTCCGCCGCTTCGCTGTGGTCGGCGAGGAAGGTCGAGCAGACCCCGTGCCGCGGCTGCCCCTGGTACTCGAAGCGGACGGCGGAGACGGTCAGGTGCACCTCGCCGGGATGCTCCAGCGGGCTCGACGAGATCGAGTACTGCCGCGGCTGCAGCCGCGGCAGCATCGACACCCAGTCCTGGACCGGGGCGCTCACCGGGTACTGGGCGAGCACGTCGGCCGCCTGCTTGCCCCACAGCCAGCGCTGCAGGTTGACGGTGTTGCCCTGCCGCAGCAGCGTGCCCAGTTCACGGTCGCCGGCCCGTTCGTTGACGAAGCGGAGCAGGGCGGGGGTGACGTTGACGATCTCCAGGTGCCGGGTGCAGGCGTCCCGCAACGAGACGCCGGCACCGTCCAGCTCGACCGCAGTCTCGCCGTTCAGGCCCGCCGCCGTGAGCCAGCGGGTCACGGCGTCGGCGCTGTTGACCGGGCGGACCCCGAGCGCGTCGCCGGCCCGGTAGCCGAAGTCGCCGTCGACGGCGAAGCCGAACTGGCGGACGTCCTTGCTGCTGCCGGTGCCGCCCAGCCGGTTGTTGATGGTCACCCGGGTGAGCAGCGGCGCCTGTCGGGAGTACCGGCTCTCGTCCTTGGCGGCGGCGGAGGCCGTGGCGGGCAGCCGCGGCTCGGTGCTGACCGCGCTGGTCCGCGGCGCGACATAGGTCGTCTGCGGCTGGCCGGCGGCCGAGTCGGTGAGCCCGTCGAGGACGCGGGCGAACCAGGCCTCGGCGGGCTCCTCGTCGCCGGGTTCGCAGTCGGCCCGCTCGGTCAGCCGCTCGGCGCCCAGCTCGGCCAGCCGCGCGTCCAGCCGCCGGCCGTGCCCGCAGAACTCGTCGTAGCTGGAGTCGCCGAAGGCCAGCACCGCGAAGCGCAACCCGGTGAGTGCGCGGGCATCGTCGCCGGCCAGCGCGTCCCAGAAGGTCTCGCCGTTGTCCGGCGGGCCGCCGTCGCCGAAGGTGCTGCTGACCAGCAGCACGACCGGGGCCGCGGGCAGCCGGGCGGGATCGACCTCGTCCATCGCCGCCAGTTCGACCGCGAACCCGGACGCCCGCAGCCGCTCGGCGTACTCGTTCGCATGTTCCTCGGCGTTGCCGGTCTGGGACGCCCACAGCATCAGCACCGCGGGGCCGGGCGCCGGGGCGGCGGAGGGTCCGGAGGCGACCGGCCGCCGTCCGGACAGCCCGGCGATCATGCCGTCCAGCCAGGCCCGGGTGGCCGGGTCGAAGGGCGCGGACGCCGGCAGCGGGGCCGGGTCGGCGTCCGGACGGTGGTCCAGCGCCCAGAGCAGGCCCTGCAGGTAGGTGCTCTGCTCGGGGCTGAGGCTGGGCGGGCCGAGCCGGTCCAGGCCGAGTGCGGCGATCGCCGACTCGGCGCGCCCGCCGGGGACCGCTTTGGCGGTCAGCGGGACCGGCTCGATCGCCGGCGCGGCGGCGACCTTGGTCAGGGTGACGGCGGCCACCTTGAACTCCGGCTGGAACGACACGGGGTCGACCGCGTCGCTGGTCACCGCGTTGACCGCCAGGTTCTCGCCGAACACGTCGTTCCAGTGGAACGGCGCGAACAGGTTGCCCGGCTGGACCCGGTCGGTGACCATCGCCGGCAGCACCGCCCGGCCGCGTCGCGACGCCACCTCCACCGCATCGCCGTCGCCGACGTCCAGCCGGGCCGCGTCGTCCGGGTGCAGCTCGACGAACGGGCCGGGGTTGAGCTTGTTCAGCTTGGCCACCTTGCCGGTCTTGGTGAGGGTGTGCCACTGATGCTGCAGCCGGCCGGTGTTCAACACGAACGGGTAGTCATCGTCGGCGAGCTCGGCCGGGTCGACGTGCGGGCGGGCGAAGAACACCGCTCGCCCGCTGGGCGTGGCGAAGGCGAGCCGGGGGCGGACGCCGTCGGGTCGCTCCAGCAGCTGCTGGCTGACCCCGTCGTTGAGGTACCGGATCGGGTTGCGGCCGTCGTCGTCGCCGGTGCCCCCGGCCGGCTCGGGCGGCGCGGGCCACTGCACCGGCGTCCGGGCCAGCCGGGCGTAGCTGACGCCGCGCAGGTCGTAGCCGCTCTTCGGGTTCCAGAACCGTTTGATCTCCTCGAAGACCTGCTCCGAGGAGGTGTAGCTGAAGGCGTCGGCGTAGCCCATCGCGCAGGCCACCTCGGCGATGATCTGCCAATCCGGCATCGCCTCGCCGACCGGGTCGGCGGCCTGCTGCAGCAGGGTCAGGTTGCGCTCGGAGTTGACCACCACGTAGGTCGACTCGGCCCACAGCGCGGCGGGCAGCAGCACGTCGGCGTAGGCGTTGGTCTCGGTCTCGGCGAACACGTCCTGGGTGATCACGAGCTCGCAGGCCTCCAGCCCGGCGATCACGTTGGCGCGGTTCGGCACCGACGCGGCCGGGTTGGTGCAGATGATCCAGGACGCCTTGATCGCGCCGGTCTGCATCCGCCGGAAGAGGTCGACGGTTCCGGTGCCGGCCTCGGTGCGCAGGGTGCCCGGCGGCAGGCCCCAGACCTGTTCGGCGAAGGCGCGGTCGCCGGCGTCCAGGGTGCTGCGCTGGCCGGGCAGGCCCGGGCCCATGTAGCCCATCTCGCGACCGCCCATCGCGTTGGGCTGGCCGGTCAGCGAGAACGGCCCGCTGCCCGGGCGGCAGATGGCCCCGGTGGCCAGGTGCAGGTTGACCAGGGCGTTGGTGTTCCAGGTGCCGTGGGTGCTCTGGTTGAGGCCCATCGTCCAGCACGACATCCAGTTGCCGGCCTCGCCGATCAGCCGGGCGGCGCGGCGCAGGTCGGCCTCGTCCACCCCGGTGAGTTGGGCGACCACCGCCGGCGGATAATCGGCCAGGAAGTCCGGGAGCTGCTCCCAGCCCTGGGTGTACTCGGTGATGAACGCCTCGTCGACGTGCCCGTCGGCGACCAGCAGGTGCAGCAGGCCGTTCAGCAGCGCCAGGTCGGTGCCGGGCTTCACCTGCAGGAACAGGTCGGCGTTGGCCGCGGTGGTGTTGCGGCGCGGGTCGACCACGATCAGCTTCGCCCCGGCCTTGATCCGCTCCATCATCCGCAGGTAGAGGATCGGGTGGCAGTCGGCCATGTTCGAGCCGATCACGAAGAACAGGTCGGCGTGGTCGAAGTCGGCGTACGACCCGGGCGGTCCGTCGGCGCCCAGCGACAGCTTGTAGCCGGAGCCGGCGCTGGCCATGCACAGCCTGGAGTTCGACTCGATCTGGTTGGTCCCGATGAAGCCCTTGGCCAGCTTGTTCGCCAGGTACTGGGCCTCCAGCGACATCTGGCCCGACACGTACAGCGCGACCGCGTCGGGACCGTCGGCCTCGACGATCGCCCGCAGCCGGCGTCCGAGTTCGGCGATCGTGGCCCGGGTCTCCCTCGGTTCGGGCGCCGCGCCGCGGGCCGGGCGCACCATCGCCTGCTCCAGCCGGCCGGGGGCGAGGAGCATCTCGGCGCTGGTGGCGCCCTTGGTGCACAGCCGGCCCCGGTTCGCCGGGTGCTGTTTGTCGCCCGACACCTTGGCGACCCGGCGCCGCCCGCTGGCGGCGTCGGTCTCGATCTGCAGCACCATCCCGCAGCCCACCCCGCAATAGGAGCAGGCCGACCGCACGGAGGTGGTTTCGGCGAGGCTCACCCCGCCATCGTCGGCAGCGCGGGTTTCACCGCCGCTTCGCGGTTGTGCCGCGCGTGTAAACACAAGCTCACGGCAGCGGACGCCGCCGGTGGGTCGTCCACAGCGGCGTCCACAGCTGTGCAGAACTACACCGGTGTGATTGGCGTCGCGGAACCGGGCTCAGGGCAGCGGGTGGCCGGCGGCCCGATAGAGCCGGTACCACTCCTGCCGGCTGAGGGTGACGTCGCTGCCCGCGGCGGCCTCGGCCACCCGTTCGGGCCTGGTCGTGCCGAGCACGACCTGGATGTTGGCCGGGTGCCGGGTGATCCACGCGGTGGCGATGCCGGTCGGGGTCACGTCGTAGGCGTCGGCCAGCTCGTCGAGGACGTCGTTCAGCTCGGCGTAGTGCTCCCGGTCGCCGAGGAAGACGCCGTCGAAGAAGCCCTTCTGGTACGGCGACCAGGCCTGCAGGGTGATCCCGGTCCGCCGGGCATGGTCGAGGATGCCGTTGTCCCGGTCGATCGACGCTTCGGTGCCGGCCATGTTGGTGGCCAGGCCGGAGGCGATGATCGGCGCGTGGGTGATGCTGAGCTGCACCTGGTTGACGATCAGCGGCTGCTCGACGTGGGCGCGCAGCAGCTCGATCTGGCCCGGGGTGTGGTTGGACACCCCGAAGTGCCGCACCTTGCCGGCCTCGGCCAGCCTGCTGAAGGCCTCGGCGACCTCCTCGGGCTCGACCAGGGTGTCCGGCCGGTGCAGCAGCAGGATGTCCAGGTAGTCGGTGCGCAGCGCCGCCAGCGACTCGTCCACCGTGGTCAGGATGTGCTCGGCGGAGAAGTCGAAGTAGCCCGGGCGGATGCCCACCTTGCTCTGGATCAGGATCTGCTCGCGCTCGGCGGCGGTCAGCGCGAGGGCCGCCCCGAACCGCTCCTCGCATTCGTGCCGGTGGTTCCCGTAGATGTCGGCGTGGTCGAAGACGTTGATGCCCGCGTCGCGGGCGGCGCCGACCAGGGCGCGGATCTCGGCATCGGTCAGCGACGGGATGCGCATCAGGCCGAGGATGACGCTGGACGCCTCGATGTCGGTCTGCGGCAGTCGATAGCTCTTCACCCCCACATTCAACCCGATTGCCGCCGATCGCGACGAGTGCCCGTCGGCGACCCCGTATCCGGCATGCCCGGCCCGGCCGCAGCGCTCGCCCGGCAGCGCCGAAGGGTTGTTACGGTTGACGCATGCGACGCGTCCTTCTGCTGCTTGTGGGTCTAGGGGTTTTCCTGATCGGACTGCTGCCGGCGTCCGTGGCCAGAGCCGATTCCGACGACGACCGGATCGACCGCTACCGGGTGAGCGCCGACGTCGCCAAGGACGGGACCGCCTCCGTCCGGATCGCCTTCGACTTCAACTTCGGCGCCGACGAGGGGCGGGGCGCCTTCCTGACCCTGCCGCTGCGGCAGGAGATCGCCAAGGACCCCGACCACTGGCGGATGCTCGACGTCACCCTCGGCGAGGTGAGCAGCCCGTCCGGCGCCAGCGCGAAGGTGCAGACCGAGACCAAGGACGGCAATCTCCTGGTGCGGATCGGCGACGAGAACACCTACTGGCGCGGCACCCAGCAGTACGTGGTCAACTACACGATCCGCGGCCTGATCGCCCCCGATCAGGCGCAGTCGGGCCTGGACGAGTTCAACTGGAATGTGATCGGCGGCTCCTGGGAGGTGCCGTTCCGCAACATCGAGGTGACCGTCACCGGGCCGGCGGACGCCACCCGGCAGGCCTGCTTCGTCGACTACAACGCCAACCGGCCCTGTGATCAGGCCGAGCGGTCGGGCAGGTCGGTGACCTTCACCCAGTCGTCGCTGCCCAGTGAGACCCCGCTGCAGGTGGTCGCCGGGTTCCCGGCCGGCACCTTCGTCGGCGCCGAGGCCCGGTTGGAGAAGCGGTTCTGGATCGGCAACATGTTCCCGCTGACCCCGGTGACCGGCGGGGTCACCGCGGCGCTGACCGTGATCGGGCTGGTCCCGTTGCTGCGCCGCACCCGGCGCGGCAGCCGCGACGAGGTGTATCTGGGGCTGACCCCGGGTGTGGTCCCCGCCGCAGGCCAGCAGGTCACGGTCGGTCACGGCTCGGGCAACGCCCCGGTGGCCGTCGCCTTCACGCCGCCGCGGAACGCCCGCCCGGGCGAGATCGGCGTGCTGGTCGACTCGACCGCCAACAACGTGGACATCACGGCCACCATCATCGATCTGGCCGTCCGTGGGCATCTCCGGATCGACCAGCAGGGCAAGAAGGACTGGACGCTGGTCCGCCTCGACGGGCGCGACAAGCTCACCGGCTACGAGTCGTACCTGGTCAAGAAGCTGTTCCGCAAGGGTTCCTCGGTGACCACCGACGACCTGAAGGAGAAGGGCTACGCGGGAACGCTCGAGGGTGCTCGGGAACGGCTGTACAAGCGGGTCACCGACGAACTGCAGTGGTTCCGCCGCAACCCCAGCCATGTGCGCGGGGTGGCCATCGTCGGTGGCATCGGGCTGATCGGCCTGGGCGCCGTGGTCGGCTTCGGGCTGGGGTTCGTCGGCTTCGGCCTGGTCGGCCTGGCCGGGGTGATCTGCGGCATCGTCATGCTGGCGCTGAGCAACCGGTTCGGCGCCCGGACGGCGACCGGCTCGGCGGTGCTCGCCCAGGCCAAGGGCTTCGAGCTCTACCTGACCACCGCCGAGGCCGACCAGATCAAGTTCGAGGAGGGCATCGACGTGTTCTCCCGCTACCTTCCCTACGCGATCGTCTTCGGCGTCGCCGAGCGCTGGGCGAAGATCTTCCAGGATCTCGCCGCGCGCGGCGTCTACACGCCCGACAGCTCCTGGTACGTCGGCTACGCCTACGGCAACGTGCTGAGCAGCGGTTTCGTGTCGTCGATGGATCAGCTGGCCTCCACCATGTCGTCGTCGATGCAGAGCGCCACCACGGCGTCCAGCGGCGGTTCCGGCTTCAGCGGCGGCGGAGGCTTCGGCGGTGGCGGTGGCGGCGGCTGGTGAGGGCGGCAGAATTGCCCATCGCCCGACGGGATCCATTCCGGGCGGGCGGTCCTACAGTTGCTGCGGACTTCGCGCCGAGGAGCTGATCGTGCAGGATGTGCCGGGCGCCGGAACCTTTCGGGTGTCCGGGGACGCCTACGACGCCTTCATGGGCCGCTATTCGCGGCGGCTGGCCGCCGAGTTCGCCACCTTCGCCGGGGTGGTGCACGGCCTGCGCGCCCTGGACGTCGGGTGCGGGCCGGGCGCCCTGACCGGCGAACTGGTCAGGCGCCTCGGCGCCGCGAACGTGGCCGCCTGCGACCCGTCCGAGCCGTTCGTCGCAGCCTGCGCCGCCCGTCACCCGGGGGTGGACGTCCGCCGCGGCCCGGCCGAGGAGCTGCCCTTCGGCGACGGGGAGTTCGACCTGGTCGCCGCCCAGCTCGTGCTGCACTTCGTCTCCGACCCGGCGAGGGCGTCCGCCGAGTTCGCCCGGGTCGCCGCGCCGGGTGCCGTGCTCGCCGCCTGCGTCTGGGACTTCGACGAGGGCATGGAGCTGTTGCGCGCCTTCTGGGACGCCGCTCTCAGCCTCGACCCCGGGGCTCCCGACGAGGCCCGGGTGCTCCGCTTCGGACGCCCCGGCGAGATCGCCGGCTGGCTGACCGCGGCCGGCCTGGCCCAGGTCGCCGAGACCACCCTGACCGTCGACACCGAGTACCGCGACTTCGACGAGCTGTGGACCTCCCTGCTGGCCGGCATCGGGCCGGCCGGCAGCTACTGCGTCGGCCTTCCGGACGCCGCCCGGGCCGACCTGCGGGCGGCGCTGTTCGAGCGCCTCGGCGCCCCTCGCGGCACCTTCCGGCTGAGTGCGGTGGCGCGGGCCGGCCGCGGCGTCCGGGCGGGCTGATCGTCGGGCAAGGGTGGTGCTCCCCTCCGCAGTGTCCCCGGGGCCTGACAGGATGCCAGCAGCAGTTCTGTAAGGGGAGCGATGGTGTTCGAGCGTCTGAAGTCCGCCCTGACCGGTCAGCCGGCCGGGCCGCATCCGCAGCTGAAGGAGGCGTTGGCGCCGTTCCGGGCGGTCTCGGACGAGCTGTTCGAGCGCGCCGTCCGGTACGTGCACGACGGCAGCGGGCCGGAACTGCTGCTGGAGCTCGACGCTGCCCACCAGGCCGATCTCGACGAGCTGATGGGGCAGCCCGGCACGGTGGTCTCGTGGCGGACGTGGTTAGCCGATCCGCTGAAGAAGCGGCTGGCGAAGGCGGGCATCGGCGGCGACCCGCGCACGAGCGTGCCGCAGGCGCGTTCCCAGCTGTACCGCAACGGCTCGATCACCCAGCCGGAGTTCCTCCGGTTCGGCTACCTGCTGGCCGCGCTCGGCACCGGGCCCAACCGCCGGGTGGACGGCGTCCCCGCCTGGCTGACCGCGCTGCTCAACGACCTGGCCTCGGTGATCGGCCGCGCCGCCCTGCCGCACCTGCAGTGGCCGCCGGAGCGGTTCGCCGACCTGCTGCGGCACGACGGCTGCCCCGAGCACGAGATTCCGACGGTGGTCTTCCTGGCCATCTGCCAGCAGGAGAAGGTGTGGGGCTCCGAGATGGTGCGGCCGCACGAGCTGCCCGGAATCGACAACTACCTGCTCGGCTTCGGCGCGCTGATCCCGCCGACCGTGGTCAGCCGGCCCACCGCCGACGCCCGCGCGGGGGTCGCGCAGCGGGTCAGGGACAACCCGCAGGTGGCCGGCGTGCTGGCCCCGATGCTCGCCCACCTGGCCGTCGACAAGGCCAAAGGGGTGCGGGCGGTGGCGGTCGGCGTGCTGCCGGCGCTGCCCGAGCAGCTGCAGGCCGCCGTCCTCGCGCCCGTGCTGCTGACCGCACCGGCCGCGGTCGGCGGCGACCTGGTCGACTACCTGTCCCGCACGCCGTCCGGCGGTGCGCTGCTCGACCGGGCGGTCGCGGCCGGCGCCAGGCTGGGCGCGGCGGTGCAGAAGGCGAACGCCCGCCGCGACGCACTGGCCACCGCCGGGGAGCGGCCGCTGGTGCTGCCCGCCTTCACCCCCTTCCCCGACGACTTCGACGAGCGGCGCGCGCTGGAGGAACTGCGCCGGTTCGTCGACGCCCAGATCACCCGGCTCGACGGCACCGAGCACGCCTGGAGCATCAAGAGACTCAAGCAGCTGCGGCAGATCTCGGACGCCGAGCTGCGCCAGGTGGTCGACGCGGCGGCCGGCCGGCAGGCGCCGCCGAAGCTGCTCGGCCAGTTCAACCTCTCGGGCCTGGCCCAGGCCGTCCGGTCGTTCAGCCCGCTGCAGCTGATGCGGTTGCACCGACTCGAGCGGAACACCCGGATGGGCTGGCTGCTGCAGCCGCGGGCCGAGGCGATCACCGACCTGCGCCAGGTGGAGGACGCCGTCCGCCGCACCTGGAACACCCGCGAGGCCCTGGAGCAGGTGCCGCAGCTGGCCCGGTCGTCGGAGTGGTGGCTGGAGATCGAACCGGACGCCGCCTGGCCGTGGTTCGCCGAACACCTCGACGTGCTGCAGAGCTGGCTCACCACCTCCGCCCAGGACGCCGGTGACGCGCTGGCCATCCTGGACGCCTTCCCGTCGCTGCCCGGGGCACTGCTGCCCAGCATCGCCGCGGCGGCGGTCGGCGACTCGCGGCGGAACCGTCCGTCGGCCCAGGCGGTGCTGGCCAAGCACGGTCTGGCCCGCGAGCTTGCCGAGCAGGGGCTGACCGACGGCAAGGGTGAGATCCGGGCGGCGTCCGCCGCCTGGCTGGCCATGGCCGGCGACCCCGCCGCGGTCCCGGCGTTGCGGAGTGCGCTGGCCAAGGAGAAGCGGGAGGTCCCGCGGGCGGCGCTGCTGAACGCGCTGCGTGACCTCGGCGACGACATCGCCACCGACCTGGCACCCGAGAAGCTGCTCGCCGAGGCCCGGAAGGGCCTGCGCGCCAGAGTGCCGGCCACGCTGGACTGGTTCGGCTTCGATCAGCTTCCGGCGCTGCGCTGGGCCGACGGCAGCGACGTCGACCCGGCGATTCCGACCTGGTGGGTGGTGCTGGCCAACAAGGTGAAGGACCCGGACGGCTCGGGCCTGCTCGACCTGTACCTGGGGCAGCTCGAACCCGGTTCCGGGGAGGCGCTGGGCCGGTTCGTGCTGAGCAGTTGGATCGCCCAGGACACCCGGCACCCCGCCGAGGAGGAGAGCCGGGCGTTCGCCGACCAGGAGGGCCGCCGGCGCTGGCAGTGGATGCAGGATTCGCTGAGGCGCCGGAGGGCGAACACCGGCAGCGACCCCTCCTACCTGCACTGGCTGGAGGAGGCCGCGGCGGTGCCGGTCGAGGCGCGGATCAGGGAGTCCTTCGCCGACCACCAGGCGACCTACCTGGGCTCGGCGGCGGCCAATCGCGGCCTGCTGGCACTGACCACCCGGATGCCGGGCATCGAGCTGGCGAACGCCGTCCAGTCCTACATCCGCAGCCACGGCGCGAGGCGGGCCCAGGTCGACGCGCTGATGTATCCGCTGGCCGCCAACGGAGCGCCGGCTGCGGTGCAGCTGCTGCTGTCGATATCGCGGCGGTTCAAGCAGGCCAGCGTCCAGGCCACCGCCACCAGGCTGGTCGAGAACCTGGCCGAGCGGCGCGGGTGGACGGCCGACGAGCTCGCCGACCGGACGATCCCGACGGCCGGTTTCGACGCCGACGGCCTGCTGCGGCTGGACTTCGGCGGCCGCCGGTTCGTCGGCAGGGCCAGCCCGTCCGGCACCATCGAGCTGAGCACGGCGGAGGGCAGACCGGTCAAGGCGTTGCCGGCCGCCCGGGCCGGCGACGACGCCGAGCTGGTCAAGGAGGCGAAGAAGCAGCTGACCACCTCGCGCAAGGAGCTCAAGGCGGTGCTCAGCCAGCAGACCGCCCGGCTCTACGAGGCGATGTGCGTCGGGCGTACCTGGTCGGCCGCCGACTGGCGCGAGTTCCTGCTGGAGCATCCGCTGCTGGCCCAGCTGGTCAGCCGGTTGGTCTGGCTGGAGAACCCCGGACCCGGCCAGCGCGCCTTCCGGCCCGCCGAGGACGGCGGACTGATCGACGCCGACGACGAGACGCTGGAACTGGCCCCGGATGCCCGGGTCGGGCTGGCGCATCGGGTCCGGCTGAGCGACCGGGCCGCGACCGGCTGGCGGGAGCACCTGGCCGACTACGAGGTGCAGCCGCTGTTCGCCCAGTTCGACAACGCCGTCCCGGAGCTCGACCGCAACGCGACCCGGACCCGCGACCTGCAGGGGCATCTGACCGACACGTTCAGCTTCCGGGGGGTGGCCACCAAGCGGGGCTACCAGCGCGGCCCGGCCGAGGACGGCGCCTGGTTCGACGAGTACACCAAGCCGTTCACCGCCGCCGGCCTCACCGCGGTGCTGGAGTTCACCGGCAGCTACGTGCCGGAGGAGAACTTCGCCTGCGCCACCATCGGCCTGAGCTTCCGCGGGGCCCGACGCCGCGAGGTGCGGCTGGCCGACGTGCCCGACGTGCTGCTGGCCGAGTGCTACGCCGACTACGCGGCGCTGGCCGCGCTCGGACCGTTCGATCCGCAGTGGGAGAAGAAGGCGGGGATATGACCGAACCGACCAGCACCGGGCCGGGCGCCGAACTGCGTCCTCCGGCGGAGACCCGGTACGCCGCCGAACTTGACGCCCTCGCCCGGGCCGACACGGCGTCCGGGGCGCCGATCCCGCCGGGTTGGAGGCTCAGCGCCCGCGCCGTCCGGGCATTCGTGCTGGGCGAGCCGTCGCTGGGGGTGACCCGGAAGTTCTACGGCGATGATCCGCTGGTCGACCGGGCCATCGTGTCGCTGCTGGGCCGCCAGGGCCTGATGCTGGTCGGCGAGCCGGGCACCGCGAAGTCGATGCTCTCGGAACTGCTGGCCGCGGCCATCTCGGGCACCTCGAACCTGACCATCCAGGGCTCGGCCGGCACCACCGAGGACCACGTCCGCTACTCCTGGAACTACGCGCTGCTGATCGCCGAGGGGCCGACCCAGCGGGCGCTGGTGCCGTCCCCGGTCTATCAGGCGATGGCGCGCGGCGCGATCGCCCGGTTCGAGGAGATCACCCGCTGCCCGGCCGAGATCCAGGACACCCTGGTGTCGATCCTCAGCGAGAAGCAGATCATGATCCCCGAGTTCGGCGATGAGGCCCGGCTGGCCGCCCGCCCCGGGTTCAACGTGATCGCCACCGCCAACCTGCGCGACCGCGGCGTCCACGAGATGTCGTCGGCACTGAAGCGGCGGTTCAACTTCGAGACCGTCCGGCCGATCAGCGACCGGGCGTTCGAGGCCGAGCTGATCGGCCGTGCCCTGGACGCCGAACTCGGCCCGCGGCGTCCGGTGCTGACCCCGCCGGTGATGGAGGTGCTGGTCACCGCGTTCGCCGACCTGCGCACCGGACGTACCGACGCGGGTGCCCCGGTGAAACGCCCGGACGCCGTGATGTCCACCGCCGAGGCGGTGAACGTGGCGATCGCGGCGTCGATGGCGGCCACCTATCTCGGCGACGGCACGGTGCGCTCCGGCGACATCGCCCGGCAGATCGTCGGGGTCGCGCAGAAGGGCGAGGAGGCCGACGCCCGGCTGGTCCGGCACTACGTCGACAACGTGGTCCGGCAGCGGGCCCGCGGCAACCCGCACTGGCGGGAGTTCTTCGACGCCGCCGAGGGGCTGTGGAGCTGATCAGGCTGGCCGCGGCCGCGGACGCCCAGGCCCGCTGGCGGGAAGCCGGCGTCCACCTGGTCGGAATCCGCCACCACTCCCCGGGCTGCGCGGTGGCGCTGGCCGCGCTGCTCGACGAGGTCCGCCCCGGGGCCGTGCTGATCGAAGGCCCCCGCGAGTACGGTGCGCTGCTACCGGCGCTGGCCGACGACCGGACGAAACCGCCGGTGGCGATCCTGTCGGTGGGCGAGCGGACCAGCGGCTTCTACCCGCTGGCCGACTTCTCCCCGGAATGGGTGGCGCTGCGCTGGGGGACGGCGCACGGCGCCACGGTGGAGTTCATCGACGCCAGCTACGCCGACATCGGCGACCCGCACGGCGTCGAGGTGCGCACCCTGCAGGCCGAGCACCACCTGGCCCGCAGTGCGCTGATCGCCGCCGTCGGCGCCCGGCTCGGCTGCCGCGACCACGACGAGACCTGGGAGCACCTGTTCGAGGTGCGCACGCCGGCGGAACTGGCCGACTGGCGGAGGTTCTTCGCCGACACCCTGGCCTGGGGCGCGCTGGCCCGGCTGGACGCCGGCCGCGCGCTGCTGGACGCCGACGGCACCCATGCCCGCGAGGCGGTGATGGCCGCCGTCCTGGACCGCCACCGGGACGCCGGTGGTGGTGTGGTGGTGGTCACCGGCGCCTTCCACACCCTCGCCCTGCTCGACGTCCTGGAGGGTGCGCCGGAGGCGGCCTGGGTGCGGGCCAAGACCGGTGCCGCGCTCGACCCGGAACGGGAGGCCTGGCTGATCCGCTACGACTTCGACCGGCTGGACGGGCTGCGCGGCTACGGCGCCGGCATGCCGGCGCCCGGTTTCTGGCAGCGGGCCTGGCAGGCCCGCAGCGGCGGCGTCGACCCGCGCCGGTTCGCCACCGAGGTGGTGCTCGAGGTGGCCGAGCGGCTGCGGCGCGCGGGTGAGCCGGCCGGCTCGGCGACGGCGCTGGACGCCGTCGGGCAGGCGCTGCGGCTGGCCGAGCTGCGCGGCCGCGGCTGGCCGGGACGCACCGATATCACCGACGCGCTGCTGAGCTGCTTCGTCAAGGACGACTCGGGTTTCTCCGGCGCGATCGGCGAGGCGCTGCGCGAGGTCTTCGGCGGGCCGGCGCTGGGCGACATCCCGGACGGCCTGGCCGCACCGCCGCTGGTCGCCGAGGCTCGACGGGAGGCCGCCCGGCTGCGCTTCGTGATCGACGACGCGATGCCGCGCCGGGTCAGCCTGGACACCCAGCGCAAGCCGTCACACGTGAAACGGCGCGAGTTCCTGGCCCGGATGCGATTCGTCGGCTCCGGCTTCGCCCGGCAGCTGGGCGGCGCCGACCTGGTCCAGGGCACCGGTGCCGGGCTGCTCTTCGAGGACTGGGAGTACGCCTGGACGCCGCTGGTCGAGGCTGCCCTGATCGCCGCCTCGGCGCGCGGCGCGACCATCGCCGAACTGATCCGGACCGGGGTGGCCGAGCGGCTCGCCGGCGAACAGCCCGGCGCCGGCCGGGTGGGCCGGCTGATCGTCGAGCTGCTGGTGATGGGCGAGCCGGACGCGCTGCGTCCGGCGCTGGAGATGCTGCGCCACTGCTACGACGACGAGGTGCACCTCGGTTCGGTGGTGGACAGCCTGCACGCGCTGGCCGGGCTGCTGGCCGAGCAGGGCAGGCTGCCGCTGGCCGAGCACGCGGGGGTGATCGCCGACCTGGTCGGCACCGGGCTGGCCGCCGTTGCCCACTTGATCGCGCCGCTGGCCGGGCTGCGGGCCGAGGACCGACCGGGGGCCTGCGAGCAACTGATCGGCCTTCGCTCGCTGCTGCTCGTGCTGGACAGCACGCCGGGTGAGCCTGTCGAGACCCAGCCGATCCGGCGTGAGCTCCGGCTGCTGCGCCGCGACCGGCGCACCCCGGCCCGGCTGCACGGCTGCCTGCTCGGCCTCGGTTTCTGCGACGCCGACCTGGACGCCGACGAGCTGGCGACGGCGTCCGCCGCGCACCTGGCGCCCGGGGCCGACCCGGAACGGGTGGCCGACTTCCTGCTCGGCCTGCTGCAGGCCGCGCCCGACCTGCTGCTGCACACGCCGGAACTGGTGCGGGCGCTGAACGACGCCCTCGGCGCGATGGAGCCGGAGGCGTTCCTGACGGTGCTGCCCGACCTGCGCCGCGCCTTCACCTGGCTGAAGCCGGCCGAGACGCACGCGCTGGCCGAGACGCTGGCCCGGCTGACCGGCGCGGCGGTGACCGACCTCGACACGGTGCTCGAGATCGACCCGGCGCTGGCCGAGCGGGCCGCGTCCATCGAGCGCGAGCTGGTCGCCTCGCTGAAGCGCGACGGGCTGAGCGACTGGGTGGCGCCATGACCGCCGAGCAGACCCGGCGCTGGCGGCTGGTGCTGGGCCGCTACGCCGAGTCGGACCTGCCCCGCGACGGCGGGGACGCCGAGCTCGATCAGGCGCTCGGCTACCTCTACGACCGGGAGTACACCGCCCGCGGACACCGGCACGCCAAGGGCGGCGGCGGTTCGCTCGACCCGTCGGCGGTCAAGGCGATCAACTGGCTGGGCAGGGCCCGCGGGCTGTTCCCGGCCTCCACCCTGGAGCGGCTGCAGGCCGACGCCGTCACCCGCTACGGCCTGGACGACCTGCTCGCCGACCCGGCCACCGTCCAGTCGCTGCAGCCGAACAAGGAGCTGGCCTCGGCGTTGCTGCGGGTCAAGGGCAGACTGGACCCGGCCGCCGCCGACGGCCTGCGCACCCTGATCGCCCGCGTGGTCGCCGACATCGTCGAGCGCCTCACACCCCGTTTCGCCACGGCACTGACCGGCACCCGGGACCGCTCCCGGCGCACCCCGCACGCGTCCCTGGCCAATTTCGACTGGCGGCGGACCATCGCCGCCAACCTGGCCAACGTCGACCCGGCCACCGGTCGGATGCTGATCGACGAGATCCGCTTCGCGGCCCGGAAGCGGCGCAGCAACCTGCACTGGGAGGTGATCGTCCTGGTCGACCAGTCCGGCTCGATGGCCGACTCGCTGCTGCACGCCGCGGTGTCGGCGTCCATCCTGGCCGGTTTGCCCGGGGTGAGCGTCCGGTTGATCCTGTTCGACACCGCGCTGGTCGACCTGTCGCACCTGGCCCACGACCCGGTCGAGGTGCTGCTCACCGCCCAGCTCGGCGGCGGCACCAACATCGCCCGGGCGATGCAGCACGCCGAGACGCTGGTCGCGCAGCCGTCCCGCACCGTCGTCGCCGTGATCTCCGACTTCGAGGAGGGCGGGTCGGTGTCCGCGTTGATCGCGACGGCGCGACGGCTGGCCGCGGGCGGCGTCCGGCTGATCGGGCTGGCGGCGCTGTCCGACGAGGGTGAGCCCTGGTACGACCGGGCCACCGCCGGACGCCTCGTCGCGGCCGGGATGCCGGTGGCGGCGATGACCCCGGACCGGTTCGCCGAATGGCTGGCCGAGGTGATGGCATGACCGCCCTGCCGGAGTGGCTCTCCGGCTACCGGCTGGACGACGACGCGCTGGCGGCGCTGGCCAGCCGTGGGCTGGTCCGCCGGGCCGCGAAGGAGGCCGCCCGGATCGAGTTGGACCGCGCCGACGACTCGGGGGTCGAGCTGCGCTACACCGGTGCGCCGCCGGCACTGGTCCGGTTGGTGCCCGGCGGGCCGCGCAGGGCCGGCTGCGGGTGCCCGGTGGCCGGGGTCTGCGTGCACATCGTCGCCGCCTGCGTCTGGGCCCGCGAGGCGGCGACGGCCGGGTCACCCTCGGTCGGGGCGCCGTCGGTCGAGCTGGTGGAGGCCCTCCTCGCCCTCACCCCGACCGCGGTCAACCGCACGGCCGGCATCGCCGCCGTCCGGAAGGTGGCGGCCGGCATCGATCGGACGCCCACCACGATCGAGGCCCGCGGCGGCTCACTGCGGATCTCCTGGCCCGGTGCGCCCGAGATCGTCGCGGTGCCGGGCGGTGGATTCGCCGGGATGCTGGTGGCCGGCAGCCACGGCGACACCGCCGAACGGGCCTGGCGGCTGGAGGCGATCGTCCGGCTCTTCGCCCTCCACGACCGCAGCTGGCAGTGGCCCGAGCAGGTCCATTCGCCGGACGTGGTGCACCCCGGCCAGCGCGACGCGATGGTCCGGGCGCGGGAGGCGATCGAGTCCTTGCTGCGGGTGGGGCTGTCCCGGGTGGGCGCCGACGGCGTCGCCCGGCTCGCCGCCGCGGCGCAGCGGGCCCGGCTGGAGGCGCTGCCGCTGCTGGCCACCCTGCTCACCCAGGCCCGCGGGCGCGCCACGGCGCTCGCCGGACGCGCCGACGACACCTCCGAGCGGCACCTGCTGGACGCCCTGAGCCGGGCCTGGGCGCTGGCCGTCGCACTGCACGGCTGCCCGCCCCCGCTGCCGCCCCGGCTGCTCGGCGGACGCGGCACCGGTGAGGCCGCCGAGACCGGCACCCTGCTGCCGTTGGCGCTGCGCTGGTGGACGGCGGCGTCCGGGGCCCGCGGGCTGACCGTGACGCTGTGGGATCTCACCCACCGCCGCCTCGAGACGGTCACCACCGGAAGGGCCGCCGGTGCCGACCCGTCCTTCGTCCGCTCCTGGGACGCCCCGGTGCTGTGGGGCGTCTCGGCGGAGACCCTCGCCGGCGGCTGCTTCACGCTGACCGGGGCGGAGCGCCGCGACGACGGCGGCCTGAGCCCCACCAGCCGGACCCGGGTCACCCGCGGCGCCCGGTTCGCCGACACCGCCGTGCAGCTGGACGAGCTCGCTGAGGCGGTCCATGGATCGGCCCGGGGGGCGGCGGTCGGCGGCTTCCTCCCACCGGCGGCCCGGCTCCGGCTGGTGCTGCTCCGGCGGCTGCACGGAGCCGGCGAGCCCGAGCTCGACGAGGTCGGCCAGGAGCTGGTCTGGCCGATCACCGACCGGACCGGCTTGCGGCAGCTCGCCCGGATGCCCGCCGCCGGACCCGAACAGGCGGTGATCGGCTGGCTGCTCCGCGACGGCAAGCAGATCGCCGCCGTCGTCCTCGATGAGCGCGACCGGCCGCTGTCGGTGTTCCTGCACGAGGGCGGACGGCTGCGGCTGGTCTCACCGTCGCTGACCCCGCCCGAGCGGGAGATCCGGCGCGGCTGGCTGGCCCGCCGGGCGGCCAGGGACGACCGCCCCCGCGCCCACACCGGACAGGCCCAGCAGCAGCGTGCGCCGCTGGGCCAGGTCGGCGAGGCGGTGCTGGACGTCTGCGAGGCGCTGGCCTCCACCGGACGCCCCGCGCTCAGCCCCCGGCAGCGCGACACCCTGCGGAGCCGGGCGGAGCAGGCGTCCGGGCTTGGTCTCGGTTCGCTGGCCGGTGCGATCGAGCCGCTGCTGGCGGGGCCGGTCACCCCGGCCGCGGTGCTGCGGGCCGCGCTGGTCGCCGACCGGACGCGCGCGCTGGCCGCCGACTGATCAGAGCCCGGTCGCTCAGCGCCGGTCCAGCGGCAGGTAGTCGCGCTCCACCGCGCCGACGTAGACCTGCCGGGGGCGTCCGATCCGGGTGGCCGGATCCAGCGACTGCTCGCGCCAGTGGGCGATCCAGCCGGGCAGCCGCCCGATGGTGAACAGCACCGTGAACATGTCCGCCGGGAAGCCCATCGCCTGGTAGATCAGGCCGGTGTAGAAGTCGACGTTGGGGTACAGCCTGCGCTCGATGAAGTAGTCGTCGTGCAGGGCCGCGTCCTCCAGCGCCAGGGCCAGGTCGAGCAGCTCGTCCGAGCCCGGCCGGTCGCGGAGGATGGCGTCCGCGTGCTGTTTGACGATCTGGGCCCGCGGGTCGAAGTTCTTGTAGATCCGGTGGCCGAAGCCCATCAGCTTCACCCCGGACGTCTTGTCCTTCACCTTGCGGACGAAGGTCGCGACGTCCTCGCTGGTGTCCCGGAGTTGCTGCAGCATCTCGATCACGGCCTGGTTGGCGCCGCCGTGCAGCGGACCGGAGAGCGCGCTGACCCCCGCCGCCACCGACAGGTACAGGTTGGCCCCCGACGAACCGACCATCCGCACCGTCGAGGTGGAGCAGTTCTGCTCGTGGTCGGCGTGCAGGATCAGCAGGGTGTCCAGGGCCCGGACGACGGTGTCGTCGATCTCGTAGGGACGGCTCGGGACGCCGAAGCTCATCCGCAGGAAGTTCTCGATGTAGCCCAGCGACTCGTCCGGGTACAGGGCCGGCAGGCCGAGGGAGTTCTTGTAGCCGTAGGCGGCCAGCGTGGGGACCTTGGCCATCAGCCGGTAGGCGTGCTGCTCGACCGAGCGCTCGGTGAGCGCCACCGGCGGCATGGCGAAGGTGGACAGCGCGGTGATCCCGGCGGCCAGCACGGGCATCGGGTGGGAGCGCCGCGGGAACAGCCCGAACATCGCCTTGAGCCGCTCGTCGAGCAGGTAATGGCTGCCGATCGCCTCGCTGAACGCGGTCAGCTCGGACGCCGTCGGCAGTTCGCCGTAGAGCACCAGGTAGGAGGTCTCCAGGAAACTGGAGTGCCGGGCCAGCTGTTCGATCGGGTAGCCGCGATAGCGCAGGATGCCGGCGTCCCCGTCGATGTAGGTGATCGCCGACCGGCACGACGCGGTGTTGCCGAACCCGTAGTCGAGGGTCACATCGCCGCTGCAGGCGAGCAGCTTCGACACGTCGTACCCGTCGCTGCCCGCAGTGGCCGCCACCCGGGGCAACTCGCAGGACCGGTCCCCGCGGACGAACTGTGCTGCGCTCATTCGAGGCTCCTTCCGGACAGTTGGCGGGAGGGGCTGAGGGTCGCCTGCGGCCAGGTTACCCGGGCGTCCGACCGATCATTGACATGTCAGCAACCTCTGCCTATAGTGGTAGTGGTTCAGTTTTCAAACATTACCCCTAGAGAGGCAACCACATGTCCGGCATCGCTGATATCAAGGGAACTTACGTTCTCGACCCGAGCCACAGCCAACTCGGCTTCGTGGCCCGGCATGCCATGGTGACGAAGGTTCGTGGCAGTTTCAATGACGTGTCCGGCAGTGCGACCGTCGACGGCGCGAACCCGTCGGAGTCGTCGCTGAGCGTGACCGTCCAGGCCGCCTCGGTGGACACCCGCAACGAGGGCCGCGACGCTCACCTGCGCTCCGCCGACTTCTTCGACGCCGAGCAGTACCCCGAGCTGACCTTCGTCGGCACCGGCTTCGCGGTGGACGGCGACGAGGTCACCGTCTCCGGCGACCTGACCATCAAGGGCGTCACCCACCCGGTCACCATCCCGTTCGAGTTCCAGGGCGCCGCCACCGACCCGTTCGGCAACCAGCGGATCGGCTTCGAGGGCTCGGTCGTGGTGAACCGCAAGGACTGGAACCTGAACTGGAACGCCGCCCTCGAGGCCGGCGGCGTCCTGGTGAGCGAGAAGGTGACCCTCGAGTTCGAGGTTTCCGCCATCAAGCAGGCCTGATTCCGCTCGCGACACGGGCCCCGGGTCGGGGGGCCGCAGCCGGCCCGTGGCGAGCGTGGATCGCGGTGTAGTGCCCGGCTTCGGCCGGGCACTACGTGCTTCCGGCGCCCGGCCCGCCACACAACCTCGTTCGCACGGAACCGCGCAACGTCGGGGTCGTCCGGCGGCGGCGTCCCTGACCTGCGCCGCCGCGGCCACTATCCTCCCAAGTCAGAGTGGGACGCCCTCGAAGGCGGGAGGACGCATGCCCGGATGGCCCGGATGGCTCGGCATGATCGTGGCGCTGATCGACCTCGCGATCAAGGTCGTCGCGGTCGTCACGATCCCGCACAACCGCCGCCCGTCGTCCTCGCTGGCCTGGCTGCTGCTGATCATCCTCACCCCGCTGTTCGGCCTGTTCCTGTTCTTCCTGATCGGCAGCCCCTTCGTGCGCGGCCGTCGCGAGGCGGTGCAGGAGCGTGCCGACGCCGCCATCACCAGCCGTGCGGCGGCGCTGCCCGACGTGCCCGAGGGCATCGACCTGCCGGACGGCCTGGCCAGTGTGGTGCGGCTCAACCGCGACCTGACCGCGCTGCCGATGCTCGGCGGCACCAGCCACGGCCTGTACGGCGACTACACCGCCTCGCTCGCGGCGATGACCGCGGCGGTCCGCGCCGCCCAGAGCCACGTGCACCTGGAGATGTACGCGATGGCGCTCGACGATGCCACCCGGGACTTCTTCGACGCGATGGCGGACGCCGTCCGGCGCGGTGTCGTGGTCCGGGTGCTCTACGACCACATCGGCTCGCGGAAGTATCCCGGCTACAAGGCGATGAACGCGTTCATGACCCGCGCGGGGATCGAGTGGCACCAGATGATGCCGATCAAGCCGCTGCAGCGACGCTGGCGGCGCCCGGACCTGCGCAACCACCGCAAGCTGCTGATGGTCGACAGCCGGGTGGCGTTCATGGGCTCGCAGAACCTGATCGCCTCCAGCTACCTGATGACGGCGAACGTGCGCGCCGGACGGCACTGGCTCGACCTGATGATCGAGTTGAGCGGCTCGATCATCAGCTCCATGGAGGCGGTGTTCGCGCTCGACT
This sequence comes from Micropruina sp., assembly GCA_044224095.1. GTDB lineage: Bacteria > Actinomycetota > Actinomycetes > Propionibacteriales > Propionibacteriaceae > Micropruina. The sequence continues at coordinate 60,407 of JBGALC010000002.1, read as the reverse complement.
GGCTGACCGAGACCGGCGAGTCGCTGGCCGACCGGGTGCCCGAGCCGGTGGCCGAGAGCGGCGACCAGCCGATGCAGCTGGTGCCGTCCGGGCCGGGGTACAAGACGATGCCGAACCTGCGGCTGTTCACCGCGCTGATCCACCGGGCGCAGCGCCGGCTGGTGATCACCAGCCCCTACTTCGTTCCCGAGGACTCGCTGCTGGAGGCGGTCACCACCGCCGCCTACCGAGGGGTGGACGTCGAGCTCTTCGTCTCCGCGGGCGCCGACCAGTTCATCGTGCAGCACGCTCAGGCGTCCTACTACCAGGGGCTGCTGGAGGCCGGCGTCCGGATCTTCCTGTACCCGAAGCCCACCGTGCTGCACGCGAAGTTCTTCACCGTGGACGACGTGGCCGGGGTGATCGGGTCGTCCAACATGGACTACCGCTCGTTCGGGCTCACCTACGAGGTCTCCCTGCTCGGCACCGCCCCGGAGTTCGTGGCCGACCTGCAGCGGGTGGCGGACGGCTATCGCGCGGTGTGCCGTGAGCTCACCGGGCGGGAGTGGTCACAGCGTTCGGTGTGGGACCGCTACGTGGAGAACGTGACCCGGCTGATGGCGGCCCTGCAGTAGGGCCGCCCGGACGTCCTCAGCCCTTCTCGGCGCGGGCCTCGGCCAGGGCGTCGACGAGCGCGTCGATCGCCCGGTCGAGCTCGTCGCGCTCGATCACCAGCGGCGGCGCCAGCCGGATGGTCTTGGTGTGGGTGTCCTTGGCGATCACGCCGCGGGCCAGCAGCCGGTAGCAGATCGATCGGGCACTGCCCAGGTACGGATCGATGTCGACGCCGGCCCACAGGCCCTTGCCGCGGACGGCGTCCACGCCGTTGCCGATCAGGCCGCGCAGCCGGGTGTGCAGATGCTCGCCGAGTTCGGCCGACCGGCGCTGCATCTCGCCGGTGCGCAGCAGCTCGATCGCGGCCAGGCCGACGGCCGCGGCCAACGGGTTGCCGCCGAAGGTGGAGCCGTGCTGACCCGGGTGCAGCAGGCCGAGGATGTCGCGGTCGCCGACCACCGCGGAGACCGGCATGATGCCGCCGCCCAGCGCCTTGCCGAGGATGTAGAGGTCGGGCACCACGCCGCTGTGCTCGCAGGCGAAGGTCGTGCCGGTGCGGCCCAGCCCCGACTGGATCTCGTCGGCGACGAACAGCACGTTGCGCTCGGTGCAGAGCGTGCGCAGCGCCGGCAGGAAGCTCTTGGGCGGCACGATCACGCCCGCCTCGCCCTGGATCGGCTCGACCAGGACGGCCACGGTATTGGCGTCGATCTCGTCGGCGATCGCCTGGATGTCACCGTAGGGCACCGTCCGGAAACCGGGAGTGAACGGGCCGAAGTTGCGCCGGGCGGTCTCGTCGTTGCTGAACGAGATCACCGTGGTGGTGCGGCCGTGGAAGTTGTTCGCCATCACGATGATGTTGGCGTGCCGCTCCTCGACGCCCTTGGCCTCGTAGCCCCACTTGCGGGCCAGCTTGATCGCCGACTCCACCGCCTCGACGCCGGTGTTCATCGGCAGCACCATGTCTTTGCCGCACAGCTCGGCGAGGGCCTGCACGAAGGGTCCGTAGGTGGCCGAGAAGACCGCGCGCGAGGTGATCGTCACCTTGTGCAGCTGGTCGGCGACGACCTTGACCAACGCCGGGTGGCAGTGGCCGAAGTTGACCGCCGAGTAGGCCGAGAGGAAGTCGAGGTAGCGGTTGCCGTCGATGTCGGTCAGCCAGGCTCCCTCACCGGATTCGATCACCACCGGCAGCGGCAGGTAGTTGTGCGCGCCCCAGGTCTCCGTCTGCTCGATGGCCTGCTGCTGGGTGGAGCTCAGCCCCCGACGGTCCGTCATGCGAAATCCTCCGCTCATTCTGCTCTCAGACGCCAATTCTTGCGGGTCGAACGTTGAGTAGCGCAAGAATACACCGAGGATAAGGCTAGCGGACGCCGTTCGGGCGCGCTACCGGCCAGTTCGCCAACCCAACGCCCGGCCGATCTTCACCCGGCTGCTGTAGCTGATCGACCCGGTCCTGAACAGCCGCACCCCCAGGGTCAGGAACAGCCATCCGCAGACCGCCAGGATCGCCAGCGTGATCGCCGCCTCCCACCAGTCCAGCCCACCGGTGGCGTTGCGCAGCAGCGCCGAGACGGGGGCGGTGAGCGGGAAGAAGGTGAAGATCTGCGAGACCACGCCATGCGGGTCGGAGACCAGCAGGGACGCCGCGTAGAGCGGGATGAACATCGACATCACCACGATGCCGAAGGTGTTGCCGGCCTCCTTGGCGCTCGGCATCACCGCACCGATCGCGACCAGCAGGCCGGTGAACATCAGGAAGCTGAACAGGAACAGGCAGAAGCCGATCGCGACCGCGCCGGCGTTGATCGGGATCGACCCCAGCATCGGCACCCCCGCGGACGCCTCGGGCAGCCCGACACTGCCGCTGAGCAGACCGAACACGATGCTCGCCGGGATGCCGACGACCAGGCCCTGGACGATGCCGATGCCCACCAGCGCCAGCACCTTGCCGACGATCAGCGTGGTCGGGTTCATGGTCGTCAGGATCATCTCGGTGACCCGGTTCTCCTTCTCCTCCAGGGTGACGTTGAGCATCTGGTTGCCCAGCATCAGCACGGCCAGGTAGAAGAGCACCAGGAAGATGCCCGGCGCGATCACGCCGGCGACTCCCGGGGTGGGCCGGCCGTCGGCGAAGGTGGCCAGCTGGACCTCCGGCGGATGCACGGCGAGCTTCGCCAGCACTGGATCGCCGATCCGCTTCTCGATGGAGGACCGGAACACCGCCATCGCGACGGCGCCGTACCGGCTGGAGTCGAACAGTCCGAGATCGGTGCCCCGGACGTCGATCGGCTGGCTGAGCGGATCCTTCGGGTAGTCGATGTGGCACTGCGCGGTGCCGGCGACGACGGCGGCCCGGGCGGCCTCGGCGTCCGAGACCCGGGTGCCGCCCGCTGCCCCGGCCACCGCCTGGTCGATCAGTCCGGACGCGTCGGTGTAGGTGAAGGTGACGGGCGCCGAGTCCTGGCTCTCGGCGCGCTGCGCGGTGGTCTGCCCGCTGAGCGCGATCAGCCCGACCACGACGCCGATCAGCAGCGGCACCGACAGCGAGATCAGCCAGAACTTCGGCTTCAGCACGGTGCGGCGGAACTCGAACGAGATCACCGTGCCCAGGTTGTGCCGGTTCATGCGGCCGCCTCCGCTTCGCCGTACACCTTGAGGAAGATCTCCTCCAGCGAGACCCGGGCGGTGGAGAGGTCGCGCAGCTGGACGCCGGCGTCCAGCAGTTCGCGGACGACGGTGTTGACCGCGGTGCCCTCGGGCAGCTCCAGCTCGGCGTAGTTCCGTTCGCTGACCGCCACCCGGTAGTGGGCGGAGGCCGGCAGGACGCCGCTGAACCGGACCCGCATCCGGCGGCCGCCGAAGGCGTCCTGCACCGCGGCGACGGTGCCGTAGGCCTCGGCCCGGCCGTCCTTGAGCAGCAGGATGCGGTCGCACAGTCGCTCCACCTCGTCCATCTGGTGGGTGACCATCACCACCGTGGAGCCCTGGGCGCGCTGCTCGTCGACCAGGTCCATCAGCAGCCGCCGGTTCACCGGGTCGAAGCCCTTGGTCGGCTCGTCGAGGATCAGGATGCTCGGCGCGTTCATGATCGTCACGCCGAGTTGCACCTTCTGCTGCTGGCCGCCGGACAGCTTGTCCAGCCGCACCCTGGCGTGGTTCTGCAGGCCGACCCGTTCCAGGAAGGCCCGCGACCAGGCGTCCGACGCCTGGTGGCTGAGGCCCTTGAGCCGGCCGAAGTAGGTCATCACCTCGAGCACCGACTCCTTGCGGTACAGGCCGCGCTCCTCGGGCAGGTAGCCGAGCCGGGAGCCCCGGGCCGGGTCGAAGCGGCGGCCCTCGACCAGCAGGCTGCCGGCCGTCGGCTGGTAGATGCCGAGCAGGGCGCGGATCGTGGTGGTCTTGCCGGAGCCGTTGGAGCCCAGCAGGCCGAAGGTCTCGCCCGCATGCACCTCGAAGCCCAGGTCGTCGATGACGACCTGGTCGCCGAAGGCCATCCGGAAGTCGCGCACCTCGATGACGGGGGTTGGTCGCTCACTCATGGGTTCCACTTGACCACGCGAGTCAAGCCGCCCGGCTACAGTCAGGGCATGGAAGCGCCCCTGCCCATCGTCGTCGGCAACGACGGTTCGGACTTCTCCCTTCTTGCGCTGCACCGGGCCCTCTGGCTGGGCCGGCAGGTCAAGGCACCGGTCCGGGTGGTCCGGGCCTGGTCGATCAGCACCGCGCCGCGTCCGGCCACCTGGTCGCCCGGCTTCGTGCCGCCCGCCGACGACTTCGAGGCCGCTGTGCGGCAACGACTCGAGCACGACGTCGCGGCCTCGCTGGCCGAGTACCCGGACGTCGAGGTCACCCTGGAGACGCCGCACGGCCCGCCCGGACGCGAGCTGCTCAAGGCGTCCGAGGATGCCCGGATCGTCGTCGTCGGCACCCGAGGCGCCGGCGGATTCAAGGGCCTGTTGATGGGTTCGGTCTCCAACCAGGTCGTGGAGCACGCCGCCTGCGACGTGCTCGTGGTGCGCCGCGGCATCGACCAGGTCTCACCGGGCCGCCGGGTGCCGTTGGACCGCATCTTCGATCGGTAGTGGCCCGGCCGGTGACCGGCGGCGGTCCGAGGCCGTGGCTGGCCGAGCCGCTCGGCCTGGAGGGGCGCGGCCTGGTGTTCGCCGACGCCGGCGAGGGCGTCCGGTTGACCGCGGACGCCCGCGCGGCCGGTTACGCGGTGGTCACCGTGGACACCGACGGGGTCACCGACTTCCGCGAGGCACAACGCCGGATCGCCGCGGCCATGCGGCTGCCCGAGACGGCCGGACGGAACCTGGACGCCCTCGCCGACAGCCTGGCCGACCTCGCCCGGTACTGGCCGGACGCGCCTCTGATCGCGCTCGCCTGGTGGCGCCCCGAACGACTGATCGGGGCCGACACGCCGGGCTGGTTCCGGGTGGCCGACGTGCTGGACGAGGCCACCGAGCGGCTGTGGCGGGACGGAGCGGACCCGGCCGACCGGGCGTTCGAGACCCTGCTGCTGGTCGAGGGCTACGACGGATGAGCGGGCTGACCGGACCCGCCCGGCGGGTGCTGGTGCTGCTCGCGCTGGCGGTCGTCGTGCTGCTGGCCGCCGCGCAGTGGTGGCAGTCCGGACGCGGCGAGCCCACCGTCCCCGCACCGACGCCGACACCGACTCCGACAGCGACGGCGTCCACCCGATCCGGCCTGCCGGCCTGTACCCGGCTGCCCGCCGAGGTCGCGGACGCGGTGGCCGCCGTCCGTGCCGGCGGCCCCTACCTGCGCCCGCGCGACGACGGCGGCACCTTCGGCAACCGGGAGCGACTGCTGCCCGGCAAGCCGAGCGGCTACTACCGGGAGTACACCGTCCGCGCGCCCGGTCAGCGGTTCCCCGGACCACGCCGGCTGATCACCGGCGGGCAGGCCCGGCCCGGGGACGAACCCCGCGAGTGGTTCTACACCGCCGACCACTACGAGTCGTTCTGCGCGTTCCGTCCCGCCCGTTGACCTCGGGCTGACGTCCGGGAGCGGAAACTACCATGCGACCGCACTACAGGATCAAAGTCATAATTTTCTGAGGTAGAAAATTATGGCCATGTGTCACACTGAGGCAGTGACCATAATTTTCGGGGCCGACCCGGTCCGTTCGGAGGTTCAGGGTCTCCTGGATCGAATGTCTGCCGGCGAGGTCATCGACAAGCGCCACGAGCGCAAGCGCGTGGATCTCAAAGAGGAAGCAGGTCGCCGCGATCGCGCCGGTCAGGTCCAGCCTGGCTTACCAGAGAACGAGACTGCGGCGGACAAGCTCGCGGGCGAGGCCGCTTGCATGGCCAATACGCCCGGCGGAGGCGCCTTGATCGTCGGGGTTGCCAACGATGGCACCTTGATCGGAGCGGACCTGGATCCGGAGTGGCTGCGCCAGCGCATCTATGAGCTGACCCGCCGTCTGCTCACGGTTGATGTCTACCAGGCCGCGGTGCAAGGTGTACGCCTGCTGGTGGTCATCTGTCCTCCGGCAGTGGAGCCGGTCCGGTTCAGAGATCGCATCCACTGGCGAGTCAACGATAGGTGCGTTGAAGTCGACGCAGCGACCTGGCATGCCCGTCGGATGCAGACACTCAGCTACGACTGGTCGGGGGACGAGTCGGCCACACCCGCCTCCGCCGCGCGCCCGCAAGCGATCGCCGTCGCCCGCGACTTGCTGCTCGCGAGCGGCGAGCCGGCGTCAGAGGAACTCGCCAACGCCACCGATTCCCAGCTGCTGCGCCGTCTCAACGTCGTCACCGGTGACGGCCTACTCACCAACGGGGGTGTCATCACGTTCGTCGGTCGCGGCGACCCGTGCCTGGACTACAGCCGTCGTGACTACGCGGGCGGGGATAGCGCCGCGCGCGTGCGTCGATCCGGCCGCTCCCTGCTGGAGGAACTTGCCGAGGTTTTTCTCACGATCGATGCACACAACAGCACTCGCCACATCCAGGCCGGCCTTGTCGTGCGTCAGGTTCGCGACATACCCGTCCTGGCCGCACGTGAGGCCGTGGTCAACGGTGTGGCCCACCGCGAGTGGGGCCTTCCGGGGCCGACCGTAGTTGAGCACATCGGTCGGACCATCAGGGTCACCAGCCCCGGTGGCTTCTTCGGCGGAGTCAACGAGGCGAACATCATCACGCACCCCTCGCAGTCGCGAAACCCCGCGTTGACGCAGTTGCTCGCGGACCTGCGTGTCGCCGAACGTGAAGGCGTCGGAGTCGACCGGATGGTTCGCGAGATGGTCCGAGTCGGCTATCAGCCACCCGTCATCCGCGAGATCACCGGCCCATTCGTCCGTACCTCACTGGTCGGCGATACCCTGGATGAGGCTTGGATCGGGTGGCTCGCCGAAATCGAACCGACCGAGGAGTCCGCCGACGTCTCGTCCCTGCTCATCCTTCGTCAGTTGGTCACCAAAGGGTGGGTCGATGAACGGGTTGCCGTCCCCTTGATCCAGCTTCCAGCCGAAGAGGCGCGGGGAGCGATCATGAAACTCGTTCGCGCACGTGTCAACGGACAGCCCTTGCTGCAGCGCGTCGAGGGCACGCCAGACGGCACCGCCCCCGCGTGGCGCCTCAGTGCCCCCGCCTCCGAAGGTCTCCTCAATCGTGATCGCTCGCTGGACCACGTCCGAGAGTTGCCGACCAGAGCCGAGATCGCGATGGCGTACGCGAAAGCTCGCGGCCGGATCAGCAGTACTGAACTCGGGTCGCTCGTGGGAGCTAGCGCCACCAACGTCGGTGACACCCTGAAGGCGCTCGCTGCCGAGGGCGTGCTTACGCCGTCGCGACCGAGCGGCCGTGGACGCGGCTTCTACTACCGCTGGGCCGTGCCACGGTTGAGCGAAGGAGCCGGACCCAACTGATCCCGGTGCGGCTCAGCTGAGCAGGCCCTTGGCGGTCAGCCAGTCCTTGGCGATGGTCGCCGACGACTGCTGCTGGCCGACGCTGAGCTGGTTCAGCTTGACCAGCTCGTCGGTGCTCAGCGCGGCGCTCACCTTGTCGACGACGGCGGCGGCCGGCTCGTCGACCTTGGTCGACACGATCGGCACCACGTTCTGCGGCAGCACCAGGCTCTTCGGGTCGGCCAGCGTGGTCAGCCCGTTGGCGGCGATCGACGGGTCGGCGGAGTAGATGTCGGCCGTGTCGCACTTGCCGTCCTTGAGCGCCTTCACGGTCAGCGGGCCACCGGAATCCTCCACCGGGACCACCTCGACGTCCAGGCCGTAGGCGGACTTCAGCCCGGGCGGGCCGTAGGGCCGCTTGGCGAGCTCGGAGTTCGCGCACACCTTGACGGTGCGGTTCAGCTTCGCCAGGTCGGCGATGCTGGCCAGCGAGTTCGTGCTGGCGAACTCCGCGGTGACGTTGTACGAGTCCTGGTCGGTGGCGGACGCCGCGGTCAGCGGCCGCAGCCCCTGGCCCAGCGCCGCCGGCAGGGCGGCCATCACCTCGGGACCGGTCTTCGCGGTGGCGTTCTTGTCCAGGTACTGCAGCAGGTTGCCTGAGTACTCGGGGAAGACGTCGATCTTGCCGCCCTGCAGCTCGGGCAGGTACACCTCGCGCTGACCGATCTGGTACTGCCGGGTGATCGTGTAGCCCTTGGCCTCGAGCGCCTGGGCGTACAGCTCGGCGATGATCTCGTTGGAGTAGTACTGCTGCGATCCCACGATCAGGGTGCCGCCGGCGGCCGAACCGGACGGCGCGGGGCTGCCCGAACCGAGCGGATTGGACGACGCGCAGGCCGTCATTGCCAGTGCCCCGGCTGCCAGCAGGGCGGCGATGCGGATCTTCATGGTGATTCCTCTCAGTCGGACAGGGTCGTGCGGTCGGTGTGGTCAGGCGGTGTGCAGGCGTCGGGCCGCCACGCGTTCGGCGACTTCGAACACTCCTTCCAGGATCAGCGCGATCACCACCACCAGCAGGGCGGCGGCGAGCATCTGCGGATAGTCCTGGGTCTTCAGGCCGAGGAACAGGAACCTGCCCAGCCCGCCGGCGCCGACGTAGGCGGCCAGGGTGGCGGTGGCGATCACCTGCAGGGTGGCGGAGCGGATGCCGCCGAGCAGCAGCGGCAGGCCGAGCGGGATCTCCACCCGGGCCAGCACCTGCCACTCCGACATGCCCATCGCGCGGGCGGCGTCCACGGTGCGCGGGTCGATCGCCTCGATGCCGGCGTAGGCGCCGGCCAGCACCGACGGGATGGCCAGCAGCACCAGGGCGACCAGCGGCGCCACCAGGCCGATGCCGAGCAGCAGGCCGACCAGGGTGACCACGCCCAGGGTGGGCAGCGCCCGGGCGGCGCCGGACGACACCACCACCAGACCACGGCCGCGCCGGGTGTGGCCCACCAGGTAGCCGAGCGGGATCGCCACCAGGCAGGACAGCACCACGGCGAGCAGCGTGTACCACAGGTGTTCGCCGGAGCGGGCCCAGACCCCGTCGCTGCCGCCGGCATGGGCCGGATCGAGGATCCAGGCGATCGCGTCAGTGAAGTAGTTCATGCCCGGGCCGCCCTGGTCCACGGCATCAGGACGCGGCCCAGCAGCACCAGCAGCCCGTCGACCACGATCGCCAGCACGACGGTGGCGACGATGCCGGTGAGCACCTCGGCGAGGATGCCGCGCTGGAAACCGTCCACGAACAGCAGGCCCAGGTTGTCGACGCCGAGCAGTGAGCTGACCGTGACCAGGCTGATCGTGCTGACCGCGACGACCCGCAGGCCGGCCAGCAGCACCGGCCCGGCCAGCGGCAGCTCGACCTGCCAGAACCGGCCGGCCGCCGAGTAGCCCATCGCCGTCGACGACAGCCGCACCGGCGAACCGACCGACGCCAGGGCGTCCGCCGCCGAGCGCACCATCAGCGCCAGGCCGTACAGGGTGAGCGCGACGATCACGTTGGCGGAATCGCGGACGCCGAAACCGAAGAGCGTCGGCAGCACCACGAACAGCGGCAGCGAGGGGATCGCGTAGAGCAGCCCGGCGGCGGTCAGCAGGGTGGCGCGCGACCAACGGTGGGTGGCGGCGAACCAGCCCAGCGGCAACGCCAGCACGAACGACGCCACGATGGCAGGCACGGCCAGCAGCAGGTGCGCCAGCGTCCGGGAGCCGATCAGCTCCAGGTTCGCCAGCGCCCAGCCCATCTCAGCTCTCCGCCCGCCGCGGTGGGTCGGCGAGCCGGCCGGCGGGGCGCCCGTGGCCGTCGACCACCAGGGTGCCGCCCGGGGTCTCGCGCAGATGCAGGTCGAGGGTGCCCCGGCCCAGGCCGAGGAAGTCGGCGACGAACTCGTCGGCGGGCTCGGCGACCACCTGTTGCGGGCTGCCGACCTGGGCCACCCGGGCAGCCTTGGCCAGGATGACGATCTGGTCGCCCAGCGCCAGCGCCTCGGCGATGTCGTGGGTGACGAAGACGATGGTCTTGTGCAGCTCGCGCTGGATGCGCAGCAGCTCGGTCTGCAGGTCGGCCCGGACCAGCGGGTCGACGGCGCCGAACGGCTCGTCCATCAGCAGGATGTTCGGGTCGGCGGCCAGCCCGCGGGCCACCCCCACGCGTTGCTGCTGGCCGCCGGAGAGCTGGTCGGGGTAGCGGTTGGCCATCGTGGTCTCCAGGCCGACCAGCTCCATCAGTTCCAGCGCCCGGCGATGCGCGTCGGCCCGTGGCGCGCCGTTGAGCAGCGGCACGGTGGCGATGTTGTCGATCACCTTGCGGTGCGGCAGCAGGCCGGCGTTCTGCATCACGTAGCCGATCCGGCGGCGCAACGGGACCGGGGCGATGTCGGCGACGTTCTCGTCGTCGATCCAGACCGCGCCGGCGGTCGGGTCGACCATCCGGTTCACCATCCGCAGCAGCGTGGTCTTGCCGCAGCCGGAGGAGCCGACCAGCACCGTGGTCTGCCCGGTGGGCGCCTGCAGGCTGAAGTCACGGACGGCCTCGGTGCCGTCCGGATATGACTTGCTCACGTCGTCGAAGCGGATCATTGCTACTACCTAACCCCATCCCGCGTCGATTGTTCCCGGTGGCACTGACAGTTCCGGGCGCCGACCGGTACTTTCACCCCATCGGGCGAAGGAGGCGAGGGTGGCGGAGGCCGTCGAACACAATGAACGCAAGCACCGCTTCGAGATCATCGCGGACGGTGAACTGGCCGGCTTCGCGCACTACGACCTCTCCAACGGGGTCGCGGACTTCGATCACACCGAGGTGCAGCCGCGGTTCAACGGACGCGGACTGGGCACCACGCTGGTCCGCGGAGCCCTCGACCAGGTGCGCGCCGCCGGCCAGTGGAAGGTCCGTGCCAGCTGCCCGTTCGTGCGGGTCTTCGTGAAGAGGCACCCCGAGTACGGCGACCTCGTCGTCGACTAGCCCTCGTTCGCGTACCGGGTGACGAAGTTGCGCAGCAGCCGGTGCGGGTGCTCGCCGACGCCGGACGCCCGGGCCATCTCGACCAGGATCTCGAAGTCGTCGGGGTGGAAGTAGCCGGCGTTGCGATAGATCGCCATCCGCTGTTCCAGCGAGGCGACGTCCAGCTCGGGGTGGAACTGGGTGACGTAGACGTTGGCGCCGTGCCGGTACATCTGCACCGGGCAAGCGGCGCCGGTGGCCAGCAGGGTGACGCCGGGCGGGGTGCCGTTGCAGGCCTCCTTGTGCCCGACGAACGCCTGGAAGGACGCCGGGACGCCGTCCAACAGGGGGTCGTCGGCCGCCTCCGGGGTGAGGGTCACCTCGATGGCGCCCAGCCCTTCGCCGTAGGTGCGGTCGACCGCACCGCCGAGGTGGGCGGTGACCGTGCCGATGCCGTAGCACATGCCCAGGAACGGGAAGTCCGCGTCGACGATCTGGTCGAGCACGGCGCGCAGGTCGGCCTCGACCCGCAGCTGCAGGTCGGACTTCTCGGCGTCGGAGACGTTGAACGGCCCCCCGCCGAGGAACACCCCGGAGTAGTCCTCGAGGCGCAGCTCGGGCAGCGGTCCGGACTCGACCCGGATCTGGATCAGCTCATCGGGGGCCAGGCCGGCATGCTGGCGGACCGACTCGTACTCGTCGCCGGCCGCCTTGTCATGGTCACGGGTGGCCAGCAGGACGAACGGTTTCACGCCGAGAAGGGTAGCCGCGCGGGCGCGTCGGCACCGGTCTCGTCCACCAGTTGCCGCAGCGCCGCCGACGGGTCACCGGCTGCCCGTTGGCGCAGGTAGCTGGGCCCGGCTTCCATCAGCTCGGCGACGAAGCGCAGCTGGTCGGCGCAGCCGAGTTCGGCCGAGATCGCCTCCAGCCGGTTCAGCCAGTCGTAGATGCCCTCGCGGATCGGCCGCAGCTTGTCCTTCACCCGGGGCGTGATCACGTCGGTGTCCAGGCCGTAGCGGGCGGCCCGCCACTTGTTCTCCTTCATGAACCAAACCGGCAGCTGGGCGATCGCCCGGCCGTCGTCCAGTTCCCGCGACATGTACTCGGCGAGGCACTGGGTGAAGGCGGTCAGGGCGCCCAGCTCGGCGAACGTCGGCACCGAGTCGAGCACCCGGTTCTCCACGGTGCCGAAGGTGGAGGGCCGGACGTCCCAGCGGATCTCGTTGGGCGCCGAGATCATCCCGGCGTCCTCCAGTTCGGTGGCGTAGTGCTCGAACTCCTCCCAGCTGTCCATCGGGTAGGGCAGCCCGTTGGTGGGCAGCTGCTGGAAGATCATCGTCCGCTGCGAGGCGTACCCGCTGTCCTCGCCCTCCCAGAACGGCGAGGACGCCGACAGCGCGATGAAGTACGGCGAGAAGCGGGCCAGGCCGTAGGTGATCGGCAGCGCCTTGTCGCGGTGGTCGATGCCGACATGGATGTGGGTGCCGAAGATCGCCATCTGCCGGCCCCAGTAGGCGTTGCGCTCTTTGACCACGTTGTAGCGCCAGAAGTCGAACGGCTCGGAGTCGGCGGCCCGGTCGACCGGGTGGGCGCCGGCACCGAGCAGCCGGGTGCTCGGACCGAGGATGGCGCGGACCCGGTCCAGACTGCCGCGCAGGTCGTCCATCGCCTCGTCGACCCGATGGTGGACGCCGGTGACCAGCTCGACCATGTCGGTCAGGTACTCGCGGCGGATCGGCCCCGCCTTGGGATCGTCGACGGCGTCCAGCACCTGTTGTGCGCGGGGCACCAGGGCGAGGGTCTCGGCGTCCACCAGGGCGAGTTCCCACTCGACCCCCATGGTGGGCCCGCCCGAGGGCACGAAGTCGAACCGCATCGGTCCTCCCAGACTCGGTGGCCGGGCGTCGTCCGGCCGCAGGGGGAGTCTAGGGCTACGCGTCCACCCAGCCGTAGATCCCTTTGGTCGCGACGATGCGCTCGGCGACCTTGTTCGACACGTTGCCGCCGATCACCCGCAGCCGGCCGTCGGGCAGCACCTCGGTGACGATGTCGACCCGGGTCGAGCTCTTGGTGTTCTGCGGACCGGTGCCGGACAGCACCAGATCGCCGACACCCACACCCTCGACGCCGGCGTGGGCCCGGCCGTGCTTCTGGCCCCAGGTGTACAGGTCGCCGCTGAACGAGAATCGGGGCACCGCGTCGCCGGCCTTGTTCCAGACCCAGGTGACGTACAGCGCGTCCCACGGCATGCAGCCGCCGTAAGGGTTGCAGTCCTTCTTGCGCTCGGTGACGCCGCGCTGGCTGCGGGCGGTCTTGACGATGCCCTGCTCGACGTTGGGCGGTTTGGGCGGCGTGCTGGTCGGGGTGGCCGCCTTTTCCTGGCACAGGGTGAGCGCCGCGGAATCGCCGCCGTTGACGAAGACGGACGCCACGTAACCGGTCTTCTTCTTCCAGGTGACCTTGTTCCAGACGTTGGAGGCGCGGCTGCCGTTGCTGACGGTGGTGCCGATGGTCTTGCAGCTCAGCGTGATCACCGTCTTGTGCGGAATCCGGATCAGCCGCCTGCTCTGGGTGGTGGCTTCGGCCCGCAACGACAGCGGGGTGGTCTTGTTGGTGCGGACCGTGCCCTTGACCGCGGGCGGCTTGGCGCTCGCGGTCGGGGTGCCGCCCGACGGGCTCGGCTGCGGGGCGGCACCGGGATCGCCGCTGCAACCCGCGAGCACGGCCGCCAGGACCATGGTGATCGCCGCTCCCCCTCGTGCCATGAATGCGACGGTAACACGCGGACGAGCCGGATCCGCCCCGGGACAGCGGGACGGATCCGGCCCGGGCTCAGGCGGTGGCGACCGAGGCCAGCGTCTCGCCGTAGCCGGCCTCGGCCGGCGGAGTGGGGCTGCCGGTGTCCTCCAGGACCAGCGAGAACCAACTGCTCAGGTCGCGGGAGTAGACGACCGTGCCGGCGTCGCCCATGCTGCCGATGTCCTCCCCGGGCGCCCCGACCACGATCCCGTCCCGCCGGGCCTCGCCGTCGTCGAGGTCGCCGCTGACGATGCCCACCGACGAGCCGAACTGATCGGCCGCTTCCGGGGTGCCGGCGATGCCGCCGCTGCCCTGGTGGATGGACCGTGCGGCACCGCCGCTGCGGTTGGCCCGGAACAGGGTCACCGCTCCGGCGCCTAGCACCTTGCCGATCGCCTCGCCCGGCGCGCCGACGGCGGCGGTGAGCTGGTCGAGGGTGTTCACGCCGAGCGCGACCGAGGAACCGAAGTAGTCGCCGGTCTCGTTGCTGCCCGGGATGCCCGCGCTGTCCTGATGGACCGCTCGCAGCGAGCGGTAGGTCCGGGCGGCCGGGTTGAAGTTGAGCACGTGCACCTGGCCGGTGTAGTGGGCGCTGCCGATGCTCTCACCGGGGACGCCGACCAGCACGTAGTTGTCGCGGAACGCGACCGCCGCGCCGAACAGGTCGTCGGACTCGGCGGTGCCGGGGACGCCCGGCGAGTTCTGGGTGACGCCGACGCCCTTGAAGGTCGTCGGGGCGGACGCGGTGGCCGAGAGCAGGGTCACCGAGCCGGCGTCCTTGCGGGCGCCGACCGCCTCGTTCGGGGTGCCGATCACGATCGTCCGGTCCTGGCCGGCCAGCGCGGTGCCGAACCGGTCGCCGTTCTCGGAGCTGCCCGGGACGCCGGGCGAGTTCTGGGTCAGGGTCACCCTGCCGGACGCCAGGGCGCCGCCCGTGGTCAGCGGCAGCACCACCACCTGGCCGGCCTCCCACTTCTTGCCGTCGTCGGCGGTCGGGGCGGAGACGACCAGCTGCTGGTGGGCGTTCCGCAGGCCGGACGCGGTCAGCCTCTGCGGGGTGAGCAGCAGCACCTGGGCGCCGAAGCTGCCGTGCGCGGCGGTGCCGGCGAAGCTGTTCATCAGCGTCAGGGTGTTGCCGGCACCGCCGGCGACCAGATGGGCGGCGCCCTTGCTGGAGTCCCGTCCCGGGGCACCGATGGCCAGGTCGGCGCAGCCGTCGTCGTTCACGTCGCCGAGGGCAACGGACTGGCCGAAGCGGTCGCCCGGGCGGCTGGACGGCAGCCCCAGGTCGGCGGCCCGGAGGAAGCGGCGCTCGCCGTCGCTGAACAGGATGTCGACGGCGCCACGTTCGTCGTCGTACGACGGCACCCCGACCACGATGTCGGCCAGGCCGTCCGAGTTCAGGTCGCCGGCGACGCCGTTGTCGGCGTTGCAGCCGGGAGCGGCCCGGGCGATCGAGGGGGCGGCGCAGAACCCCGCGAGGGTCAGGCCGAGGATGAGAACGCTGGCGGTCAGCCGGTTCGGGTGGGACATGCGACCTCCTGTGTCGGGTGCACTGATGTGTGCAACACCCCACAGGTGGCGCAGGTGTCCGGGTTGATACCGGCCCGGACGCCGGTCGACCGGCCGATCAGCTGGAGAAGAACAACCCGCCGAGCCCCTGGCGGCGGTAGTGTTTGCCGCCGCGATGTCCCCATTCCGGCCCGTAGCCGTACCCCGGGGCCGGCGGCGGCGGTGCGGCGGCGAACCGGGCCTCCAGCTGGGTGATGTTCTCCAGCTCGCCGAAGTCCAGGAAGACGCCGCGGCAGGTCAGGCATTGTTCGATGTGGATGCCGTTGCGGTCGACCGTGCGCATGCTGCCGGCGCACTTGGGACAGGTGAAGCCGGCGGGTCCGCGTCCGGCGGCTGAATAGGGCTCGTAACGGGGCATCGGATCGGTCGGCGAGGACATGCCTTCACTGTGCCATGCGGCGGCAAGCTTCGAGCAGTACCGGGGCTGTGTCCCGGCTGTGTGCATCGACGCGGCGGACGGCCCGCACCGCCGCCACCAGGACCGCCGCGCGGGCGGGCAGGTCGAGGGCCGGCCACGGGTCCCCCGACGCCGGCACCGCCGGCCCGCCGGCCGCGCGGTAGGCGTCCAGGAAGGTGTGCCAGTCGGCGTCGCCGAGCAATCCGCAGGCCCAGTACCCGGCGGGGCGGGCCAGGTCCCAGGCTGGGTCGCCGAGGCCGAGGTCGTCGATGTCGAGCAGCCGCCAGCCGTCGCTCCAGCGACCCAGCTGGCCGAGGTGCCAGTCGCCGTGCAGCAGCACGGAGGACGGCTCCGGACGCCTGGCCCGGTCGGCCAGGCCGGCGGCCAGCCCGCGCAGTTCCTCCGGTGCCCGGGCGGCCGCCCGGGCCAGCCGTTCCGGCCAGCCGTGGCGCGGTGCCGGCCGGCCCGCCGGCGTGCGGTGCAGCCCGGCCAGGAGCGCTCCGGCGTCCGCCCAGGGTTGGACGTCGTCGTCGGGGGCGGCGACCGTGACCCGCGGCCACACCGTCGCCGCCCGGCCGTCCGGGGCGGTGTGCACGCTGGAGGCGGCCGCCGGCACGAAATGCCGGCTCCCGGCCGCCACTTCCAGCCGCGCCGCCAGCTGCGCGGCGTCCGTACCGGGGGCGTGCAGCTTGACCACCAGCGTGCCGATCCCCAGCAGCTCCGCGGCGGAGGATCCGGGCAGCCTGTCGACCACGACGTCGTCGGTGCGGCCGAAGGCCCGCGCGAGTCGTCCCGCCCACTCCTCGATCGCCCGATCCGCCGTCACCTGGGCCATTCTGCGGCAGAGCGTGCGCGATCGCTGGTCGGCTGGTGGTTCGCGATGGAAGGATCGGGGCATGGATACCAGCCCGATCGTGCACGAGATCAGCCTGACCTGCACTCCCGACCATGCGTTCGAGGTCTTCACCGCCCAGATGGGGAAGTGGTGGGACCCGCAGTACACCGGAAACGCCGAGACCTTCACCACGGTCACCATCGACCCCTGGATGCGCGGCCAGATCACCGAACGGCACTCCGACGGCGCCGAGCACGACTGGGGCGAGGTGATCGCCTGGGATCCGCCGGCCAAGGTGGCCTTCAGCTTCACGCTCGCCCAGGACCGGACCTTCCCGACCGTGGTGCGCGCCACCTTCGTGCCGTCCGACGCCGGCACCCAGCTGACCTTCGAGCACGACGGCTGGACGGAGCACAACGCCGACGCCCGCGGGAAGTTCGGCGACTGGGCGTACCTGCTGGGCAGGTTCGCCGAGGCCGCGCAGGCCTGACGGACCCGAGCACGATGATCACGACGGTGTGCAACGTGCAGGTGAAGGCCGACAGCATCGAGGCGTTCAAGGAGGCCTCACTGGCCAACGCCGCGGCCAGCCGGCAGGAGCCCGGGATCACCCGTTTCGACGTGCTGCAGCAGGTCGACGATCCGTCCCGGTTCATCCTCTACGAGGAGTACGTCGACCAGCCGGCGACGCTGGCCCACAAGGAGACGGCGCACTACCTCAGCTGGCGCGAGACGGTGGCCGACATGATGGCGGCACCGCGGAACACCTACAGCTTCGGCGATCGGCTCTGAGCTCTGCCGGTCGACACCGCACCGAGCGGACGCTGCCGGCGTCCGTCGTCGGCGGGCGCCAGTCCGCCCTGGCAGGCGGGGCAGTAGAACATGGTTCGCTCCCGAGTCGGCGGGCCGATCATCGCCACCCGGACGGTGCCCCCGCAGCGTCGGCAGGGCAGCCCGGAGCGGCCGTGCACCCAGGTGTTCTCGCCGCGCCGACGGCTGCCGGTGGTCGACTGGACGGCGTGCTGCCGGCCGTGGTCGAGCAGCCGCCGGGCGCGGTTCACCAGGGCGAGCCGGGCGGTGTCGGCGAGCTCGCCCGGTGCCAGCCACGGATTGACGCGTTCCAGGAAGAGGGTCTCGGCGGCGTAGAGGGTGCCGACGCCGGCCAGGTTGGTCTGGTCGAGCAGCGCGGCACCGAGGCTCGGGCCGCGGGTCAGGTTGGCGGCCGCGAGCGCGGCGTCCCAGTCCGGGCCGAGGAGGTCCGGGCCCAGATGACCGACCAGGGTGTGCTCGGCGTCGGTGCCGACGACGTCGAGCATGCCGAGGCGCTTGCCCAGCGCCGCCCACCGGGCGGTGCCCAGGAATGCCCGGGTCTGGGCGTCCGGGCGGGCGGTGCCGGCGTCCGCGATCAGCCACTGGCCCTCCATCCGCAGGTGGGAATGGATCGTGTGACCCGAATCGAGCCGGTGCAGCAGGTGCTTGCCCCGGCTGATCACCCCGATCGTGGTGGCTCCGGTGAGGTCCAGGGTGGAGAGCCCGGGCCAGCGCAGGTCGGCGCGGGTCAGGGTCTCGCCCGCGAAGGCCTGGTTGAGCCGCTGGGCGGTGCGCCAGACGGTGTCGCCCTCGGGCATGTCCCTCCTTTCAGCGGCGTAGCCGCAGCCCCTGCGGGGTCAACCGGAACCCGGCGCCGCCCAGGGCCTCGGCGAGCGCGTGGTCGGAGCCGAGCACGTCCGCTCCGTCGATCCTGGCCACCGTGAGCTTGCCCAGGACTCCGGCGTGCACCGCCTCGGCCAGGGCGGTGGCGGAAGCGGCGAGCAGGCCGGGGTCGTCGGTGAAGGAGAGCAGGGTGCGCCCGCCGCGCTCGACGTAGAGGGTCAGCTCGCCGTCGGTCAGCACCACCAGGGCGCCAGCCTTCCGCCCGGGTTGATGCGCTCCGCCGTCGGCTCGGGCCGGCCAGCCCAAGGCCGCGCCGAAGGGGTTGGCCGGGTCGGTGGCGGCCAGCACCAGGGCGCCGGCGGCCGCGGGCGCCTCGCGGAGCAGATCGACCGCGTGCCGGTCGCCGAACTGGGCGGCGCCGAGCCCCTCGACGAAGTAGCCGCGGCGCACCTGCCCGGCCTCCTCCAACGCGCTGAACACCCGGTAGGCGCCGGCGAACCCGCCGGTCACCTCCTCGTTGGAGACGCTGCCGCGGGTGACCACTCCGTACCGGTCGAGCAGCACCTCCGCGCGCGCGGCGGCGAGCACGGTCGGGTCGGCCTCCACCCCCGGCAGCAGCGCCCAGCGTCCGGACGCCGCCGGGGGCCCCGCCGGCCGGGGCAGCGGCCCGCGGGGCAGCGGGCGGCGTCCGAACCGGCCGCGGGCGGGAGCGGGACGGGTCTTCAGGCTGGCCCGGCCCCCGCCCAGCAGCGCGCGGAGCGGGGCCAGGGTGTCGTTGCTGACATGGCCGGCCCAGACCAGCTGCCACAACGCCTCGGTGAGCTCGGCGTCCGTGGCCTCGATGCGTTCGCCGAGGGAGCGGAACAGGTAGCTGCCGCCGCCGTCGAGTGCCTGCAGCAGGCGTTGGGCGAGGTCGGAGGCGATCTCGCCCGGCGGGTTCATGGTCAGGGCGGCGGTCTCCGCCGGGTGCAGGCTGACCCAGCCGTCGGTTCCGGCCAGCGCGCCGGTGCCCTGCCAGACCACCTCGCCGGCGGCGAGCAGTTCGTCCAGCATCGCCGGTCGGTAGTCGCGCACCCGGGCCGGCAGCACCAGCGACTCCAGCGAGCTGGCAGGCAGCGGATAGCCGGCCAGCTGTTCGATCGCCGACAGCACGCCGGCGGTGCCGGCGAGCGGCGTCCGCAGCCCCTGCCACTGGGTGAGGAAGCGGGCGAACTGCCGCGGCGGCACCGGTTCGACCGCGTTGCGCAGCGCCGCCAGCGAGCGGCGCCGCAACACCCGCAGCACACCGGGGTCGCAGTAGCTCAGACCGCCCGGACGCGGGGCCTCGACGAGTTCGTCGAGCGAGGGTGGCAGCCAGCCCGGGGGCCGCAGGTCGCCCTCGACCAGGCGTCCGTCGGCGACCAGCCGGCTGAGCACCCCGTGCACCACGGCCGGCCCCAGACCGAGCCAGCCGGCCACCTCGGCGGCCAGGAACGGCGCGTGCCCGCGTGCCCAGCGCAGCATCAGGTCGCCCAGCGGATCGGGCACCGGGGCCCGGTGCACCTCGGGGACGCCGACCGGCACGCTGACGCCGAGGGCGTCGATCAGCCGTCCGGCGTCCTCGACCGCCGCCCAGCGGGTGCCGCCGCCGACGCGCACCTCGATCACCCGGCGCTGCTCGGTCAACCCGATCAGCCACTCCGGAACCAGGTCGGGTTCGGCGCTGCGGGCCCGCAGCGCCGGCAGGTCGAGCGGACCCAGCATCCGGATCAGGTCGGCCAGGTCTTCGGCGTCACGGGCGCGGCGGGTCTCTACCAGGTGCTGTAGCTCGGCTTCGGTGCGGGTCAGCGAATCGGGGTCGAGCAGGTCGGCCAGTGCCAGGCCGTCGGAGGTGCCCAGCAGGTCGGCCAGCAGGCCCGGGTCGAGGGTGAGCGCCGCCGCCCGCCGCTCGGCGAGCGGCGAGTCGCCCTCGTAGAGGAACTGCGCGACGTAGCCGAACAGCAGCGAGCCGGCGAACGGCGAAGGACGCGGGGTGGTCACCTCGATGGTGCGGACCTGGCGCGCGGCGATCGACCGCATCAGCTCCACCAGCGCCGGCACGTCGAAGACGTCCTGGACGCACTCCCGCACCGCCTCCAGCACGATCGGGAAACTCGGGTACTGGGCGGCCACCTCAAGCAGCTGCGAGGCCCGCTGACGCTGCTGCCACAAGGCCTGACGCTTGTCCGGACGGCGCTTGGGCAGCAGCAGGGCACGGCCGGCACACTCCCGGAACCGGCTGGCGAACAGGGCCGACGAGCCGATCTGCTCGGTGACCAGGCCGGCCACCTCGTCCGGGTCGAGCACGATCGCCTGCAGCAGGTCGGGTACCGCCACCTCGTCGTCGGTCGCCGCCCAGCCGGTGTCGGGCAGCCGCAGCACGATGCCGTCGTCGCCGTGCATGGCCTGGACGTCGACGCCGTGCGACTCACGCAGCCGGGCGGCGATCGCCAGCGCCCACGGGGCATGCACCGGCGCGCCGAACGGCGAATGCACCACCACCCTCCAGTCGCCGAGCTCGTCGCGGAACCGCTCGACCACGATGGTGGTGTCGCTGGGCAGCTGCGGGATCGCCTCGCGCTGCTCGGACAGGTAGCCGGCCAGGTTGTCGGCGGCCCATTCGTCCAGCCCGGCATCCCGGGCGCGCTGCTTGGCCGCGTCCGGGGCGAGTCCGCCCAGTTCCCGGACGAACGCACCCAGCGCCCTGCCCAGCTCGGCCGGACGGCCCAGGGTGTCGCCCTTCCAGAACGGCAGCCGGCCGGGTTCGCCGGGCGCCGGGCTGACCAGCACCTGGTCGTGGGTGATGTCCTCGATCCGCCAGGACGAGGTGCCCAGCGTGATCACGTCACCCACCCGGGACTCGTAGACCATCTCCTCGTCGAGCTCACCCACCCGGCGTCCGGCCCCCTCGCCGGCCACGAACACGCCGAACATGCCGCGATCGGGAATGGTGCCGCCTGAGGTGACCGCCAGCCGCTGGGCGCCGCGACGTCCGGTCAGGGTGTCGGTGGTGCGGTCCCAGACCAGCCGCGGCCGCAGTTCGGCGAACGCCTCGGACGGGTACCGCCCGGCCAGCATGTCGAGCACCGATTCGAGCACCGGACGGGTCAGCGCCGCGAACGGCGCCGCGCGCCTGACCAGCGCCTCCAGTTCGGGCACCGTGATCGAGTCGAGCGCGCAGATCGCGACGATCTGCTGGGCCAGCACGTCGAGCGGGTTGGACGGCACCCGCAGCGCCTCGATCGCCCCGGCCCGCATCCGTTCGGCGATCACCGCGGTCTGCACCAGGTCGCCGCGGAATTTCGGGAACAGCACCCCGCGGGAGGTGGCGCCCACCTGATGACCGGCGCGTCCGACCCGCTGCAACCCGGACGCCACCGACGGCGGCGCCTCCACCTGGACGACGAGATCGACCGCGCCCATGTCGATGCCGAGCTCCAGGGACGAGGTGGCCACCACGGCCGGCAGCCGGCCGGCCTTCAGGTCGTCCTCGGTCTGGGCGCGCTGCTCCTTGCTGACCGAGCCGTGATGGGCGCGGGCCAGCAGCGGTGGTGCCCCCTGCGACCGCCCGGACTGGGCCATCACCTCTGCCGGCGTCCGCCTGGTCTCGACAGGCTCAGCCGGCGCGGATCGCTCCGCCCAGATCTCATTGAGCCGGGCGGTCAGCCGTTCGGCCAGCCGGCGGGAGTTGGCGAACACCAGGGTCGAGCGGTGGGTGGCCACCAGGTCGACGATCCGCTCTTCCACGTGTGGCCAGATCGAGGTGCGCCGCGGGTCGCCGGCGGCCGGGCCGGAGAGGTCGTCGGTGATCTCGCCGAGCGCGCTCAGATCGGGCACCGGCACCACCACGGAGAGGTCCCAGGTCTTCTCGCTGGGCGGGTTGACGATGGCGACCGGGCGTCCGCCGGCCAGGAACCGGCCGACCTCCTCGATCGGACGGACCGTCGCCGACAGCCCGATCCGTTGGGCCGGGCGCTCCAGCAGGGCGTCCAGGCGTTCCAGGGAGAGGGCCAGATGGGCGCCCCGCTTGCCCCCGGCGAGGGCGTGGATCTCGTCGACGATCACGGTCTGAATGCCGGTCAGGGTCTCTCGGGCGGCCGAGGTGAGCAGCAGGAACAGCGACTCGGGGGTGGTGATCAGGATGTCGGACGGCTCGCGCGCGAAGCTGCGGCGCTGGTCGGCCGGGGTGTCTCCCGAGCGCACCGCGACGGTGATCGCCGGCGGCTGCAGGCCCAGCCGGACGGCCTCGTGGCCGATCCCGACCAGCGGCGAGCGCAGGTTGCGTTCCACGTCGACGGCCAACGCCTTCAACGGCGACACGTACAGCACCCGGCAGCGTTTCAGCTTCTCGGGAGCCGGTTCGGTGGCCAGCCGGTCGAGTGCGTAGAGGAACGCCGACAGGGTCTTGCCCGAGCCGGTGGGCGCGACGACCAGGGTGTGTTGGCCGGAGCTGATCGAGTCCCAGGCGCCTGACTGGGCCGCGGTGGGCGCCGGGAAGCTGCCCCGGAACCAGCTCGCGGTGGCCGGGGAGAACCGGTTGAGCACGTCCTCTGCCATGACGCGGACCACAATGCCACGCCCCGCCGACAAGGCTTCACCGAAAGTGTCGGACGCCTCTCGTAGCGTTCTCTCATGAGTCGCGGAAGCCAGACCAAGAGGGCCACCCGAGCCAAGGAACGGGCCCGGCAGCGGGCGCGTGAGAAGCAGCAGGCGCCGCGGCCCAACGGACCGTCGAGCCCGTTCAGCGCGGACGGCGGCCGGTTCTTCGACAGCACCTTCGGCCGGCCCCGGCAACCGGACCCGCGGCCACGTGGCGCCGCCGAGATTCTGGCGGATGCCCGCTACGGCAGGCCGATGGTGCCGCTGCTGACCCAGGCGGGTGCGATCGATCCGGGCAGGTTCTATGCCGACGCCGAACCGATCCTGGTGGGCTGGGTGCGGGAGTTGTACGGCTGCGGCTGGCAGCCGACGGAGCTGATCCGCATCACGCGGACACGGGCGAAGGCGGCTGGTGCCGACCTGATCCGCCTCGCCATCGCCGCCGAGCGGGCCTCCCGGCACGACCCGACGCTGAACGATCCGCAATGGATACTGCAGTGGGCCGCCGCCGAACTGCCTCGGCAGCTGCCGGACCGCGGTTGGGTCATGACCTGGGCCGGCTGGGCGGCCGACGACGCACTGACGGTGATCCTGCGGCTCGCTGCGGTCCTTGGCCGGCTTCCCGAACTGGAACAGCTGTTGGCTCCACCGGCGGGCGTTCGTGTGCGGCGTCCACTGGTCGGCCGGTCCGCGACCGCGGCGGCCGCGAACCCGATCCTCGAGCGTGTCCGTGCGCTGCTGGCCAAGGCCGAGTCGACCGAGCACGAGTCCGAGGCGATGGCGTTCACGGCGAAGGCTCAGGAACTGATGACCAAACACGCCATCGAGCAGGCGATGATCGACGAGGCCGGCGCCACGGAAAGCACTCCGGGCATGATCCGGGTTCCGCTCGATCCGCCCTATGCCGATGCCAAGGCGCTGCTGCTGCAGACGATCGCCGAGCACACTAGGTGCAGAACCCTCTTCCTGGCCGAGCTGGCCCTGTCCCACGTGATCGGCTACAGCGACGACCTGGAGGCGGTCGAACTGCTGTTCACCTCGCTGCTGGTGCAGGCGCAACGTGGGCTGGCCGAAGCCAGCGCCACCGCGCGGGCCGGGGCTCGCACCCGGTCGCAGGCGTTCCGCTCCGCTTTCCTGCTCGGATTCACCGGACGGATCGGCGAGCGCCTGGAGGAGGTTCGCCGGGTCGCCTACGCCGGTGCCGACGCGAAGAGCTTCCTGCCCGTGCTGAGCTCGCGGGACGCCAAGATCGACGAGTTCGTGGCCGATCGGTTCCGGGCCACCACATCGGAACGGGTCCGCGGCGGTTACGATTCGGCGGGCTACACGAGCGGCCGGATGGCCGGTGATGCGGCGGCCTTCACCGCAGGCGACCTGGCCAGCCGGTAGTGGCCCGCCGCAGCGGCATCGACCCGGGTCGCCGCTTGGTTCTCGGCGAACCCGACGTCACCGGGTGAAGCTGTAGCGCGAGCCGAGCAGCCACATCACCACGGCCAGCACGACGGTGCCGGCCAGCTGGATCGGGTACAGCCAGCCGACCGGCACGCCGGCGGGCGCCGGCAGTACCGCGAAGGCGGCCCCAAGCAGCGTGACCAGTGGGATCGCGATCCGCAGCACCTGCAGGGTGACGGCATGGCCGCCGTCCCGCTTGCCGAGCCGTTGCAGCAGCGCGGTGCACAGGCAGTAGACGAAGGCGAGCACGACCAGGCGCAGGCCGACGTCGGCGAGCACGGTCAGCGGAGCGACCGGCGAGATGAACACCACCAGCTCCAGCACCAGCGCGGTGATCGCCAGGTTGCGGGCCCAGACGAACCACTTGCTGATGTCGATGAGCTGGTTCATCCCGATCGCCGCCAGCACCCAGCCGACCAGGTCCAGCGACAGCATCACCGAGCCGAGACGGATCTCGACGAGCACCAGCAACAGCCCGAGGGCGGCAAGACGAAGCGGCGGCATGCCGCCAGGGTAGCCGGATCAGGGACGCGGGATGCGCCGCCGCACGTCGGGCTGCTGCGACGGCCCGGGGACGACCGGCGTCACCCACGGCCCGGTGTCGGAGGGCAGCACGATGCCGTCCTCGACGAACGCGTAGCGGCCGGCCAGCACCTCCTTGGCGGTCGCCGCGTCGGGGTCGTCGGTGTTCTCCCACAGCGCGGTGAACAGCGCCCCGATCCGCACCCGGGCCTGCTGGCAGAACAGTTCGGCCAACTCCACCCCCTCGGGGTGTTCGGCGCGCTGGGTCTTCGCCCGCACACAGGCCGCGGTCATCGCGAACAGATCGGCGCCGATGTCGACCACGCGGCCCAGGAACGCCTGCTTGCGCTCCATCGCCCCTTGCCAGCGGCCCATCCCGTAGAAGATCGAGCGAGCCAGTTTGCGGGTCGTGCGCTCCAGGTAGCGGACGTGGCCGGCCAGCGGGCCGAAGTCGGCGAACGCCGTCGGCACCGCGCCCTTGCCGGCCACCAGGGTGGGCAGCCAGGTGGCGTAGAACGCGCCGGCCTTCGCCACCGCCTTGATCTTGTCGTCGCGGGACGCCTCAGGGTCGATGATGTCGCCGGCCACCGCGAGGTGGGCGTCCACCGCCTCGCGGGCGATCAGCAGATGCATGATCTCGGTGGAACCCTCGAAGATCCGCATGATCCGCAGGTCGCGCAGCACCTGCTCGGCCTCGATGCCCCGCTCGCCGCGGGCCCGCTGCGAGGCGGCGGTCTCGAACCCGCGTCCGCCCCGGATCTGGACCAGTTCGTCGGCGATCGTCCAGGCCTTCTCGGACGCGTAGAGCTTCAGCAGCGCGGCCTCGATCCGGATGTCGTTGGCGTCGTCGTCGGCCAGCAGGCAGCACAGCTCGAGCGCCGCCTCCAACGCGTAGGTGGTGGCCGCGATGTAGCCGATCTTGGTCGCCAGCGCCTCGTGCCTGCCGACCGGACGCCCCCACTGCACCCGCTCCGCAGCCCAGCCCCGGGCCACGTTCAGGCACCACTTGGCCGAGGTGACGCACATCGCCGGAAGCGACAGGCGTCCGGTGTTCAGCGTGGTCAGCGCGATCCTCAGCCCGCGTCCCTCGCCGCCGAGCACGTTCTCGGCGGGGACGAACACGTCGTGGAACCGGGTCACCGAGTTCTCGATCCCGCGCAGCCCCATGAACGCGTTGCGGCGCTCCACGGTGATTCCGTCGGAATCGCCCTCCACCACGAAGGCGGTGATGCCGCCCCGGCGGCCCTGCTCGGCCGGCACCCGGGCCATCACCACCAGCAGGGTGGCGATGGTGCCGTTGGTGGCCCACAGCTTCACCCCGTTGAGCAGATAGCCTCCCTCGACCGGGGTGGCCGAGCAGGCCAGCCGTGCCGGGTCGGAACCGACGTCGGGCTCGGTGAGCAGGAAGGCCGACACCTCGCCGCCGGCGACCCGGGGCAGGAAGCGCTGCTTCTGCTCCTCGGTGCCGAACATCTTCACCGGCTGCGGCACCCCGATCGACTGATGGGCGCTGAGCAGCGTGCCGATCGAGGCGTGCGCCGACCCGGCCAGGGTGAGCGCCCTGCAGTAGTACAGGTGGGACAGGCCCAGCCCGCCGTACCGGTTCGGCAGCTTGATGCCGAACGCGCCCAGCTCGGCCAGGCCGGTGAAGACCTCGTCGGGTATCGCGTCGTCGGCCTCGATCGCGGCGCCGTCGATGCCCTCGACGAACGGTCGCAGCCGGCCCAGGAAGGCTTCGCCGGCGGCCACCTGTTCGGGGCTGTTCGACGGCCACGGGTCGACCAGGTCGAGGCGCAACCGGCCGAGGAAGAGTTCCTTGCCGAAGCTCGGTTTGCGCCATTCGGACTCCCGGGCGGCCTCCGCGACCTTGCGGGCCTCGCGCTCGGTGGGTCCGGTCTGGGTGGGGGACATGCGCACCTCCTGCTGCTGTAGCTCGACGGTACTCCCGGGGTGGCAGGGCGTGGCGGGTTGGGTGAGGATGGCGTGATGACCGATAGCGAGATCCTCGTCATCCGTGCCGACGAGCCCGGACGCCTGCCGCCCGTGGCGCCCACCACGCTCGCCGGCGTCGATCTGCCGTTGGGCGTCCTGGTCACCGCCGACCGGGGCCTCTCGGACGACCCGGGGGCACCGGAGCAGCGGGCCTGGATGTCGGCCGGCCCTCCGGACGACCCGGCGGAGCTGTGGTGGCGACTGGCCCGGGTGTTTCCGGAGACCGGTCTGTGGCCGCTGATCAGCCGTTCGCTGGACGATCCGCGCAACCCGGGGCGTCCGTGGAGCGAGGGCGAGTTCTCCGACCCGACCGAGCCGGCCCGTTCGGCGGCGGAGTTCTTCGCCGAGATGCTCCCGGGCGAGGGACGGTACCCGGCCGGCTTCCCCGGCCTGGCCGGGGCCCTGCGCGCGGACGCCGGGACGGTGCGGCTGCGTCGGCCGGAGCTACCCTCCGGAGGGCTGCTGCTGGTACCCGCGACCCGGCCCGCCGATGTGCTCGCGCGGCTGGGCTGGCTCGGCGCCACGAACTACTGCGGGTCGGGTGACCTGACCGCGGTGCTGCGCTCGTGGGAGGACCGCTTCGGCACCGTGCCGGTGCTGCTCGGCTTCGACATCCTGGGCACGCTCAGCGAGGCGACGCCGACCGAGGGCGAGCAGCTGGACCGGCTGGTCGCCGAGCACTACGCCTTCTGTCCCGACAACGTCGATCAGGGCGTCGACGATCTGAGCGAGTACGGCCGCGAGATCGCCGGCTCCACCGAGTGGATGTTCTGGTGGGACTGAGGACCGGCCAGCCATTCCAGCGCCGTGCGGGCGGCCACCGCGCGTGACGGCATGAACCAGTGGAAGAAGAACCAGCGGGCGAGCCAGGCCGGCCACCCGGTCAGCTGCACGCCGTAGAGCTCGGTGGCGCCGCGCCCGAGCCCGAGGCTGGCGCCCTGGCCGAGGCCGGGGAAGGTGAACGGACGCGGGGCGCGGCCCCGAACGGCGCGAACCACGTTCGCCCCGATCCGTTTGCCGTGGTAGATGGCCCACAGGGCGTTCGCCGGACAGGGCCCGTCGCCGGCCGGGTGCGGCACCGCCGCCACGTCGCCGCCGGCCCAGATCCCGGGTGCCACCCGCAGCCTGCGGTCGGTCACCAGCCGCCCGGAGTCGTCGCGGGCGAAGCCCTCCAGCCCGGGCAGCGCGACCGGCGTCTGGCCGATCGTGGAGATCACCGTGGCGGAGGTGACGAAACCGCCCGCTCCCAGGTCGGCGCCCTCGGCGGTGACCCGGTGCAGCCGGGTGCCCGGCAGGAACTCGACGCCGGAACGCCGGGCCTGGGCCACGGCGTAGTCGGCGATCCGGGAGTACCTCGGCCGCAGCATCGGCAGCGCCTCGGCGCCCGGATGGGCCAGGACCACCCGGGCCTCGGGCAGCCGCTGGGCGAGCGCGGCGGCCGCCTCCACGCCGGTGAACCCGCCGCCCGCCACCACCACCGTGTGCGGGGCGGTCAACCCGGCGAGGTGGACGCGGAGCGCGGCCAGCCCGTCCGGGTCCTTCAGCGACCAGCCGTGGTCGGCCAGCCCGGGAACGCGCGCGGTGGCGTCCCGGCTGCCGACGCCGACCACCAGCTGGTCGAACGACAGCACCCGCGGGCCCTCGGCGGTGGCCACGGCGACGGTGCGCCGGTCGGCGTCCACGGCGGTCACCGAGCCGGCCACGATCTCGATGCCGGGCAGCAGCCGGGCCAGCGACACCCGGGCGCGCTCCGGACGGACCTGCCCGGTGATCACCTCGGCCGTCCAGCCGTGGAACGAGTGGTCCGGTGCGGCCGAGACGAGCCGGACCCGGACGCCGTCCAGCACCCCGGTCCGGACGGCGCGGGCGATGGCCCGGGCGGCCCACACACCGGTGTACCCACCGCCGGCGATGACGATCTCGGTGACCATCTCAGGCCGCCGGCGCGAGTTCGGTGAACGGCTGCGGCCAGTCGACCCCTCGGCCGAACGACAGCGGCTCGGCCAGGGTGAAGCCCAGGTGCGAGAAGCGGCGGGCGGCGTCCCGCATCCGGACGGCGTGGTCGACGCTCGCCTCGCCCAGCGCCGACTCGTGCTGGCCGTCGAAGGCCATCAGCATCGTCTCGCACAGGCAGGCGTAGGAGAGCCCGCGGGGCAGCCCGATGTCGCCGCGCAGGTCGATGCCGGGGATGGCCGCCACGCCGCCGTCCACGACCAGCACGTCCGGCCGCTCGGCGAGCAGCCGCGGATCGGTGTTGCGGGGCTGGGTGTCGTCGAGCACGATCGCGCCGCGCTTCAAGTGCTCGGGCCCGATCAGCGCGTCCGCGGCCGAGGTGAGCAGCAGCACCAGATCGGCGTCCCGGACGGCCTCCAGCGACGTGGCGGTGCGCACCTCGACGCCGGTGCCGCGCTCGGTCAGGCTCGCCGCTAGGGCGGTCAGCCGCCGCTCACCGCGGGCGATCAGCGTCAGTTCCGATCCCAGCGGCTCGTCGGCCAGCAGCCGGACGACGCACGAGCCGACGCTGCCGGTCGCGCCGACGATGGCGATGTGCGAGCCGGGCGCCGCCGGCATCAGGCGTAGCAGCGCCTCCACGGTCAGGTGCGCGGTGAACGCGTTGCCGGTGGTCATGGTGACGCCGGCGCGCGGGCGCAGCAGGCGTCCGGCCCCGGTGACCGGCGCGGTGAGCGCGCCCAGTCCGACGATCTCCGCCCCGAGTTCCTGGGCCCGGTCGATGCCCTGTTCGATCTTGCCGATCGCCCAGCGGCGGTCCTCGGTGAGCAATTGTCGAGCGCCGACCGGGACCACCAGCACCCAGCCCTCGGGCGCGGCCGGCGCGTCCGGCTCGCGGCGGCGGACGGTGGCCAGCAGCTGCGGCGGCACCGGCAGCCGGCGCAGCCCCCAGTCCCAGGCGGACGAGGGGATGCGGCCCAGCGGCCGCCAGATCCGGGCCATGTCGGTGGCGACATCGGCGCGCGGATGAACCAGGAAGGCGAATCGTTTGGCGGTGCGGGCCGGGTAGGTGTCGTCGCTCACGGCGGCTCCTGTCTCGAATCGGGATTCGAGCAGTGAGAGCCGCGGGTGCTGCGCGCTGATACCGGGTCAGCCGACGCTCAGCGTCACGATGAAGCGGGAGTCGTCGGACAGCCCGATCACCTCGTCGGTGTCGAGCCGGGTCACGAAGCGGTCATCGGCGGCGGTGTTGCCCAGCAGCGCGCCCCCACTCGGCGCCCGGTCGATGGGGATCAGGACCCCGTCGTCGGCCAGCAGCCGCACGCCGGTCACCCGTCCGCTCACCGTGCCCTGCGCGTCCTCGGGCAGGTGATGGGTCTCGTGCCGGACCCCGGCCCCGTCGACGTGGTAGGCCCACTCCACGACTTGGCCGCGCTCGACCGCCGGCCCGCAGCACTGGTGCTCCCAGCCGCCGACCTCGACCTCGATGATCACGTCCGCTCCGGTTCGGCGGACCCCGCGGCGTCCGGAGCGTCGGCCGAATCGGGTTCCGGCGCCGGTTCGGCCGGCAGCGGCGGGTCCGGTTGCACCTCCGGGTCGTCGGTCACGGTGGGTGCTTCCAGCGGCGGCACCGGATCGGCCGCGCCGGGCACCACCGCGTCCAGGTTGCCGCCGAGGAAGATCGACAGCCAGCGTGAGCCGGGGTCGGCGTCGAAGAAGATGCCCTTGCAGAACAGCGTCAGCGGGACGGCGAGAATGGCGCCCAGCGGGCCGATGATGATCGACCAGAACACCAGGGAGATGAATGTGGTGGTGATGTTCAGCCCGACGGCGTCGCCGGTCACCTTCGGCTGGATGACCATCGAGGCGATGAAGTTCACCACCACATAGGCGGCGACCATGATCACCATGGTCTGGAGGTCGCGGGCCAGCAGCGCCATCAGGGCCGGCGGCACCATGCCGATGATGAAGCCGACGTTGGGAATGTAGGCGGTGACGAACGCCAGGATGCCCCAGGTCACCACCAGCGGGATCTGCAGCCAGGTCAGGATGCCCATGTTGACCATGGCGACGGCCAGACCGAAGATCGAGTTGACGATCCAGTACTTGCGCACCCGCCAGGAGAAGTCCAGCAGGGCGGCGGCCAGGTTGGGCCGCACCCGGGCCAGCTTCGCCTTGCCCTCGGTGGTGTCGGTCAGGTCGACCGAGACGAACGCCACGAACAGGAACAGCGAGCCCAGGAAGGTGACCCAGAACCCGACCTGCCCCATCACCCCGGTGACGTAGCCGAGCAGCCGGGTGTAGTCGAACGTGGTCACCCACTGGGTGATCGTCTCCTGGCTGACCCCCCAGGCCATCAGCTGCGCCGATGCCTGGCTGTACAGGGCGTTGAACCGGTCGGCGTAGGCGGGCATCGCGGCGACGAACTGGACCAGGGCGACGGTGACCGCGAACAGGATGGCGAACAGCACCAGGAACACCACGAACATGCCGACCAGCGCGCTCAGCATCTTCGGCACCCGATGCGCGTTGAGCCACAGCACGAGCGGGCGAACGGTGACCACCAGGGTCATCGCCAGAAAGACCGGGGCCACCACGTCGCGGATGAAGTAGATGCCGACGAGGCAGGCCACGATCGCGGCGCCGGCGTAGAGCAGCCGGATGCCCTCGGGCGGGCCGGTGCGTGCGGGGGGCGAATCGACGCTCACGCTCGGGAGTGTAGTGGTCGCCGCCCGATGATGATCCGTGCGGTGCTCGGCCGTTCAGGCCGGGCGTTCGATCCCGAAGACCGCGTGCAGTCCGTCGAGGAACTCGTCGCGGCGTCCGGAGCCGGCGAGCTCGCGGGCCCGGACCGACGGCCCGTGCAGCAGGACGCCCGCGAAGTGCCGGAGGGCGGCCTCCGCCTTCTCGGCCGTCTCGGGGTCGTAGCGGCGGCGGATCCGGGCCAGCTCCGCGTCGAGGGCGTCCGTGACGTGGGTGCGCAGGGCGGCCACCGCCGGACCCACCGAGCCGGCGTCCTCGGCGTGGGCGGCCGCGGACTGCCGGACGATGGCCTCGGCGTCGTCGGCCACCGCGAGGTGGTGCAGCGGGGCGTGCAGCTTGATCGCCTCGAGATCGAGCAGTTCCACCCCGGGCAGGTCGGACACCTGCGGGTCGACGTTGCGGGGCAGCCCCAGGTCGATGATCACCCGACGGCGTGCCCCGCCGTGTGGCCGGCCGACCGGACACTGGGCGGCGGCGTGCGCGGTCACCGGGCAGGTGCCCTGGAGCAGTCCCGGGCCGATCACCAGGTCGGTGCTGGTGGTGCAGCAGACGATGATGTCGGCGGCGCTGGCGGCGGCCGCCACCGCGTGCCCGCTGACCTGGGCGAGCCCGTGTCGGAGGCCGAAGCCGGAACCGCGGCCGGACGGCGACCACGCCGTGATCGCCTGGATGCCGCGGTCGCGCAGCGCTTCGAGGCAGGACGTCGCATAGCGTCCGGTGCCGACCAGCAGGACCTTGGTGTCGCTCCAGTCGGAGATCCGGTGGGAGGCCAGGTCGAGCGCGAGGCGGATCAGCGACGGACGCGCCGCGCCCAGACCGGTGCGCTCGCGCACCGTCCGGCGGGTTGCCAGGGCGTCGGAGAACACCCGCTGCAGCAGCGGGGTCGCGGTGCCGGCGCTCTCGGCCCGGTTCAGGGCCCGGCGCACCTGGCCGGCGATCTCGGGCTCGCCGACGACCACGGACTCCAGGCCGGCGGTCACCCCGAACAGGTGGCGCGCGGCCGCCTCGCCGCGGAGCAGGCTGAGCGAGCCCCGGATTCCCTCGACCGCCGCGACCGTCCGGTGGTCGGCGTCCAGATAGATCTCGAACCGATTGCAGGTGCTCAGCACGATGCCGCCAGCGACCCCGTCGCCGGCCAGCAGGGCGTCCACGAGCGCACTGCCCTCATCGCCGCTCCACCGCTCCAGTGCGGCGAAGTCGTGAGTGCGATGGCTCGCGGTCAGGCACAACAGCACCGCGCCAGCATAGACCTCGAACTTCGGCGGCGGGCCGTGCCGCGGGCGAATAGGGTGCTGAACGTGACCACGACCGTGCTGCCGGCCACTCATCCGCTGAACACCGACACCGCGACGTCGTGGCTGGTGAGCGCCTACCGCGGGGAGCGGCCCGCGGTGACCCCGGTGTGGTTCATGCGGCAGGCCGGCCGCTCGCTGCCCGAATACCGCGAACTCCGGGTCGGACGCCGCATGCTCGACGCCTGCCTCGACCCCGACCTGGCCGCCGAGATCACGCTGCAGCCGGTGCGCCGGCACGGCGTCGACGCGGCCATCTTCTTCTCCGACATCGTGGTCCCGCTGCGGCTGGCCGGGGTCGCGGTCGAGATCGAGCCGGGGGTCGGCCCGGTGTTCCCGGCGCCGGTGGACACGGCCGCCGCGGTGGACGCCCTGATCGCCGAGCATCCACCCGAACTGCTGGACGCCGCCCTGGAGCCGATCCGGGTCGCGGTGCGGAAGACCGTGGCGGGCCTGCGGCTGCTGCAGGGCGCCCGCGACCCGCTGATCGGGTTCGCCGGGGCCCCGTTCACGCTGGCCGCCTACCTGGTTGCCGGGCGGCCCAGCAAGGACCACCTGGCCGCACGCGCCCTGATCCACCGCGACCCGGACGCCTGGGTGCGGCTGCTCGACTGGTGCGCGGACCTGTCGGGACGGTTCCTGCGCGCCCAGGTGCTGGCCGGGGCCTCCGCGGTGCAGCTCTTCGACTCCTGGGCCGGCTCGCTGCCCGCGGCCACCTATTCCGCGCACGTCGCGCCGGCCTCCGCCAAGGCCTTCGACGCCGTCCGCGAGCTGACCGACGAGGGCGGCCGGCGGGTGCCGCTGGTGCACTTCGCGGTCGGCGCCGGTGAGTTGTACGGAGCGCTCGACCTCGACGTCGACTGCATCGGCGTCGACTGGCGCACCCCGCTGGACGAGGCCTGGTCACGGATGCCGTCCGGACCGGCGGTGCAGGGCAACCTCGACCCGGCGCTGCTGCGCGCCCCCTGGCCGGTGCTCCGCGACGCTGTCGACGATGTGCTGCGGCGCGGCGAGGCGGCACCCGGCCACGTGTTCAACCTCGGCCACGGGGTGCCGCCGGACACCGACCCCGAGGTGCTCACCCGGATCGTCGACCACGTGCACAGCCGATGACGGCGGTGGTTGTCGGCGCCGGCGCCGGCGGACTGGTGGCGGCCTGGGAACTGGCCCGGGCCGGCTGCGACGTCACTCTGCTGGACGCCTGGAAGGGGCCCGGCGGGCTGTTGGGCCGGGCCGTACTGGAGGGCGTCGCGCTCGATGTGGGTGCCGAGGGTTACTCGGTGCGCGGCGGCGCCGTCGCGCAGCTGCTCGCCGACCTGGATGCAACCGAGCTGGTCGCCCGGCCCAAGCCGGGCGGTGCCTGGCTGCAGACCGCGTCCGGTGCCCATCCGATGCCGAAGCGCCTGGTGTTCGGCCTGCCCGCCGACCCGGACGCCGACGACGTCCGGGCGGTGGTGGGCGAGCTGCCCGGGCCGCGGATCGCCTCCGGCACGCTGGCCGAGGTGGCCCGGGCCGGCTACGGCCGGCGGGTGCTCGACGATCTGGTCACCCCACTGGTCGGCGGGGTCTACTCGGCCGCACCGGACGACGTGACGCTGGCCGACCTGGCGCCGGGCCTGGCCGCCTCGGTGGAGTCGGGAACGCCGCTGCGCGAGGCGGTGGCCGCCGCCGCTGGCGAGGCTCCCCGGGGTGGCGCGGTGCACGGTCTGCGCGGCGGCATGCACGGCCTGGTCGACCTGCTGGTCGCCTCCGCGCGCGGCACCGGGAACTTCGAACTGGCGGTCCAGGAACCGGTGACCGGGCTGGGCCGGCGTCCGGGCGGCTGGCGGGTGCGCACCACGCGCCGCGAACTGGACGCCGAACTGGTGGTGCTGGCCGTGCCGCTGGACGCCGCCGTCCGGCTGCTCGACGGGCCGGTGGTGCCGGCGACCAGCCGGATCGACGTCGTCACCCTGGTGCTGGACGCCCCCGGTCTCGGGGGCGAGGAGCCGCGCGGCACCGGCGTCCTGGTCGGTGCCGGCGTGCCGGGGGTGACCGCGAAGGCGCTCACCCATTCCACCGCGAAGTGGGCCTGGCTGCGGGAGGCGGCCGACGGCCGGGAGGTGCTGCGGCTCTCCTACGGACGCCGTGGCCAGCCGCCGGCAACGGCCGGCCTGGACGCGGATGCGTTGACCGCGCTGGTGCGCGCCGACGCTTCGACGCTGCTGGGCCGCCCGGTGCCCGAGCCGGTCGCGGTGCGGCGGACCGGTTGGGCGATTCTGCCTCCTGGAACACCGGGGCTGGCCGATGCAAGAGAATGGTTGACTGGACAGCGAAGCGCCGGCCTCGGCTTGGCGGGGGCGGGGATCGCCGGGGTCGGGCTGGCCAGCGTGGTGCCGCAGGCCCGGGCGGAGGTCGCCCGGTTGATGCGATCGACGAGGAGTGGTGATGAGTGAGCAGG
Organism: Micropruina sp.; assembly: GCA_044224095.1. Taxonomy (GTDB): domain Bacteria; phylum Actinomycetota; class Actinomycetes; order Propionibacteriales; family Propionibacteriaceae; genus Micropruina. Next base: position 25,159 of record JBGALC010000002.1, on the reverse strand, counting down.
GTCCGACCGGATTCACTGTGTGGACGGTGCTGCGGCGTGATCCGCTGATCGCGCAGCGCGCGGCCGGTGCGGAGGCGTTGCCGGATGCGATCGCCGCCGTCGAGGCGGACGGGGTGACGGTGCGCGGGCTCTACGACGTCAGCGCCATGCGCGCGGACGCCGACCTGATGCTCTGGCTGCACGGACCGACCGCCGAGGGCCTGCAGGCGGCCGTCCGCCGGCTGCGGCGCAGCGCCGAACTGGCGCCGCTGGCGCTGACCTGGTCGGCGATGGGCGTCCATCGCGAGGCCGAGTTCAACAAGGCGCATGTGCCCGGCTTCCTGCGCGGCGTCGAGCCCCGCGGCTGGCTGTGCGTGTACCCGTTCGTCCGCTCCTACGAGTGGTATGTGCTGCCCGACGAGGACCGGAAGGCGATGCTGGCCGAGCACGGCCGCAAGGGCGCCGCCTTCCGCAGCGTGATCGCCAACACGGTCGCCGCCTTCGCGCTCAACGACTACGAGTGGCTGCTGCCGCTGGAATCCGACGAGCTCACCGACCTGGTCGACCTGATGCGCGACCTGCGCGCCACCCAGGCCCGGCTGCACGTCCGCGAAGAGATTCCCTTCTTCACCGGCCGCCGGATCGGTGCCGACGAGGTCGCCGAGGTGCTGGCATGAGCCCGTTGGGCAGCAAACCCGCACCGGCGACCGGGGTCCATCTCGCCCCCGGCGCGGTCGTTCCCAGCGCCACCCCGCAGGCGGCGTCCGGCCCCGAGCACGTGGAGGTGCCGACCCGTTACGACGCGGTGCTGCTGTCGGGATTCGGCGGTCCGGAGGGTCAGGACGACGTCATCCCGTTCCTGCGCAACGTCACCCGCGGCCGCGGTATCCCCGACGAGCGGCTCGAGGAGGTGGCGCACCACTACCGGCACTTCGGCGGGGTGTCGCCGATCAACGGGCACAACCGTGAGCTGCGGGCCGCCCTGGAGACGCGGCTGGCGCAGCGCGGACTGCCGCTGCCGGTGCTCTGGGGCAACCGGAACTGGACGCCGTACCTCAACGACGCGGTCGCTCAGGCGTTCCAGCGGGGCCACAGCCGGCTGCTGGCGATTCCGACCAGCGCCTACTCGTCGTACTCGTCGTGCCGGCAGTATCGCGAGGACTGGGCCGACGCCCTGCAGGATTCCGGGCTGGACGGCGTGGTCACCATCGACAAGGTGCGGCCGTTCTTCAACCACCCCGGCTTCGTGGCGCCGTTCGTCGAGGGCGTCCGGGCGGCGCTCGCCGCGGCCGAGGCGGACGGCCTGTGCCGCGCCGAGGTGGAGGTGCTGTTCTGCACCCACTCGATCCCGGTTCTGGACGCCGAACTCTCCGGGGTGGGCGGCGCCTATCCGGCCCAGCACGAGGCGGTGGCCGGCCACGTGATGGCCCAGGCGGCGCCGGGGGTGTCCTGGCAGCTGGTGTACCAGTCCCGCTCGGGCCCGCCGAGCCAGCCCTGGCTGGAGCCGGACGTCAACGACGCCATCCAGGCCCTGCGGGGACGCCGGGGCGTGATCCTGGTGCCGCTCGGGTTCGTCAGCGACCACATGGAGGTGATGTGGGACCTGGACACCGAGGCAGTGGAGACCGCCACCGAGGCCGGGCTGTGGGTGCGCCGGACGCCGACCCCCGGCGTCCATCCGGCCTTCGTGGACGCGCTGGCCGACCTGGTCGCCGAGCGGGTCGAGGGACGCCCGGTGGCGCAGCGGGGCGCGGTCACCCCCGGCGGGTAGCGTCCGGCCGCAGCGGCTGCGCGCCCGGCGTCGGCAGCGTGAGCAGCGCCCGCTCGATCATCGGGTGGGCCTCGAGCCGGTCCTCGATCGCCTGGTGCCGCTCGGCCAGCAGGTGTTCGCTCGGGTCGCCGGTCAGGTCGACGGAGGCCACCAGGAAGATCCGGGCCGGGCCCACGTACTCCAGGTGCAGGAAGGTCACCGCCTCGATCTCGGGCCGTTCCAGCAGCCGGACGAGGACCTCGTTGCGAAGCTCGGGGCGCGCCACCTGGCCGACCAGGAACTCGCGGTTGCGGCCGATCAGGAAGATCGCGATCACGCCGAGCAGCACCCCGACCAGGATGGAGCCGACCGCGTCGTAGACGGCCTCGCCGGTCACCTGGTGCAGCGCCATCCCGGCGGCGGCGATGACCAGGCCGATCAGCGCGGCCGAGTCCTCCACGAAGACGGCGCGCAGCGTCGGGTTGGAGGTCTGGCCGATGTAGCGCAGCGGGTGCAGGCCGATCCGGGCGGCCTCGCCGCGGGTCTGCCGCAGCGCCTGCAGGAACGAGGCCCCCTCCAGCCCGAACGAGATGGCCAGCACGATGTAGCCGATCAGGTAGTTCTCGTGCCCGCTCTCGGCCGCGCCGAGCTGCTGGACGCCGTGCGCGATGGATACCACCGCGCCCACCGTGAACAGCCCGAACGCGGCGAACATCGACCACACGTACGCCTCGCGTCCGAAGCCGAACGGATGGGTGTCATCGCCCGGGCGGCCGGCCCGGCGCCCGGCGACGATCAGGAAGATCTCGTTGCCGGTGTCGGCCCAGGAGTGCGCCGCCTCGGCGACCAGGGACGCCGATGATCGAGGCGGCCACGCTCTTGGCCACCGCGATCAGCAGGTTGGCGGCAAAAGCGACGACGACGGTCAGCAGGCTCTCCCCGCCCTTGCTGCGCTCAGTCATGCGCAATTGTGCGCACGGCGTCTGTCGCAGGGAACGGCTAGGGTCGCCTTGACCCACGGGGGGTTGTGCGCATCGGGGGAGCGCCAGATCAGGGTTGGCTTGCGAGGGTGGTCAGAAACGTGTGTTCTGGCCGCCCTCGCTACGTACCCGTGGACGGCCTGCGGAAGCCGTCCCGGCGCCATATTCTCAGCATTGTGAGCACGCGCATCGAATCCGACAGCATGGGCACCATCGAGGTCGCCGCCGACCGCTACTGGGGTGCCCAGACCCAACGCAGCCTGGGCAACTTCGACATCGGTCGGGACACCTTCGTCTGGGGGCGACCGATGATCCGCGCGCTGGGTGTGCTGAAGAAGGCCGCGGCCGAGGCGAACGCCGAACTTGGCCAGCTGCCGTCCGATCTGGCGGAATTGATCGCGAAGGCCGCGGACGAGGTGATCGCGGGTGGTCTCGACGACCACTTCCCGCTGGTGGTGTTCCAGACCGGTTCCGGCACCCAGTCGAACATGAACGCCAACGAGGTGATCTCGAACCGAGCGATCCAACTGGCCGGTGGCGAGCTGGGTTCGAAGAAGCCGGTGCACCCCAACGACCACGTGAACCGGGGGCAGTCGTCGAACGACACCTTCCCGACCGCGATGCACATCGCGGTGGTGTGCGAGCTGAACGAGCGGCTGTATGCGCCGGTGACGGAGCTGCGCGACGTGCTGGCCGCGAAGGCGTCCGCGTACGAGGACGTGATCATGGTGGGCCGGACGCATCTCCAGGACGCCACCCCGATCCAACTCGGCCAGGTGATCGGCAGCTGGGTGGCGCAGATCGACTTCGCCCTGGAGGGCGTGCGCGAGGCGGATGTCCGAGCCCGCGGGCTGGCGATCGGCGGCACCGCGGTCGGCACCGGGCTGAACGCCCACCCCGAGTTCGGCGCGCTGACCGCGCAGCGGATCTCGGACGAGACCGGGCTGGGGTTCACCCAGGCGGACAACCTGTTCGCCGCCTTGTCCGCCCATGATGCGCTGGTCGGCGTGAGCGGTGCGCTGCGGGTGCTGGCGGGCGCGCTGATGAAGATCGCCAACGACGTCCGCTGGTACGCGTCGGGGCCTCGCAACGGGATCGGCGAGTTGGTCATCCCCGAGAATGAACCCGGTTCGTCGATCATGCCGGGCAAGGTGAACCCGACCCAGTGCGAGGCGATCACCATGGTCGCGACGCGGGTGTTCGGCAACGACGTGACGGTCGGCTTCGCCGGCAGCCAGGGCAACTTCCAGCTCAACGTCTACAAGCCGGTGATGGCGCACGCGGTGCTGGAGTCGATCCGGCTCCTGGCCGACGGCTGCCGCTCGTTCCGCGAGCACTGCGCCGAGGGCATCGAGCCCAACCGCGAGCGGATCTCGGCCAACCTCGCCTCGAACCTGATGGTGGTCACCGCGCTGAACCGGCACATCGGTTACGACAAGGCCGCCGCCATGGCGAAGAAGGCGCACAAGCAGGGCATCACGCTGCGCGAGGCCGCGCTGGCGTCCGGTGATCTGACGGGCGAGCAGTTCGACGCGTGGGTGGTGCCGGGGGACATGACGCATCCGTCGGCCTAGCTGCTGTCGAGTAGCCAGGTGATCGTTCGTTCGAGTGGTGACCAGTGGTGGAGGTCGGTGGTGCCGTTGGGGCTGACTCGGTATTCGTTTCCTTGGGGTGATTTCCACCAGAAGGTGCCGGTTCGGGGTTGTTTCAGTTGCCAGCGGCCGGTGGTTTTGGCGCGGTGGGCGCGGCGGGTGAGTGGTCCGAGGTTGTCGGGCCGGGTCTGGCCGGCGGCGCCTGGGGCGTAGGGCTGGGTGTGGTCGAGGTCGAGTCCGCGGGCGGTGCGGGAGGAGTGGGGGAAGACCTCGCAGGTGTCGCGCAGGGTGACGGTTTCGCGGATCCGGTGGGGGATTTCGTAGTTGTCGACGGCGTGCTCGGTGTCGGCGTGGAGGACGGGGGTGATGGTGATGCGGCTGGTGCCGAACAGGTCGGCGAGCATGGTCTTGGTGATGGGTCCGAGGGTTTCCGAGCGGGCGACTGAGGAGGTGCCGGTGAGCAGGTCGGGGGTGAGGTGCAGGTAGACCTTGGTGCGGGGCAGGTAGCGGCGGTCGTCGCCACCGGCGAGGACTGCCTGGGCGCGGGCGGGGGTGGCGAGGATGCCGAGGGCTTTTGGCCCGGCGGAGGTCGAGTTCGTCGGTGTCGCCGCGGTCATGCAGTTTCTTGGCGATCGCTTGGATGGTCGCTTCCAACTGTTGGGCGTCGGTGGTGTCGATTCGGGCCCAGAACTCGGTGATCGTGGGTTGGTCCTGGTCGGGTGCGCTGCGGACGAACCGGGCGTCCCGCGCCTTGTTCGCGGCGGCTTCGATCTTGTCGGCGGCGACTTGGGCGATGAGGCCGCGGGTCAGGCGCAGCAGGCGTTGCCAGCCGATGCGGCCGATCTTGTTGGCGAGGCGGGTGTCGACATCCAGCGCTTGGTCGAGAGTGAGCTCGTAGTGGGCGGCGAGTCGGGCGATCGTGAACGCCTTGTAAGGCGGCACGTTCCCGGCTCGGACCGCTTTCCATAGAGCGGGGTGGCGGGCTTCGAGGTTGACCACGTCACGGATCAGCCAGGTCGCTGCCGTCACCGAGATGCCCTTGATCGCGGCGACCTCCAACGGAAGGAACTCGCCGATCAGTCGGCTGCCGTCAGCGCCGAGCCGGACAGCTCGTTCGCCGCCGATCACGTCGTACTCGTCGCGGGTGGTCCAGGAGTGTTCGGCCGCCAGTTCGGAGAGCGCCCGTATCTCTTCCGCGTCGGCTTGGCGGCGGAGCTCGACGGCGTGTCGGAGGCGGCCCGCAGCAGTGCCCTGGAACGGCGCTGCTGCGGCGAAGATCATGTGTTCGATTATAGCATCGTCATACCTCGTGGACAAGGATTTGGTCGATTCGATTTGTCTTCCGGGTTCGACGCGGGATCTAGCCCAAGAGCGGTCGATGCGACGGAGATCCCGGCATCCGCCGGGATGCCGGTGCCGGGTTGACGGGGCGGGAGCTGGGACGACGGAAAGGGAGTCAGGCGTGACAGCTTGCCCGGGCGTTCCCTGCGTGCCGCGCTCTGCGAGCTCCACCCGGATCTCGACGAGCTCGACCGGCAGCGACTGCGGATTCCGCGCTCGACCCGAGCTCTCGTCGGATCGTCCGGCGACTGGCACGCTGAACCCCGTGCCCCACCTCGATCCCGTGCCCCACCTCGATCCCGTGCCGCTGGTCGACCCGACCCCGCTGATTCTGGGCGGCCGCACGTTCGCGGCGGCCAACCCTGCGGTGATGGGGATCGTCAACCGGACGCCGGACTCGTTCTACTCCTCGGCCCGCTACCCGTCGATGGAGGTGGGCCTGGCTGCTGTCGACGCGATGGTCGCCGACGGCGTCGACATCGTGGACGTCGGCGGCGTCCGGGCCGGCCAGCAGGGCGACTGGGTGGACGCCGAGGAGGAGATCGAGCGGGTGCTGCCGTTCCTGCGGGCGGTCCGCCGGGCGCATCCGGACCTCATCCTCAGCCTGGACACCTGGCGCGCCGAGGTCGCCCGCGCCTGTGCCGACGTCCGGATCGACCTGGTCAACGACACCTGGCAGGGCGCCGACCCCGACCTCGTCCACGTCGCGGCCCGACTCGGTGCCGGCTACGTCGTGTCGCACACCGGCGGCGCCGCCCCGCGCACCGACCCGGACGGCGTCCGCTACGGGCCACCCGGCCCCGACGGCACCCCCCGCGACGATCCGGACGACGTGGTCGCCGATGTGCTGACCGTGCTCACCGAGGGCGCCGACCGTGCCCGGCAAGCCGGAATACCGTCCCGCGCGATCCTGATCGACCCCACCCTCGACTTCGGCAAGACCACCCGGCACTCGCTGCGTACCCTGCGGGCCACCGCGCAGGTCGCGGGTCTGGGCTTCCCGGTACTGCAGGCGCTGTCCCGCAAGGACTTCGTCGGCGAGACCCTCGACCTGCCCGTCGACGACCGGCTGGAAGGAACCTTGGCGGCGACCGCGGTGGCGGCGTGGCTGGGCACCGTCTGCTTCCGCGCCCACGACGTCCGGGTCACCCGTCGCGTGGTCGACATGGTGGCGTCCATTCGGGGCGATCGGCCGGCGGCGGTGAATCTGCGCGGAGTTCGGCCGGGCAACTGACAGCCGATACCCTCAGTCGGTGCCCGCCACCACCGACGCGACGACCGTCGCGACCGATCGCGTGGTCTTCCGGCTGCCCGAGACCGACCCGGACGTCATCGGCGTGCGGCTGTGGTCGGAGGTTCCCGTCGCCGGCACCACGTTCGACCGGTGCGACCAGGGCTGGGAACTCAGCATTCCGCGTCCGTCCGCGCACCGCGTCGAGTACCTCTTCCGGCTGACCATGGCCGGCCGCGACGACACCGTCGCCATCACCGACCCGACCAATCCGCGCCGGGTCGCCGGGGTGTTCGGGGACCACTCCTGGCTGCCCCTACCCGGTTATGCCGAGCCGGGCTGGCTCACCGCACCCCGCATCGAAACCCGTAGCCAGCAGTGGGAACTGGGCACCACCGCCGGCCACGTCACCGGCGTCCTCTGGGCTCCGGCGGACGCCTGGCGCGGCACCGAACTCCCGCTGCTGATCTGCCACGACGGCAGCCAGATGGCCCACTACGGACGCCTCACCGACTTCCTCGCCGCGGCCATCGCGACCGGCGCCCTGCCGCCGCTGCGGGCGCTCCTGCTCGACCCCGGGCCGGACCGGCACGGCCGCTACGCCGCCAATCCGCGCTACGCGAGCGCACTGGCCACCGAGATCGTCCCGGCCGTCACCGACCAGGTCGCCACCCGCAACACACCCGTGCTGATGGGCCAGAGCCTCGGCGCCCTGGCCGCGCTGCACGCCGCCCGCCGCCACCCCGGCACGTTCGCCGGGCTCTTCCTGCAGTCCGGATCGTTCTTCACCCCCGCGTTCGACCCGCAGGAGGCCGGCTACTCGCACTGGGCGGAGGTCACCGGGTTCACCTCCACCCTGTACGCGACCGACCCGCCGGAGCGGATCCCGGTCGCCATCGTCTGCGGCACCGAGGAGGAGAACCTCGCCAACAACCGGGCGCTGGCCGGCCACCTCGGCGCCCGGCAACCGGTCGAGTGGGGCGAGGTCGCCGACGGCCACACCTGGACCACCTGGCGCGACCTGCTCGACCCGCACCTGACCCGCCTGCTCAGAAAGGCCTGGACCTGATGGACCGCTACCAGATCGAGTTGGACGCCCCCGGCTTCGGCCGCGCGGGGACGGTGATCCGCTACGGCCACTGGGGACGTCCGGTGCTGGTCTTCCCCTCCGAGGCCGGCCGCGCCTGGGACTACGAGAACAACGGCATGGTGGACGCCGTCGCCCCGCTGATCGACGCCGGCCGGGTCAAGCTGTACTGCGTCGACTCCTTCGACGCCCAGACCTGGTCGGACCGCTGGCTCTCGCTCGAGGAACGTGCCCGAAGGCACGGCGCGTACGCGTCCTGGATCACCGACCGCGTGGCCGGCTTCATCGGCAGCGACTCGCCCGGGACGTCCGAGGCGATCGTCACCGGCTGCTCGCTCGGCGCCTACCACGCCCTGCAGTTCGCGCTCACCCGGGCCGACCTGTTCCCGGTGGCCATCTGCCTCTCCGGCAACTACGACCCGTCCACCTGGCACGCCTGGGGCGAGCGCGGCGAGGCAGCCTACTTCGCCAACCCGAGCCACTACGTGCCCGGCCTGCACGGCGACCACCTGGACTGGCTGCGGTCCCGGCTGCACGCCGTCCTGGTCGCCGGGCAGGGCGCCTGGGAGACCCATCCGACCGGCGCGCTGCCGTCCACCCGGCAGATCGCAGGGCTGCTCGCCGAGAAGGGCATCAACCACGAACTCGACCTGTGGGGCCACGACGTGTCCCACGACTGGCATTGGTGGCAACGTCAGATCGCTCACCATCTGCCGCGTTTCTGCTGAGATCGCTATCGTCGCGCCATGACCATGAACCGGCATCACCAAATCGGTCTGTTGCTCGGCGCCGAGGAGGACTGGCCGCGAGCCTTCGAAGCCGTCCTCGGCATGGTCGGCCCGATCACCGTCGACGGAGTCACCCACACCCTGTCGGCGGAGCGGCTCACCATCGAGCCGTTCGACCTGACCGATCCCGTCCGTACACCGCTGGTCATCGACCGGCTGGCGCACTGGTACTACCACCCGCGCGAGTGGCTGAAGAAGGCGGCCATGGTGAACGGCACCTATCTGCTGAACAGCCCGTTCACCTTCCAGTCGATGGAGAAGCACAGCGCGTACTGCGCGATGCTGCGGCTCGGGCTGAAGGTGCCGCGGACGGTGCTGGTGCCGTACAAGAACCCGGTCGACAACGTGCGCTGGGCCTACACCTCGGCCAAGTACAACCAGTCCTTCGACCTGGAGGCGATCGCCGCCGACCTGGGCTACCCGCTGTACATGAAGCCGTTCGACGGCGGCGGCTGGCGCGGGGTGTCCCGGATCGACAACCCCGACGATCTGCGCCGGGCCTATGACGCGTCCGGCGAGATGCTGATGCACCTGCAGGCGACCGTCGACTACGACGTGTTCGCCCGGGCGCTGTCCATCGGGCCCGAGACGATGGTGATGGACTTCCGTCCCGAGCAGCCGATGCACAACCGCTACCAGGTGTCGCACGGCTTCCTGTCGGCCCGGGCGGGGCACGAGACCGCCGCGATCAGCCGGATCGTCAACGCCTTCTTCGCCTGGGAGTTCAACTCGGCCGAGATGCTGGTGGCCGGCGACGAGGTGTACCCGATCGACTACGCCAACGCCTGCCCCGACGTCGCCGTCACCTCGCTGCACTACTACTTCCCGTGGGCGATCAAGGCGTTGGTGCGGTGGAGCGTGTACTGCCTGGTCACCGGCCGGAAGGGCACCGTCGACCTGCACACCGAGCGGTTCTTCGAGATCGCCGACGACCCCACGCTGCCCTACGAGGCGAAGCTCGACGAGTATCTGGAGCTGGCCGACGACTACTTCGAGACCGACAAGTACTGGGCGTTCTGCGCCGAGCACCTGAGCCACCTGGACGCCGCCGTGCTCGACTGGGTGCGGTCACCCGCCTTCGACCGGCTGCTGGTCGACACCGTCCGGGCCACCTATCCGCCGCACGAGCACGACGCCTTCCTGGGCCACTTCCGGGGCCTGGCCAAGGCCTGGGCCGACGAGCAGGACTGAGTTCGGACCTCAGGCGGCCAGGAACCAGACCCAGTTCGCCTTGACGCCGGTCTCGGCGCGGTCCAGCAGCTCCAGGCCGGCACCACGGACTCGGTACAGCGAGACGCTGGTCGACCGCTCCCCGGCGCAGACCAGGTAGCGGCCGTCGGGGGAGACCGCGAAGCCGCGCGGCTGCGGCTCGGTGACGGTGAAGCTCGCCGGCGCCGTCAGCGAGCCGTCGGCAGCCACCGCGACCGCGCCCAGCGTGCTCTCGGTGCGCTCCGAGCACCACAGGTGCGCCGGGTCGGAGAAGTGCAGGTCGGCGCCCCAGATGTAGTGGTTCGCCATCGGGTCGGCGCCGAACTCGCTGTGACCCAGACCTTTGGACGGGTCGTGCGCCGTGGTCCGATCGGCCGCGGTGAGAGAGCCGTAGTAGGGGTCGCGGCGGTAGCGGAGCACCTCGCCGGAGAACTCGGTGAGCACGTAGAGGGCGTCCTGGGCGGCGTTCAGCACCAGGTGCCGCGGCCCGGAACCGGCCGGCGCGGCCACCGTGGCGGGCGCCAACGGGCGCAGGTGGAGCCACGGGTCGATCGAGTACTGGGCGATCAGGTCGGCGCCGAGCGACACGAAGTAGGCGAACCGTCCGTCGCCGCTGGCCCGCACCGAGTGCAGGTTCGGGTATTCGATGCGACTGATCGGCTCGCTGACCTCGCCGTCGTTGAGGGCGCTGGTGATGCCGTAGCCGCCGCCGTAGGACGCACCCAGCAGCGCCGAGCCGTTGCGGGTCAGGGAAAGGTAATTCATCGCGCCGTCGGGCAGCGACAGGTGGCAGCGGTGCCTGAGCCGGCCCGAGGAGTGGTCCAGGGTGAGGGTGGTGATGCCGGGATCGTCGCCCTTCACCGAGGCGTAGAGCAGGTCGCGCCGGGCGTCCACGACGAAGGTGGAGCAGCCCGGCACCCCGCCGTTGACGGCGAGCCGCTGCAGCCGTCCGTCGAGCAACCGGAACGAGGTGATGGTGCCGTCGCCGGAGTTGGCGACCAGGACGAGCCAGGAACCGGACATGTCGTTGATCGTAGAGCCCGATGGCGTAGATCAGGTGCCGATCCCGTGGCGAACGCCGATCATTCTCGCGAGAGCTCCCGGAGCACCTCGGTGGCCGCCTGCGCCAGCGACCGGCCCGCTCCGGCCGCCGCGGCCTCGGCCGCCGCCGCGGCCGGGAGGGCGTCGCGGGCCGCGACCGCCGCGTCCCGGAGCGCCGCGGCCTCGGCACCCCACGAAGGGCGGTCGCGCTCGTGGCCGGCGAGCGTGGCGAGCAGCTCCAGCACGGCGGCGTGCTGGCCGCGGTCGCTCAGCAGCACGACCAGATTGCGCAGCAACGTCACGAGCAGGTTCTCGTTGCCGGACGACACCAGGCTGTCGACGGCGGCAACGACCCGGTCGAGGCTGTCCCGGTCGGGCGAGCCCAGCCGGGTCACGACAGCGGTGAGGGCGGTCGTGGCCACACTGGTCACCAGCGCGCAGCCGACGGCGTCCGCGAGCCGGATGGCGTCGCTGAGCAGGCCCAGCGCCCGCTCGGGATCGTCGCCGGCCCAGGCCTCGCCCAGGCAGTACGCGCTGAGTGCGCGGGCAGTCGGGTTGTCGGTGACACGCTGCGCGTCGGCGACCAGCGCCGCCTGCTCCGTGAAGGGAGCGCCCGACCACACGAGCGCCAGAAGGCTTCCGCACGCCGCCATCAGCTGGTCGGCGGGGTGGCCGGCCGCCGCGCTGGCCCGCTCGGCACGGCGGTAGGCCTGCAGCGCCTCCTCGAGGTCGCCGAGGGCGAGCCGCAGATCGCCCTCGGACTCGTGACCGCGAGCCTCCAGGGCGGTGAGGCCGTGGTCGCGCGCCGCCGCGACGGCCTTCCGGGCGATGGCCAGGCCGTGCTGCGGATCGCCCTGCATCCAGGCGTGGGCCGCCGCCGCGAGATACACCCCGGCCGGCCAGCCTTCCGGACGCGCCGCCAGCAGTCGGGTCGACCACGCCAGCACGTCGGGCCGGACCCGGAAGTAGGCCCAGCGATGCAGGCTGGACGCCAGGCCGGCGGCCGCCGCCTCGTCGCCGAGCGCCAGCGCCCGGGCGAAGGCCGCGCTCAGATCGGGCAGCACGCCCTCGACCACGGCATGCCAGCGCGCCTCGTCCGGCCCCTCCAGGCCGGCGGCGGCCCGCTCGGCCAGCGCCGCCGTCCAACGGCCGTGGGCGGCCTCGATGCGGTCCCGTTCGTCGGGACCGAGCCGGGTCGCGGCGAACGCGCGGACGGTGACCAGCATCCGGTACCTGCTGCGCCGTCCCGGCGTGCTGACATGGGTGAGCAGCGAGCGCTCGACCAGGTCCGTGGTGGCCGCCACCGCGGCCGGACCCAGGACGGCCTCGACGGCGGCCAGGTCGAAGTCGGCGGCGAACACCGACAGGTCGCGGAACACCCGTCGATCGGACGCCGACAGCAGCCGGTACGACCAGTCCAGGGTTGCCGCCAGCGTCCGGTGGCGCGGGTGCGTGCGCGAGGACGCCGAGCGGACCAGCTCGAGATGGCCGGCGAGCCGCTCCCTCAGCTCGGCGAACGAGATCGCCCCGCTGCGTCCGGCAGCCAGCTCGATGGCCAGCGGGAGTCCGTCCAGGGCGGCGACCAGTCCGGCCACGTCGCGCAGCGCCTCGGCGTCGAAGTCGAGATCGGGGTTCACCGCCGCGGCCCGCTCGACGAACAGGGCGACGGCCGGCGACTCCTGCAGCGGCGCCAGCGGGAAGGTGGTTTCGCCGACGACGCCGAGCCGCTCCCGGCTGGTGGTGAGCACCGTGACCGTCTCGGCGCCGGTGAGGATCGCGTCGACCACGTCGGCGACCTCGCCGAGCACGTGCTCGCAGTTGTCCAGCACGAGCAGCCCGCGTGACCCGGCCAGCGTCCGGATCAGGGCGGCCAGCGGCGAACCGCCCGGACCGTGCGGACCGACCTGCTGGGCCAGGGCCGGCAACACCTCGGCGCCGTCCTGCAGCTGCGCGAGGTCCACCCACCACGCCGGACCGGGCCACCCGTCCGCCAGCTGGGCCGCGATCGCGGTCTTCCCGACGCCGCCGGGTCCGACCACCGTCAGGCAGCGGGCACGCCGCAGCGACGAGGTGAGGGCGGCGACCTGCGCCTCTCGCCCGTGCAGCCGCGGAACGACCGGCAACCGCTCCCGCAGCGGAGGCGCCGGCGCCGGCGGGGGTGCGCCGCCAGGCTCCCTGCGGAGAACGCGCTGATGAAGCGCGGTGAGCTCGCGCGACGGGCTCAGGCCCAACTGATCGGCGAGTGCGCGGCGATGCGAGTCGAAGGCCGCGAGCGCCGGCGCCACGTCGCCCGCGGCGTCCAGAGCCCGGATCAGCAGGGCGGTCGGACCGTCCCTCAACGGATCGGCGGCGACCAGGGCGCGTGCCGCGGCGATCGCCTCGTCGACCCGTCCCGCGCGCAGCAGCAGTTCCGCCAGCAGCTCCCGGCCCTGATCCCGGGCCCGGCGCAACCCGGCCACCTCGGCGGCGGCCAGCCGCGGGCCGTGGACGCCCCAGGGATCCCCCTGCCAGCGCGCGAGGGTTGCCTCCAGCGCGGGCAGGTCGCGGTCCGCGGCGGCCGACCGAAGGTCGTCGGCGAACGCCTCGGCGTCGACGACCACCCCGGCGCGGACCAGCGCGTAGCCCTCCGGACGCCGCACCACCAGCCGTCCGGCGCTGCCCAGAGCCTGCCGCAGCCGGCGCACCGTGGTGTGCATGGCGGCGCGGGGATCCTGCGGCGGATCCGGCCAGAGCAGGTCGATCAGGGACTCGTCGGCAAGGGTCCGCCCCCGTTGCAGGACCAGGGCGGCCAGGAGGCGTCCGGGACGTCCGGCCGGGAACGGCATGGCCGTGCCTTCGACCATCAGCGCCGGATCGCCGAGCACCGACACCAGCAGGGCCGGGACGTCCTGGGCGGTCATCCGCTCACCTTTGCACGCCGCCGGGTGTCAGGCGAGTGTCAGTTGCCGACAGGCCCCGGTCAGCCGCGGCTCGCAGACTCTCCGCACATGCGGAGACGGACTCCGCGACGAGGAGGAATCATGAACACCGAAGCGTTGGCCGAGCGGCTGTTCGGGTCGGCCCTGGGCGCGCTCGACGCCCTGACCGTCACCATCGGCAGTCGGCTGGGTCTCTACGAGGCACTGCACCGGGCCGGGCCGAGCTCCGCCGCGGAGGTCGCCGTGCAGACCGGCACCGACGTCCGGTACATCCGCGAGTGGCTGGAGCAGCAGACGGTCGCCGGACTCGTGGACGTCGACGACGCCGCGGCCGCACCGGAGGAGCGCCGGTTCAGCGTGCCGGCCGAACACGTCCCGGTGCTGGTCGACCGCGACGACCTGGCCTACTTCCCGCCGGTGCTGAACGCCCTCTGCGCCGCCGGGACACAGCTGCCGGCCGTCGTCGACGCCTTCCACACCGGCGCCGGCGTGCCCTGGCAGCGCTACGGCCCGCAGATGCGGATCGGCCAAGCGGAGGCCAACCGCCCGCTCTTCCTGACCGTGCTGGGTCAACAGTGGCTGCCCGCGATCCCCGACGTCCACGCGACCCTGCTGGCCGGCGGCCGGGTCGCCGACATCGGCGCCGGCGAGGGCTGGTCGTCGATCGGCATCGCGCTGGCCTACCCGGACGTCACCGTCGACGCCTACGACATCGACGCCGAGTCGGTGCGGGCGGCGAACGAGCATGCGGCCGAACTCGGCCTGGCCGGCCGGGTGCGCGCGCATCAGCTGGACGGTGCACTGGTCGACCGGCCCGGCCGCTACGAGCTGGTGGTGGCGTTCGAGTGCGTGCACGACATGGCCGACCCGGTCGCGGTGCTCGCCGAGATGCGGGAGCTGCGGGCGCCGGGCGGCGCGGTGATCGTGATGGACGAGCGGGCACCGGAGGCGTTCACCGGAGCCGGGGATCCGGTCGAGCAATTGCTCTACGGCTACTCGGTGATGATCTGCCTGCCCGACGGCCGGTCGCATCCGCGGTCGGAGGCGACCGGCACCGTGATGCGTCCGTCGACCCTGCGCGGGTATGCGCGACGTGCCGGCTTCGCCGATCTGGACGTCCTGCCGATCGAGCACGACATCTTCCGGTTCTACCGGCTGCACGGCTGAGGGCTACTGGGCGACCCCGTAGAGACGGTCGCCGGCGTCGCCCAGGCCGGGCACGATGTAGCCGTACTCGTTCAGCCGCTCATCGACCGCGGCCACCACGAGGGTGGTCGGGACGCCGACCGGATCGACCAGCTCGCGCATCGTGGCGATGCCCTCGGGCGCGGCCAGCAGGCACAGGCAGGTGATGTGATCGGCGCCGCGGTCGACCAGGAACTGCACGCAGCCGGCCAGCGAGCCCCCGGTGGCCAGCATCGGGTCGAGCACGTAGCACTGCCGGCCGGAGAGATCCTTCGGCAGCCGCTCGGCGTAGGTGAACGGCTTCAGCGTCTCCTCGTCGCGGACCATGCCGACGAAGCCGACCTCGGCGGTCGGCATCAGCCGCATCATGCCGTCCAGCATGCCGAGACCGGCGCGCAGGATCGGCACGACCAGCGGCCGGGGCCGGGACAGCTTCTTGCCGGTGGTGACGGTGATCGGTGTGGTCACCTCGCAGTCGTCCACCCGGACCTCGCGAGTGGCCTCGTAGGCGAGCAGGGTGACCAGTTCGTCCACCAGGTGGCGGAAGACCGGGGAGTTCGTCTCGACGCTGCGCAGCAGCGTCACCTTGTGGGAGACCAACGGATGATCGAGTGCACGCAGTTCCACACCCGAACCATTGCACAAGTGTGCGTGCTTCGGGTGGGCGTGAAACGATGGGTGCCCAGGACAAGGGAGTGGTGATGAGCAGGTACACCGACACCTCGGACGAGGAGTACCCCGACCGTGGCGACGACCGCCCCGGTCTCGACGACCTCGAGCCGGCGGTGGAGTTGCTCGGCGACCTGCTCGACGAGGACGACGAAGAGGACGACTATCCCGAGGACGCCACCGAGGACGAGATCGACCTGGTGGTCGCGCTCTACCGGGAGGACGGCCTGCCGGTCGCGGTCGCCCTCGGGATCGAGCTGGCCAACGACCTGGACGAGCTGATCAACCAGCTGCGCCGCATTCCCGGCGACGGCGGTGCAGTCGGTCTGGTCTCCATCGCGTCGGAGTTCTTCGTGATCGTCCGGGTGCGCGGCAAGCACGTCCAGGTGCTGTTGTCGGACGAACTGGCCGCCACCGACTGGCCCATCGCCCGCGACGTCGCCGACTTCCTGGGCTCCGAGCTGCCCGAGGACGACGAGGACGCCGGACCGATCGGCGACCTGGACATCCTCGCCGACGTCGGCGTCCCCGATTTCGAGATCGAGGCGCTGTGCGACTCCGACGACGACTCGGACGCCCTGGTCGAGCGGATCGCCAAGAAGCTGAAGTTCCTGCCCCAGTACCGCAAGGCGGTGCAGGCGGCGTTCGGCCTGTGAGGTGAACCGCTGGCTGGCGCCGATGGCCCAGGCCCGCGCCGAGGCTGCCCTGGCACCCGCGCACGGTGACGTCCCGATCGGAGCGGTCGTGGTGGACGCCGCCGGCAGGGTGGTCGCGCGGGCGCACAACGAACGCGAGCTGACCGGCGATCCGACCGCCCACGCCGAGGTGTTGGCGCTGCGCCGGGCCGCCGCGGCGCACGGCCAGTGGCGGCTGGACGGGCACACCCTGGTGGTGACGCTGGAGCCCTGCACCATGTGCGCGGGCGCGCTCGTGCTGGCCCGGGTCGAGCGACTGGTGCTCGGGGCCTGGGACGCCAAGGCCGGCGCGGTGACGTCGCTGTTCGACGTGGTGCGCGATCCCCGGCTCAACCACCGCGTCGAGGTGGTCGGCGGCATCGACGCGGAGGCCTGTGGCGCGCTGCTGCGGGAGTTCTTCGAGGGACAGCGCTGAGCGCGGCTCCGCGCTGATTTGGCAGCGGCTCGGCAGAGCCCGGTAGAATCGCCGACGGTGGCGTGTCCGAGCGGCCTAAGGAGCACGCCTCGAAAGCGTGTGTGGGTCCTGCCCACCGTGGGTTCAAATCCCACCGCCACCGCCAGCCAAGACGCCGCTCCACCTACACCGGGTGGAGCGGTGTCCGCCGTTGGTGGGTTCGTCACCTACCGCGGAGCCGAGAGTGTGTCCTTCAGAGCGACGATGGCAGCAGATGATGCTCCACAATGTCCGTCAACATGCCATAGACTCACATTGTGGATGTGGGGATGTTCCAGAACCAGGCTACTGGGGACCTGGTGCCGATCTATGGGACAGATCCGACGCTTGGGCCATGGAGCCACCGAGCCTTCGTGCCGGCGCGACTTCCTGTCGACACGCCGAGCTTGACCTCATCGACCTACCTGCGTGTCGCGGATGCCAGGGCAGCGCTGGCCGCTCTGGACAGCACCGCCAGTCAACTGCCCAATCCGACACTGCTTCGGTCGCCGACCCTTCGCACGGAGGCCCAGAGTACTTCTGCACTCGAAGGGACCTATGCCCCGCTGCCGGAGGTGCTCGTCGCCGACGAGGATGAACCGGGTTCCGCGGACCTGCAGGAGATTCTGAACTACGTCCGTATGGCACAACATGCCTATGCCTGGGTTGGTGACGGGAGGCCGCTGTCCACGACATTCCTTTACGAGCTCAATGAGCTACTGCTCCGAAACACGCCACTAGCGTCAGTAGCCGGCCGGCTACGTGACCAACAGGTGGTCATCGGACGGCGTGCCGAAGCCGATGCTGCTGGATTCCCGATCCATGCTGCCCGATTCGTTCCATCCCCTCCTGGTGACAGTCTGGAACTGGGTGTGCGGGAACTGGTTGATTGGCTGCGGGTTGACCATAGTGGAACTATCGATCCTGTGGTGGCGACCGCGATGGGGCACTATCAGTTTGAAACGCTACATCCATTCCGAGATGGAAACGGTCGGCTGGGGCGGCTGTTGATTGTTCTGCAACTGCAACAGCTCGGTGTCCTGAGTGAACCAACACTGACTGTTTCTCCTTGGTTTGAGGCGCGTCGAGCCGACTACTACGACCGTCTGCTCGGAGTCAGCACTCAAGGCAACTGGGACGAGTACGTCACCTTCTTTGCACAGGGGATCCAATCTGCGGCGGAGTTGACTCGTCGCCAAATGATCGCCCTCGTTGCCGTCCAGGCCGAGTTGAAGAACGTGGTCCGCGCATCCGCGCTGCGTGCGGATAGTGCGCATGCACTCGTGGATCTCGCAGTGGCGAATCCTACGTTCACGGTGCGTCAGGTGGAGCGTGTATTGGGCCTGTCCTACGGGCGAGCCAATTCTCTAGTGAGTCAACTAATGGATCTCGGAATCCTCGCCGTGGTCAATCCAGATGCCTACAAACGCCGGTTCTTCGCCCCCAGGGTGATCGATGTCCTCGCCTCTGGCAGCGCCGTGTAGGCCGCCTGATTCGAGATCAGGCGTTCCGGACGCCGCCAGCCAGGACGCCGCTCCCACCCGCCGGGTGGAGCGGCGTCCTCCGTCGGTCCGGTCGAGACCCAACCTGTAGCAGTTGGTCGATCCTGGCCGGGCACACCTGCCCCTTGGTTCCCGATAGCGGAATCCATATCGTGATGCTGGGCGGCGACTACCTGAGCGACATCGGATCGGTTGCAGGCTCGCTAACGGAACGGGAGCTGAGCAACATGTTCTTCGACAAGGCGTTCATCGGCGCCAGCGGTGTGAGTGGACAGGCCGGTGTCAACACCTTCGATATCCGCGAGGCCACGAAGAAGCGGATAGTCCACGACAACAGCAAGGAACCCTACGTGCTAGTCGACAGCACAAAGTTCGGAACCACTACTCTCTGCAAGGCGTTGGACCTGCGGGAATGCATTCTCGTGACCGATCGCTACCACGAGCTATTGGATCAGGCGAAGTCTTACATCATTACCGATGTGAAGAGGTAATCGGTCGGTCCCGAGTTCAGGTATTCCGGCGCAGGTACTCCAGCACGACGCTGTTGTCCTGGTCGCCCAGCCCGGCGTCGGTGAGGCCGGTGAACAGGTCCAGAGACACCTTCAGCGAGGGCAGCTCGCGGCCCGCGGCGCTGTCGGTGGCGAAGGTGAGGTCCTTGACCAGGAACTTCGCCGGCCCGCTGGGCGAGAAGTCCTCGGCGGCCAGCTTGTCGCGCTTCTGGTCCAGCAACTCCGACGCCGCCAGGCCGGCTCCCAGCACGTCGAGCACGTGCCACGACGTCCAGCCCGTTGTCCTTCGCCACGATCGCCGCCTCGGCGAGCGCCACGAGGGTGCCGGCGACCACCATCTGGTTGCACGCCTTGGCGACCGCGCCGGCACCGACCTCGCCCATCAGCTCGACGGTGCCGCCGATCACCTCCAGCAGCGGACGCAGCCGCTCGAACATCGCCGGCGACGAGCCGCACATGATCGACATGGTGCCGTCGACGGCCTTGGCGACGCCGCCGGACATGCAGGCGTCCATCACGTCGACCTGACCCTGCAGCCGCTGCGCCAGCTCACGGACGCGGTTGGGCGAGATCGTGCTCATCACCACCAGGTCCTTGGTGCCGCCCTCGATCAGGGCCGGCAGCATCGGCTCCAGGTAGGGCAGATCGGGCAGCAGGCAGAACACCACCTCGCGGTCGCGCAGCGCCACCGTCGCGTCGGTCGAGACCGCGACGCCGGCCTCGGCGGCGGCGGGGACGTCCACGATGTTCGCGCCGGTCACGTCGTGACCCGCACGGGCCAGGTTGACCGCCACCGGGAGGCCCATGTTGCCGAGGCCGAGCACGCAGATCTTCATGGGCACAAGGTAGTCCACTGGGCTGGTCGCGATCCAGCATGCTGACCACCCATCGTCGCGTCGACACCGATGGTTCGCCGATTTCCTTTCGTGGCCCGTCGTCAAGGGGCAAAGTGGTGAGTGCGTCAGCGCGACGCCGCCCGCGGTCAGGGGGTGCCCGCGGGCTCAACGAACAGGGGAGTGTTCAATGAAGAAGCTCATCAACGATCCGGCCGACGTGGTCACCGAGACGCTGAGGGGATTCGCGGCGGCCAACGCCGAGTTGGTCACCGTCCATCTCGACCCGGACTACGTCGTCCGGGCCGACGCGCCGGTCCAGGGCAAGGTCGGCCTGGTGTCCGGCGGCGGGTCGGGCCACGAGCCGCTGCACGCCGGCTTCGTCGGGCTTGGGATGCTGGACGCCGCAGTGCCCGGCGCCGTCTTCACCTCGCCGACGCCCGAGCCGATCCTGGAGGCCACCAAGGCCGTCGACGGCGGCGCCGGCGTCCTGCACATCGTCAAGAACTACACCGGCGACGTGCTCAACTTCGAGACCGCGGCCGAGCTGGCCGACCTGGAGGACATCAAGGTCAGGGCCGTCGTGGTCAACGACGACGTCGCCGTCGAGGACTCCACCTGGACGGCCGGGCGCCGCGGCGTGGCCGGCACCGTGCTGGTGGAGAAGATCGCCGGTGCGGCCGCCGAACGCGGCGACGACCTGGACGCCGTCGCGGCCGTCGCCGAGAAGGTGATCGGCCAGGTCCGGTCGATGGGGGTGGCGCTGACCGCCTGCACCGTGCCGCATGCCGGCAAGCCGTCCTTCGACCTGGAAGAGGACGAGATCGAGATCGGCATCGGCATCCACGGCGAGCCCGGACGCCACCGCATTCCGATGGCGCCGGCGAACGCGATCACCGACCAGCTGGTCGACCCGATCCTGGCCGACCTGAAGCTGGACGGCGGCGAGGTGCTGCTGTTCGTCAACGGGATGGGCGGCACCCCGGAGTCGGAGCTGTACATCGTCTACAGCCACGCCCGCGAACGGTTGGAGGCGGCCGGGCTGACGGTGACCCGATCGCTGGTGGGCAACTACATCACCTCGCTGGAGATGCAAGGATGCTCCATCACGGTGCTCAAGCTCGATGACGAACTCACCGCGCTGTGGGACGCACCGGTCAACACCGTCGCACTCAGGAGAGGTGTCTGAATGACGAATCTGGACGTGGAGTGGGCCAAGGACTGGATGCGCCGGTCCTCGGCACTGATGACCGAGCACCGGATGGAGCTGATCGACCTCGATCGCGCCATCGGGGACGGCGATCACGGCGAGAACATGGCCCGCGGCTTCACCTTCGTGGCCCAGCGGCTCGACGACAACCCGCCCGACGACGTCGCCGGGGTGTTCAAGCTGGTCGCCCAGACCCTGATGTCGAAGGTCGGCGGGGCCGCCGGCCCGCTCTACGGCACCGCCTTCATGCGCGCCGCCAAGGCCGCGGAGGGCGAGGTGGACGCCGCTGCGGTGGCCGCGCTCTGCGCGGCCGCGCTGGAGGGCATCGTGGCCCGCGGCAAGGCGACCACCGGCGAGAAGACGATGGTGGACGCCTGGACGCCGGCGATCGCGGCGGCGCAGTCCGCGGCCGAGGAGGGCAAGAGCCCGGCCGAGGCGCTCCGGGCGGCCGCCGACGGGGCGGCCAAGGGGGCGGAGGACACCATTCCGATGCAGGCCACCAAGGGCCGGGCGTCCTATCTGGGCGAGCGCTCCGTCGGACATCAGGACCCGGGCGCCACCTCGACCGCCTACCTGCTGGCCGCTGCAGCGGACGCCGCCGAAGCGGCGAGCTGAGCGGGAGCCCCGATGACCATCGCATTCGTGATCGTCTCCCACTCCGCCAGGCTCGCCGAAGGCGTGGTGGAGCTGGCCGGCCAGATGGCCAAGGACGTGCAGTTCCGGGCCGCCGGCGGCACCGACGACGGGGGCATCGGCACCTCGTTCGACGCCATCTACAGCGCCGTCGAGGAACTGAGGGGGGCGGGCCACCAGGTCGTGCTGCTCACCGACCTGGGTTCGGCCGACATGACCGTCGAGTCGGTGCTCGAGATGGTCGACGGCGACGACGTCCGGTACTGCCCGGGGCCGCTGGTCGAGGGCGCGGTGGCGGCCGCCGTCACCGCGCAGATCGGCGGCGACCTGGACGCCGTCGCCGAGGCCGCCCGGGCGAAGGAGTTGTTCGGCTAGCCGCTAGCGGACCGCGCGGGTCGGCGCAACCGCCCGCCGCGGCCCCGGACAGCGGCCGGGCGAGGCTCGCGGCTCAATAGAGTTGGCCCTGACGAAAGGGTGGACCCTTGAGCCTCGACATGGTGCTGTTGGCCGGGGCCGCAGTGCTGCTCGCCGCTCTGGGTGCCGCCCGCCTCTCGAGCTGGCTGGGCCTGCCGTCGCTGCTGTTGTTCCTCTTCCTCGGCGTCGGGGTGGGTCTGTGGGTCGACTTCGACAACGCCGCGATGGCGCATGACCTGGGCTTCGCCGCGCTGGTCCTGATCCTGGCCGAGGGCGGATTCACCACCAAGTGGCGCGAGATCCGCTCGGTGCTCACGCTGGCCGGCCTGCTGGCCACCCTCGGCGTCGGCACCTCGATCGTCGCGATGACCCTGTTCGGCCACTTCGTGCTGGGCCTCGACCTGGCGACCTCGCTGCTGCTCGGCGCGATCACGGCGCCGACCGACTCCGCCGCGGTGTTCTCGGTGCTGCGCCGGGTGCCGATCCCGGGCCGGATCCGCGCCCTGCTGGAGGCCGAGTCGGGCCTGAACGACGCCCCCGTCGTGCTGCTGGTGACCGCCGCGACCGCCTGGGCGCTGGGTGAGAGCACCGAGGGGCCCGCCGAGATCCTCGGCATGGTCGCGATCGAGCTGCTCGGCGGCCTGCTGGTCGGGCTGGTCATCGGCTGGCTCGGTTCCCGGCTGCTGAAGACGATCGCGCTGCCGGCGTCCGGCCTCTACCCGCTGGGCGCGATGGGCTGGGCCCTGCTGGCGGACGGCGCCGGCGCCTACCTGCACGTGTCCGGGTTCGCCGCCGTGTACATCTGCGCGATGGTGCTGGGCAACTCCGATCTGCCGCACCGCAACGCCACCCGGTCGTTCGCGGAGGGTGTCGGCTGGGTCGCCCAGATCGGCCTGTTCGTGATGCTCGGCCTGCTGGCGCATCCCGAACGGTTCTCGCCCCAGGTGCTGGTGGTCGGCGTGGCCGCCGGGTTGTTCCTCACCGTGATCGCCCGGCCGCTGTCGGTCGCGGTCTGCTCGGTGTGGTTCCGGGTGCCGTGGCGCGAGCAGGCGTTCCTGTCCTGGGCCGGCCTGCGCGGGGCGGTGCCCATCATCATGGCGACGGTGCCGCTGGCGTCCCCGCTGCCGCAGGCCCGCGACCTGTTCGACCTGGTCTTCGTGTTCGTCGTCGTCTACACCACGCTGCAGGCGCCGACGCTGGAGTGGGTGGCCCGCAAGCTGGGCGTGACCACCGGTGACGACGCCGTCGACATCGAGGTCGAGGTGGCGCCGCTGGACAAGATCCAGGCCGACTTCATGCAGATCAAGGTGCCGGCCGGCTCCCAGCTGCACGGGGTGACCATCTTCGAGCTGCGGCTGCCGCCGAGCACCGTGGTGTCGCTGATCATCCGGGACGGGACGCCGTTCGCTCCCGGCGCCCGCGACGTCATCCGGGCCGGTGACGAGCTGCTGGTGGTGGTGCCGTCCAGGCACCGCTACAAGGTGGAGACCCGGTTCAAGCAGGTCGGACGCGGTGGCCGGCTGTCCCGCTGGCGGGAGCAGCGCGATGAGCAGCTGTGATCAGGACTTGGTCGGCGACGGCTTGGGCGAGACGGACGTGGCCGGTGCCGACGGCGTCGGCGAGACACCGGGCGGGACCGGCAGGCAGACCGGCCCGGTCACCGCAAGGGTGAGCTTCGGATTGGTCACCCGGCCCGCATAGTCGTCGCCGAGCAGAACGTCGACGACATGATCGATCCGCCCGTCTCCCTGCCGGGTCGAGTTCTTGAAGAACCCGGCCACCAGGACGACCTCGGGGGAATCCGCGGCGTTGCCGACGATCACGGTGTTGGTCAGCCGCTGATCGGTGTTGTTGACCTTCAGGATGTTGAAACGGTAGGAGCGCATCGCGCTGCTCACCCGCTTCGCCAGGCCGCCGCGCAGGCCGGCGTTGAGCACCCGCAGCGTCACGTGGTCGGGCTTCAACTGGCCGCCGACCTCCGTCATCACGCACGGCACCGGCGGTGGCGGGGGAATCTGGGCGGTGGCGTTCTGATAGCCCCAGATGCCGCCGAACAGGACGATCGCGGAGAGCACGAGCAGGGTCAACGGTGTCTTGATCATCCGGATGATCTGCCGCACGCCCATCAACTCCTTGCTCGGTCCGCCCCCAAGGTTACTTGAGTTCCAGAACCCGGGCGTGCATGGTCTGCCGCTGCTGCAGCGCGGCACGCAGCGCGCGGTGCAGGCCGTCCTCCAGGTAGTAGTCGCCGCGCCAGCCGATGACATGGGCGAACAGGTCGCCGTAGAAGGTGGAGTCCTCCTCGAGCAACTGCTCCAGATCGAGCGTCCGCTTGGTGGTCACCAGCTGGTCGAGCCGGATCTGCTGCGGGGCAATGGCCGCCCACTGCCGCTGCACGTAGCCGTGCTCGGGGTAGGGGCGGCCCTCGCCGACACGCTTGAAGATCACGGGGGCAGTCTAACCGGGTGCACGCCCTCGGGCGTCCCCTACAGTGACGTCATGTCGACCTCACCCGACGTAGCCGCGATCACCAAGGGCTACACCTTCGACACCCCGGCGATCGATCTCGGCGTCCTGGTGGACGGTGGCGCACCGGTGCCGGACGCGAAAGTGCGGATCTCGCTGTCCATGCTGAACCGGCACGGCCTGGTCGCTGGGGCGACCGGAACCGGCAAGACCAAGACGCTGCAGCTGATGGCCGAGCAGATCGCCCGGGCGGGCGTGTCGGTGTTCGCGGCCGACATCAAGGGCGACCTCTCCGGGATCGCGCTGCCGGGGAAGTCGTCGGAGAAGCTGCTGGCCCGGACCTCCGCGATCGGCCAGGACTGGCAGCCGCACGGCTGCCCGGTCGAGTTCTATGCGCTCGGCGGACAGGGCACCGGCGTCCCGCTGCGGGCCACGATCAGCTCGTTCGGTCCGATCCTGCTCAGCAAGGTGCTCGGGCTCAACGAGACCCAGGAGTCGACGCTCGGCCTGGTCTTCCACTACTGCGACACCCAGGGGCTGCCGCTGCTCGACCTGGAGGACCTGCGCACCGTGCTCGGCTACCTCACCTCGGAGGAGGGCAAGGCGGACCTGAAGCAGCTCGGCGGGGTCTCGTCGGCGACCGCCGGGGTGATCCTGCGTTCGCTGGTCACGCTGCAGACCCAGGGCGGCGAGG
>JBGALC010000054.1:0-23551 GCA_044224095.1 Micropruina sp. | reverse complement strand
CAGCCCTCGGCGGCGGGCGCCGAGGGCCGGGCGTCCACGTCCGCCGGGATGCGCGGCGAGGACATGGGGTTCACCAGCGCGGTTGCTCGTGCAGGACGCCGAGCACGGCCTTGCCGATGACCTCGTGGACCAGGGCGTCGTTGCCGGGGTGGAAGCCGCCGGCCCGGACATCGCGGTAGAGCCGCTCGAGTTCGTGGCCGGTGAAGAAGGCGCCGCCGCCGGCCACGTCCAGCGCGATGTCGACGACCCGCTTGGCCGCCTCGACGGCGATCCACTTCTGCGCGTACACCTTCGTCACCCAGGCGTCCTGGTGCGGGGCGCCGGCCACCCAGTCGCCCACGAAGGTGTCGAGGGTCGCCCCGGCCGCCTCCAGCGTCAGGTACATGTCGGCGATCTGGTGCTGGGCGAACGGGTTGTACGCGTAGGCGCCGCGCGGAATCGCGATGGACTTCTTGCTCTTCGCGCTCGCCACGGCAAGTTCCATGGCCCGGTCGGCGATGCCGAGGTAGACGGCCGACATCAGCGCCAGCGGCCACATGGTCATGCCGACCAGGAACGGGTCGCTGCCGTCACCGGCCGGAACCACCCGGCCGACGCGGTCATCGGGCACGAAGACCTCCTCCAGAACCGTGTCGTGGCTCTGTGTCGGCCGCATCCCCAGGGTGTCCCACGTCTCCACGACCCGGACGCCGGGGCTGGTGCGCTCGATGAACGCGTGGACGACCCGGGGGCCGCCCGGCGCCGCCGCGTCCATCGCGTGCGCACCGAGCCAGCGCCACGCGGGTCCGTTGGAGCCGAACTGCTTGCGTCCGCTGATCAGGTAGCCGCCGGCCACCCGGGTGGCGGTCGCCGTGGACAGCAGCACCGGCATGTCGTTGCCGGCCTCGGCGTGGCCGGCCGCGATCACCTCGCCGGCGAGGACGGCGTCGAAGACCCAGTGCAGCGAGTCGTCGCCCAGCTGGTGCAGGTGTTGGGCGATGCCCACCCAGTAGCCGTGCATGGTCATGGCGAGCGCCGTCGCCGGGGCGTAGCGGGCCAGCCGGCGCTGGCTTGCGGCGAGCTGGGCCAGGTCCAGGCCCCAGCCGCCGAACTCGGCCGGGACGGCGGCCGCCAGGTACCCGATCGACCGCAGGTCGGCCAGGTCGGACTCGAAATAGGCGTTCGCGCGGTCGAGGGCGGCGGCGCGGCCGCGGAAGGACTCCAGCATCGCCTCGGGGATGCCGGTCATGGTGGTGGCCGTCGGCGACGGCAATGTGGTGGTGTTCATGCCGACGAGCCTGCCGAGCCGTGCTGGCACCGCGCTGGCATCGGCTGTCGCGCGCTGACAGGGCCCGACAGGGAGCCGACAGAGTGCGTGGCGAGGCTCTCCGCATGATCACTTCACAGCGCACCAAGCGCGCCGCAATCGCGGCATTCGGTCTACTCGCCGCGACCGGGACGGCGTTCCCGGCCCTGTCCGCTGCAGCCGCTCCCACGCTGACCTGCGGCACCACGGTCACCCGCGACATCCGGCTCACCGCCGACCTCACCGGCTGCGCCGGCACCGCCCTGGTGGTCGGTGCCGCCGGCGTCACGATCGACCTCGCCGGCCACGCCATCACCGGCAACGGCAAGGGCGCCGGCATCAACAACACGGCCGGACACCACTCGCTCGTGGTCAGGAACGGCACGATCAGCGGATTCAAGTTCGGCGTCGAGGTGCTCGGCGGGGACGGTGTCCGCATCGACCGGCTGGCCGTCACCGGCAACGCCGACGGCCTCAACGTGAGCCGCACCTCCCGGCTCGACGTCACCCGCGTGGACGCCGGCCGCAACAGCTCCAGCGGCATCTCGATCACCTTCGGCGACCGCTCGTCGGTGCGCTGGAGCCGGATCGCCGGCAACGGGCTGTTCGGCATCGCCGACCGGTTCGGCGCCGAGTCGCGGCACGAGGGCAACCTGATCGTCGGCAACCTCGGCACCGGCCTCGTCCTCGACCGCACCGAGGGCGCCGCGGTGGTCCGCAACACGACCGGCGCCAACGGCAACCACGGCGTCGAACTGGTGTCGGTCGAGGGCGGCGCCGTCAGGGAGAACCGTTCGGTCGGCAACGCCGGCGACGGCATCGCCGTGGACGAGGCCGGCAGCAAGCTCAGCCGCAACCTGGCCAACGGCAACGCCGGGTTCGGCATCCGCGCGGCACGGGGGACCCTCGACGGGGGCCGCAACACTGCTCGCGGGAACCTGGAGGGCGCCTGCGAGGGCGTCGTCTGCCGCTGAGCCGCGGCCGGGTCCGCGGGCAGCCGCCGCGGACCCGGCCGATCCCACCCCGCCGTCCGTTCGAGAGAGGAGTTCGTCCATGCAGGACCTGGCCCTGTACGCCGGCAGTGCCGCGACGGCGATCTTCGTGCTCGGCCAGCTGCCGATGCTGCTCAAGGCGGCGCGCACCCGGGACCTGTCGTCCTACAGCTTCGCCAACATGCTCCTGGCCAACGCCGGCAACCTGCTGTACACGGTGTACGTGGTGAGCGTCCCGTTCGGCCCGGTGTGGGCGCTGCACGGCTTCAACCTGGTCACCGCGGGACTCATGTTGTTCTGGTACCTGCGCTACGGCCGCCGTTCGCGGCGCACGGGGGCGCCCGCCGGACGACGGACCGATCGCCTTCCGGACCGGTCCCCCCTTCCCTGACGGGTGCGGGGGACCACGGTCCCGGTCCGAGGTAAATTGACCCTCTTCGCGGGCGCTTGGTACTTTGGTGCAGCATCGCAACCTGTGGGCCCTCAGACCTAGCAGGTCCCGCGAGCCCCATTGATGAATTTCTCGGGCGTCCCCGGCGAAGCGAGTCTCAGGAGCAGGGTTGCGGCGCGCCCGCCACGTCCAACATTTCAATCGGAGCCCTACTACATGACCTCATCTCTCGAGGCTACCCAGATCGCCATCGACGACCTGGGTTCTCCCGAAGCCTTCCTGGCTGCGGTGGATGCAACCATCAAATACTTCAATGACGGCGATATCGTCACCGGAACCGTCGTCAAGGTCGATCGGGACGAGGTCCTGCTCGACATCGGTTACAAGACCGAAGGCGTGATCCCCTCCAAGGAACTCTCCATCAAGCACGACGTCGACCCGTTCGAGGTCGTCGCCGTCGGCGATGAGATCGAGGCTCTGGTCCAGCAGAAGGAGGACAAGGAGGGCCGGCTGATCCTGTCCAAGAAGCGGGCTCAGTACGAGCGCGCCTGGGGCACGATCGAGAAGGTCAAGGAGTCCGACGGCGTCGTCACCGGCAAGGTGATCGAGGTGGTCAAGGGCGGCCTGATCATCGACATCGGCCTGCGCGGCTTCCTGCCCGCCTCGCTGGTGGAGATGCGCCGGGTGCGCGACCTGCAGCCCTACGTCGGGATGGAGCTCGAGGCCAAGATCATCGAGCTGGACAAGAACCGCAACAACGTGGTGCTGTCCCGCCGGGCGTGGCTGGAGCAGACCCAGTCCGAGGTGCGGCACACCTTCCTCAACCAGCTCGCCAAGGGCCAGATCCGTAAGGGTGTCGTCTCCTCGATCGTCAACTTCGGCGCCTTCGTCGATCTCGGCGGGGTGGACGGCCTGGTGCACGTCTCCGAGCTGTCCTGGAAGCACATCGACCATCCCTCCGAGGTGGTCACCGTCGGTGACGAGGTCACCGTCGAGGTGCTCGACGTCGACATGGACCGCGAGCGCGTCTCGCTGTCGCTGAAGGCGACCCAGGAGGACCCGTGGCAGACCTTCGCCCGGACCCACCAGATCGGCCAGATCGTGCCGGGCAAGGTCACCAAGCTGGTGCCGTTCGGTGCGTTCGTCCGGGTGGAAGAGGGCATCGAGGGCCTGGTGCACGTCTCCGAGCTGGCCGAGCGTCACGTGGAGATCCCCGAGCAGGTCGTCAGCGTCAACGACGAGGTGATGGTCAAGATCATCGACATCGACCTGGAGCGTCGCCGGATCTCGCTCTCGCTCAAGCAGGCCAACGAGGGCGTCGACATGCACGCCGACGACTTCGACCCGGCGCTGTACGGCATGAGCGCGTCCTACGACGACCAGGGCAACTACATCTACCCCGAGGGCTTCGATCCGGAGACCCAGGAGTGGAAGCCCGGCTACGAGGAGCAGCAGGCGGCGTGGGAGCGGCAGTACGCCGAGGCCCAGGCCCGCTGGGAGGCGCACAAGCAGCAGGTCAAGGACGCCGAGGCCGCCGGGGTCGAGGCCGCCGTGGCCGAGGCCAGCACGGCCGCCTACTCGGCCGGTGGTGCACCCACCACCCAGGCCGAGGGCTCGCTCGCCTCGGACGAGGCGCTGCAGGCACTGCGCGACCGGCTCACCGGCAACCGCTGAGTCCGGCTCGCCCGACCGGCCCGGTTCCCCTGGTGGGAGCCGGGCCGGTCGGCGTTCCCGGCCGCGATGGACGCCTGACGCGCCGGCCGGGCATGCTGGCGGAGTGACTCCGCGAGCCCTCGCCCGGCGCCACGGCACAGCCCGGTGAGCGACGAGCGTCCCGACCTGCTGCTGGTCGGACTGACCGGCGGCATCGCGTCCGGCAAGTCGGCGGTTGCCGACGCCCTGGCCGAACTGGGAGCGGTGGTGATCGACGCCGACCTGCTGGCCCGGGAGGTGGTCGCGCCCGGCACCCCCGGCCTGGAGGCGGTCGTCCGGCGCTTCGGCACCGGCGTCCTGCGGCCCGGGTCGGCCGGCGAACCGCCCGAGCTGGACCGGGCCGCGCTCGGCGCCCTCGTCTTCGCCGATCCGGACGCCCGGCGCGACCTGGAGGCGATCGTGCATCCCGCCGTCCGGGCCCGGGCGGTCGAACTGACCCGGGCCGCGCCGCGGGGCAGCATCGTCGTCCAGGTCATTCCGCTGCTGGTGGAGACCGGCCAGCACGACTCGTTCGACGTGGTGGTCGTCGTCGACCTCGACCCGGCCACCCAGTTGGCGCGGCTGATGGCCCGCAACGGGCTGACCCGGGAACAGGCGCTGGCAAGGATCGCCGCCCAGGCCGGCCGGGACGAGCGCCGGAGGGTCGCCGACGAGGTGATCGACAACAACGGGACCCCGGCCGAGCTGCGGACCGCGACGGAGGCACTCTGGCGGCGGCTGGCGAGCCGCTGACCCGTCCTGGGGGCCTTCGAGACGCCGCGCTCCGCTCGACAACCGGTGGCGACGGGTGGGACCGCGGGCCGAACAGCCGCTCCATGGGCGACGCCTACCGTCGCCGATGCCGCTCGCGTGGCACCCTGGCCTGGTGAGCACGCCGCCCCCGACCTTCGAGAACTACCCGCCGGCCTGGGACGCCGATGTGCGTTCCACCGAAGGCGCCGGCCCGGCCGGGACGTCCGCGGTGGCGCCGAGGCCGGCGGTGCCGGGACCGCCCTCGCCGCCCCCGCCGGGACAGGATCGGCGCAGCGTGCTGCTGATGATCGGTGGCGGCGCACTGGCGCTGGTCGCCGTCTCGGTGGTGGCCAGGAGCATGACCGACGCCCCGAACGGCGACCCCGGGGGTGTGGCCTCGGAGGATCCCGAGCCGCCCGAGCCCGAGAACGGCACCGAACTCGGGGACTACACCGTCTCGTGGCCGGACGGCTGGACGGTGGACGGCGCCACCGACCTCCAGGTGGTGCTGGTCCAGGGTGAGGTCACGGTCATCTTTCGCGCCTACTCGGCGGGCGGCGACGCGACCGCGGCCGAGGAGGCGCAGCGGCTGTTGAACCGGCACACCGGCGGCCTCGGCAAGCGCCGGACGGGTGCCACCAGCACGAGTTCCGGCTCGGTCGAGACGGCCAGCATCGAGGCGTCGGGCGTGCGCGGCGACGGCGTCCGGGTGGACACGACCGTGCACGTCGTGATCGAACCCGAGGATCAGCGGGACGCCCTCGCGGTGATCGCGCAGGTGCCGTCCGGCACCCCGGCGGCCCGGCGCCAGGAGATCGACCGGATGCGCCGCGACTTCCTGGAGCAGCTGGGCTGACCAGGGGGTTCACCAGCCGGGGCGACCGGCCGTCCGGCCGCCAGGCGATTTCGGGTCGGTGATGAAATGTTGCCAAAAAGCTGTATCGCCGCACGCCGTCCCGGCCCTATGTGTTGAGAGACTGACCCGACGCGGCTCCCGCTGGGCCGCGAAACCGACCGGAAGGAAAGCTCAGTCGTGCAGTGCACTCGTTGCCATGCGGACGTGCCGGAGGCGGCTCACTACTGTCAGGTGTGCGGGCTGGACGCCCACACCGACGACGGCGCCCGCAGGGCGTCCTTCGCCGCCAAGCCGAACGAATCCGTGGTGTCCCTCAGGCTCGTGTCGACCATCATGCCGCGCGGCGCAGCCGTGCGGCCCATGACCTACCAATTCGCCCTCGGCTTCGCGCTGCTGCTCACGGTGATCGTGGCGGCCACCGGCGCGCTGCCGGTCGCGGTGCTGATCGCCGCCTTCGCCATGCCGATCGTCTACATCGTCTACCTCTACGACGTGAACCTGTGGGAGGACGAACCCCTGCTGGTCACCGGGCTGGCCTTCGTGCTCACCGCCGTGCTGGGCGGGGCCTGGACCTGGCTGTGGCTCACCCTGCGCGGGCCGCTCAGCCCGGCCGCGTCCTGGGACGACGCGGGCCTGGCCCCGTCGTTCACCGGCTTCCTGATCGCCGCCGTCCTGGCCCCGGTGATCGGCGAAGTCATCCGGCAGATCGGTCCGATCGTGCTGGCCGCCCGTCCCGAGTTCGACGACCTGATGGACGGCCTCACCTTCGGGGTGATCTCCGGCGTCGCCTTCGCCACCGCCGACACCCTGGTCAAGCACTGGCCGCTGATCACCGGCGGCTACGCCGGCGTGTCGGACGCCCCGACCTGGATCTCGCTGCTGGTGCTGGAGGGGTTCGTCAAGCCGCTGCTGATGGGCACCGCGACCGGCATCGCCTGCGCCGAGTTCTCCGGGCTGGGCGCCGGCTACGACGGCTTCAGCCCGCGGTACTACCGGGGCGTGGCCGAGGCGGTCGGCGCGAACATCCTGTTCGCCGGCGGCCTGTACCTGCTCGGCTTCCTGGGCAGCCCGGTGCTCAGCCTGGTGCTGTCGATCCTGTGGGGGTTGGCGATCCTGGCCGTGCTGGTGCTGCGGATCCGGACGGCTCTGCACCGTGGCCTGATGGAGGCCGCGCTGGAGTCGACCGCCCGGGCCCGCGACGCCGGCCCCGGCCTGGAATTCTGCCCCTCCTGCGAGATGCCGTTGCTGCCGGGGGCGCTGTTCTGCTCCAACTGCGGCGTGAGCGTCCGGGCGGCGGGCAAGGTGCCGCACACCCATGTCGAGAACACGGAGGCCCAGGCATGAGCCAGAACCAGTTCCCGGGCCAGGGTGGACCGCAGCAGCCCCAGCAGGGTGGCGGGCAGCCGTACCCGCAGGGCGGCGGGCAGCAGTATCCGCCGCAGGGTGGTCAGCCCTACCCGCGAGGACCGCAGTACCCGCAGCAGGGCGGCCAGCAGTACCCGCAGGGCGGTCAGCAGTTCCCGCAGGGCGGCCAGCCGTATCCGCAGCAGGGCGGCGGCCAGTTCCCCCAGGGCGGGCAGCCGTACCCGCAGGGCGGGCAGCCGAACCCGCAGCAGGGCGGCTACCGCCCGGCCGGTCAGTACCCGCCGGCCGGCGGACAGGCTCCGTTCGGCGGACGGCCCGGCGCCGGCTATCCCGGCGGGGGCGGGGGCTTCCCGCCCCAGCCCGCCAAGCCGAAGAGCAACGGCATGGTGATCGGCATCGTGGTCGCCGGGCTCGCGGCGGTCGCGCTGGCCGGCTGGCTGTTGATGTCGCTGTTCGGCTCCAACGGCGGCGGGCCCACCCCGACCGTCACGCCGACGGTGTCCACCCAGACCACGCCGCCGACGCCGACGCCGACCCCCAGCACGTCCACCGATCCCAGCCCGCAGCCGAGCCCGTCCACGTCGACGAACAACACCCCGGCCGGTGCGGCCGAGGTCGGTCTCGGGGTGTCGGTGGTGCCTGCCGACGGTTGGCAGCAGACCAGCCGCAACGAGCTCAAGAACTACACCGAGCTGAGCAACGGCAAGGCGCTGCTGGCCACCCAGGCGTTCCGGGTCGAGGGCCAGGTGAGCGGCAAGGATGTGGTGGCCGCGTACATGAAGCAGATCACGGCGAACATGTCGGGGGTGAGCACCAAGGAGCCCGCCACCATGGACGTCAAGAACGACCGGCTGTCGGTGGGCATCGGCAGCTGGTCGGGCACCAGGGCCACCTCCCAGGGCTCGGCCAAGCTGTCCTACGTGTCGATCATCTCGGTGCGGGACGACGGGCTGGCGGTGATGTCCACCCTGATCGTGCCGTCCGGCGTGACGGTGGCGTCGGTGCAGGAGGACTACCTGGCGATGACCAACTCGCTGCTGAGCAGCCAGTTGAAGGCCTGATTGCACAGCGTGCGGCGAGTTCCTCGAGGACTCGCCGCACGCTGTCGTGTCTCGCTGCGTCCGCCTGCCGCTGCCGCCGCCCTCTCGCGCCCGGTGCCGCGATGTCGAGATCGCTCGCCGATGGCGGGAAAGCTCGCGGGTTTCGGGTCGTTACACGAAATCGGCAAGGCGTCCGACCATCGGACGACGATGTCGAGATCGCCCAGACCCGGAGAGTCTCGCCAGCCCGTCGGGAGGGGGCGCGGTCGTGCTCCGAAACCGTCGGCGGGGGCGCCTACGCTGATCATCATGCGTCCGACAACCGATCTGCAGCGCCGGGTGGCCCCGTTCCGGGTCCAGGCCGACTTCGTCCCCGCCGGCGATCAGCCCGCCGCGATCGACGCACTGGAGCACCGGATCACCGCCGGTGAGAGCGACGTGGTGGTGCTCGGTGCCACCGGCACCGGCAAGACCGCCACGGTGGCCTGGCTGGCCGAGCGGTTGCAGCGTCCGATGCTGGTGATGCAGCCGAACAAGACCCTGGCGGCCCAGTTCGCCAACGAGCTGCGCACCTTCTTCCCCGACAACGCCGTGGAGTACTTCGTCTCCTACTACGACTACTACCAACCCGAGGCGTACGTCCCGCAGACCGACACCTACATCGAGAAGGACTCCTCGCTCAACGAGGAGGTCGAGCGGCTGCGGCACTCGGCCACCAGCTCGCTGTTGACCAGGCGCGACGTGATCGTCGTCGCGACGGTGTCGGCGATCTACGGTCTCGGCACCCCGCAGGAGTACGTCGACCGGATGGTCCGGCTGCGGGTCGGCGAGGAACGCGATCGCGACACCCTGCTCCGGGCCCTGGTCGACATCCAGTACGCCCGCAACGACCTGGCCGGCACCCGGGGCACCTTCCGGGTCCGCGGCGACACCATCGAGATCTTCCCGATGTACGAGGAGAACGCCGTCCGGGTGGAGTTCTTCGGCGACGAGATCGAGGCGCTCTCCACGCTGCACCCGCTGACCGGGCAGGTGCTGTCGGTCGACACCGAGGTGGCGGTGTTCCCGGCGTCCCATTACGTCGCGGGCCCCGAGCGGATGGAGCGGGCGATCACCGGCATCGAGTCCGAGCTGGAGGTCCGGCTGGCCGAGCTCGAGGGCGAACACAAGCTGCTGGAGGCACAGCGGCTGCGGATGCGCACCGGCTACGACATCGAGATGATGCGCCAGATCGGCACCTGTTCGGGCATCGAGAACTACTCCCGGCACATCGACGGCCGCACCCAGGGCAGTGCTCCGAACTGCCTGATCGACTACTTCCCGGCCGACTTCGTGCTGGTCGTCGACGAGTCGCACGTCACCGTGCCGCAGATCGGCGGCATGTACGAGGGCGACGCGTCCCGCAAGCGCACCCTGGTCGAGCACGGCTTCCGGCTGCCCAGCGCGCTGGACAACCGGCCGCTCACCTTCGAGGAGTTCAGCGACCGGATCGGCCAGACCGTCTACCTGTCGGCCACCCCCGGCCCGTACGAGATGGCCCGCTCGGGCCCGCCGGTCGAGCTGCTGATCCGGCCGACCGGGCTGGTCGACCCCGAGGTGGTGCTGAAGCCGACCAAGGGCCAGATCGACGACCTGATCGGCGAGATCCGGCTGCGTGCCGACCGCGACGAGCGGGTGCTGGTCACCACCCTGACCAAGAAGATGTCCGAGGACCTCACCGACTACCTGATGGAGAACGGCATCCGCACCCGGTACCTGCACTCCGAGGTCGACACGCTGAAGCGGATCGAGCTGCTCCGTGAGCTGCGGCTCGGCGAGTACGACGTGCTGGTCGGCATCAACCTGCTGCGCGAGGGCCTCGACCTGCCCGAGGTCAGCCTGGTCGCCATCCTGGACGCCGACAAGGAGGGCTTCCTGCGCTCCGAACGGTCGCTGATCCAGACCATCGGCCGGGCCGCCCGCAACGTCAACGGCCAGGTGCACATGTACGCCGACTCGATCACGGCGTCGATGGCGGCGGCGATCGACGAGACCAACCGCCGGCGAGCCAAGCAGGTTGCCTACAACCTCGCCAACGGCGTCGATCCGCAGCCGCTGCGGAAGAAGATCGCCGACATCACCGACATGCTGGCCCGCGAGGACGCCGACACCGCCGGGCTGATGACCCGGGCCGGCGGGCGGCGTCCGGTCTCGCCGGTGCCGCTGGGCAAGCATGAGGCGCGCAACACCGACGGAATGCCGGCCAGCGAGCTGGCCGGCCTGGTGCAGGAGCTCACCGGGCAGATGCACGGCGCGGCCGCCGAGCTGCAGTTCGAGCTGGCCGCCCGGCTGCGCGACGAGATCGCCGACCTGAAGAAGATGATCAGGCAGACCCTGGCCGCCACGAGATAGCGCCCGGCGAGGTGTCTGGCGGGGGCTTCCACAGGGTGGGACGATCTTCGCCGGAGTACTCCCTTGCGAGGATGTCGTCACCACGGCCGGACCACCCGGCCCGGCACCTCGGCCGGCGACAGTGGCAGGAGACCTCCGAGGTACGAGCCTGAGGAGGGCCTCCCTTGCACGTCACCCCCACCGCTTGGCTGATCACCCTCGCGGTCACCGCAGCGATCCTGGCCTTCGACCTGATCATCATCGGCCGCAGGCCCCACGAGCCGTCGATGCGGGAATGCACCATCGCGATCAGTGTCTACGTCGCGCTGGCGGTCGCGTTCGGCCTCGGCGTCTGGGGGGTGTCCGGTCCGCGGTACGCCGGCGAGTTCTTCGCCGGCTGGCTGACCGAGTACAGCCTGAGCATCGACAACCTGTTCATCTTCGTGATCATCATGAGCAACCTGCGGGTGCCGCGGAAGTACCAGCAGTACGCGCTGATGGTGGGCATCGTGCTGGCGCTCATCTTCCGGGCGATCTTCATCGCGCTGGGCGCCGCCGCGATCGAGCGGTTCTCGTGGATCTTCTTCGTCTTCGGCGCCTTCCTGATCTGGACGGCCTGGAAGCTGTTCATGGACTACCTGAACCCCGAGGACGACGACGAGAAGACCGAGAACTTCGCCATGCGGTGGGTGAAGCGGAAGTTCCCGTCCACCGACGAGTACCACGGCACCCGGCTCACCGTCGTCGAGAACGGCAAGCGGCTGATCACCCCGATGCTGTTCGTGATCATCGCGCTGGGCAGCACCGACCTGCTCTTCGCGCTGGATTCGATCCCGGCGATCTACGGCCTCACCCAGGAGCCCTTCCTGGTGTTCACCGCGAACGTGTTCGCGTTGATGGGCCTGCGCCAGCTCTACTTCCTGATCGGGGGGCTGCTGCAGCGGCTGGTCTACCTCTCCGTCGGGTTGTCGTTCATCCTGGCCTTCATCGGGGTGAAGCTGGTCCTGCACGCGCTGCACGAGTACCACCTGGACGATGCCTGGGGGATCAATGTCGACGTCCCGATCTGGCTGTCGCTGACCGTGATCATCGCCACCCTGACGGTGACCACGGTGGCCAGCCTGATCAAGTCGCGCCGCGACCTGCGCAAGGAGGCGGCCTACCTGCAGCCGCCCCGGTAGTCCCCGGCCGGTGGTCCGCTCACCACCGGCGGGCGCGCCACTCGGGCAGCTGCGGGCGTTCCGCGCCCAGCGTGGTGTCGGCGCCGTGACCCGGGTGCACCATGGTGTCATCGCCGAAGCGGTCGAACAGCTTGGTCGTCACGTCGCGGAGCAGGCTGTCGAAGTCCGCACCGCCGCGGGTCCTGCCCACCCCGCCCGGGAACAGGCTGTCGCCGGTGAACAGCCGGTCCACGGCGTCGGACGGGGTGTGCGCCAGGGCGATCGAGCCGGGGGTGTGGCCGACCAGGCCGATCACCGCGAGCCGGACGCCGCCGAGGGCGATCACGTCGCCGTCCCACACCTGCCGGCAGGCGACCCGGGTGGTCGCGGTGATCGCGGCGGCGTCCGGACGCCCGGCGTAGGCGGGAGCGCCGGTCGCGGCGACCACCGCCGCCAGCGCCCGCAGGTGGTCGGCGTGCCGGTGGGTGGTGACCACGCCCACCAGCTCCAGGCCGGCCAGTTCCGCCAGCAGCACGTCGGCCTCGTCGGCGGCGTCGATCAGCAGGGCGTCCGAGCCGTGGATCAGCAGGTAGGCGTTGTTGTCCATCGGCCCGACCGACCGCTTCACCAGCCGCAGTCCGGCTCCGATCGGCGTGGCCGGCGTCATGAGCGCAGGCCCGGGGCTAGTCCGTCCGCGCCCTCGACACCGGCGGCGGAGGTCCGGCCCATCAGCCAGCCCCACAGCGCGGCGTCGCTGCCGGTCAGGGTCCGCCGCTCGCCGTCCGTTCCCAGTTCGGCAGTCAGGCCCGAGGTGCTCTCCAGGCGCAACGCGGGCAGGTCGGCGGCGTCGGCGTAGCGGAAGGCGGTCCACTGCAGCAGCCAGCGTGCGGACGCCGGATCGAGCCGTCCGACGTCGAAGCCGCAGTCCAGGTCGAGATGATGCACCAGCACCTCCGACAGCCGGGCCATCGGCAACTGGGCCAGGCTCAGCTGCCGGCCCAGCAGCTCCACCGGCGCCGACCAGTCGTCGACCGCGTCCATCGCCCGCTCCAGCCGGCCGGCGGAGGTGTCCAGGCAGATCTGCAACTCGAGCCCGGTCATGCCGGAGCCGCGCTCGACACCCTCGGCGCGCGTCTCCTCGTCGGCGTAGAACCCGCCGGGCCGTCCCTCGACCGCCTCGCCGATCAGTTCGGCCAGGGCGTCCGCATTGGCCGACAGGTGACTGGACACGTTCGCCCGGGACCAGCCGGGCAGCCGGCTGGGCCGGTTCCAGTCGTCGTCGGAGATCCCGATGGTGTCGCCGAGCAGACGTTGCGTGGCCTCCTGGATGCGCTTGCGCAACGTCTCCAGCGGCGCCGTGAACGTCTGCTCGGTCATGGCTGCCACCCTACGGGGTGGGGTGGGACCGGTGCGCAGCGGCCCGCTGCGAGAACTGTCGGAACGGGCGTCTAGCATGATCGCCGTGAATGAACGGCTGATCGTCCGGGGTGCGCGCGAGCACAATCTGCGCAACGTGAACCTCGACCTGCCGCGCGACGCGATGATCGTCTTCACCGGGTTGTCCGGCTCAGGCAAGTCGTCGCTGGCCTTCGACACCATCTTCGCCGAGGGCCAGCGGCGCTATGTCGAGTCGCTGTCGGCCTATGCCCGGCAGTTCCTCGGCCAGATGGACAAGCCCGACGTCGACTTCATCGAAGGCCTGTCGCCGGCGGTCTCCATCGACCAGAAGTCGACCAGCCGCAACCCACGCTCCACGGTCGGCACCATCACCGAGATCTACGACTACCTGCGGCTGCTGTTCGCCCGCGCCGGGCGTCCGCACTGCCCGGTCTGCGGCGAGCCGATCGCCCGGCAGAGCCCGCAGCAGATCGTCGACCGGCTGCTCGGCCTGCCCGAGGGCACCCGGTTCCAGGTGCTGGCGCCGGTGGTCCGGGGCCGCAAGGGCGAGTACCAGGATCTGTTCCGGCAGCTGGCCACGCAGGGGCTGAGCCGGGTCCGGGTCGACGGCGAACTGCACCAGCTCACCGATCCGCCGACGCTCGACAAGCAGAAGAAGCACAACGTCGACGTGGTCGTCGACCGGCTGGCGGTGAAGGCGTCCGCCAAGCAACGGCTGACCGACTCCGTGGAGACCGCGCTCGGCCTGGCCGGGGGAGTGATCGCCATCGACTTCGTCGACCGGCCGGCCGACGCACCCGATCGCGAACGGCGCTACTCCGAGAGGCTGGCCTGCCCCAACGAGCACGACATCGCCATCGAGGAGCTCGAACCCCGCCAGTTCTCCTTCAACGGCCCGTGGGGCGCCTGCCCGGCCTGCTCCGGGCTGGGCACCACCAGCGAGGTCGACGTCGAGCTGATCGTCCCCGACACCGGCAAGAGCCTGGCCGACGGTGCCGTCTCGTGCTGGACGTCGGTGTATGTGTCCGGTTACTTCCAGACCCTGTTCAAGGCGCTGGCCGAAACCCACAAGTTCTCGCTCGACGCCCCGTGGAGCACGCTGCCCGAACGGGTCCGCACCCTGATCCTGCACGGGGTGAAGGGAACCATTCAGGTGCACACCCGGTCGCGGCACGGCCGCGAACACTCCTTCCGGGCCAAGTTCGAGGGCGCCGTGCCGTACATCAAGCGGCGCTACAACGAGGCCGAGTCCGAGAACTCCCGCGAGCGGTTCGCCGGCTACATGCGCGAGGTGCCCTGCCCGACCTGCAAGGGGGCGCGGCTCAAGCCGTCCTCGCTGGCGGTCACGGTCAGCGGCCGCAACATCGCCCAGGTGGCGGGCATGTCGATCGACGAGGTGGCTCGCTTCATGGGCTCCCTGGAGCTGACCGAGCGAGAGGCACAGATCGCCGAGCGGGTGGTCAAGGAGATCAACGAGCGGCTCCGGTTCCTGCTCGACGTCGGCCTCGACTACCTGACCCTGTCGCGGTCGGCGGGCAGCCTGTCCGGCGGCGAGGCGCAGCGGATCCGGCTGGCCACCCAGATCGGCTCCGGGCTGGTCGGCGTGCTCTACGTGCTCGACGAGCCGTCCATCGGCCTGCACCAGCGCGACAACCGCCGGCTGATCGACACGCTGGTGCGGCTGCGCAACCTGGGCAACACGCTGATCGTGGTCGAGCACGACGAGGACACCATCCGCACCGCCGACTGGGCGGTCGACATCGGCCCGGGGGCCGGCGAGCACGGCGGGCACGTGGTGGTCTCCGGCACGGTGAGCGAACTGCTCGCCAGCCCCGATTCGCTGACCGGTGCCTACCTGTCGGGGCGGCGCAGCATCCCGATGCCGGCCAGCCGGCGGCCCCGCACCGGCCGGGCGATCACCGTGCAGGGTGCGCGGGAGAACAACCTGCGCGACGTGACGGTGTCCTTCCCGCTCGGTCAGTTCATCGCGGTCACCGGGGTGTCCGGCTCGGGCAAGTCGTCGCTGGTCAACGGCATCCTCTACCGGGCGTTGGCCAAGCACCTCTACAGCGCCCGCACGGTGCCCGGCCGGCACCGGTCGATCACCGGCATCGAGCACATCGACAAGGCCATCCACGTCGACCAGTCGCCGATCGGCCGGACGCCGCGGTCCAACCCGGCCACCTATACCGGCGTCTTCGACAACATCCGCAAGCTGTTCGCGGAGACGCCCGAGGCGAAGGTGCGCGGCTACCAGCCCGGCCGGTTCTCGTTCAACGTCAAGGGCGGGCGCTGCGAGAACTGCTCCGGCGACGGCACCATCAAGATCGAGATGAACTTCCTGCCCGACGTCTACGTGCCCTGCGAGGTGTGTCACGGCGCCCGGTACAACCGGGAGACGCTCGAGGTGCACTACAAGGGCAAGACCATCGCCGAGGTGCTCGACATGCCGATCGAGGAGGCGGTGGAGTTCTTCGCCGCCATCCCGGCGATCGCCCGGCACCTGCGCACCCTGGTCGACGTAGGCCTGGGCTATGTGCGGCTCGGTCAGCCGGCCACCACGCTGTCAGGCGGCGAGGCGCAGCGGGTCAAGCTGGCCAGCGAGCTGCAGAAGCGGTCCACCGGGCGGACGGTGTACGTGCTCGACGAGCCCACCACCGGCCTGCACTTCGAGGACATCCGCAAGCTGCTGGGCGTGCTGGGCCGGCTGGTCGACGCCGGCAACACGGTGGTGGTGATCGAGCACAACCTCGACGTGATCAAGACCGCCGACTGGGTGATCGACATGGGTCCCGAGGGCGGTTCGCGGGGCGGCCTGGTGATCGCCGAGGGCACGCCCGAGCAGATCGCTGCCACCTCGGCGTCCCACACCGGCGAGTTCCTGCGCGAGGTGCTGCGCGGGCACGAGGTGGCGGTGGCCGAGCTGCCCGAGCCACTGGTCGAGGTCCCGGCGCCGGTGCCGGCGCGGCGGCGCCGCAAGGCGAGCTGATATTTCAGGCTTGACTTATATAAGTTGTCACGCAACTATTGGGCCATGCACGCGCTCGACATCCTCGGTGACCCGGTGCGGCGCCGGATCGTCGAGCTGCTGTCGGCGGGCGAGGCGTCCGCCGGCGACATCGGACGCGTCGTCCAGGCCGACTTCGGGATCTCCCAGCCGGCGGTCTCCCAGCATCTGAGGGTGCTCCGCGACGCCGGGTTCGCCCGGGTGCGGCCACAGGGGACGCGGCGCTTGTACGCCCTCGAGCCGGCGCCGCTGGCCGAGGCGGACGCCTGGCTGGCCGCCTTCCGGCGGTTCTGGGAGCCGCCGCTGGCCGCCCTCGGCACCGAACTGGCGCGCGGACGACGGCAGCGTCGCCTGGCCGCCGAGCGGAGCGGGGCGTCCGGTACCGACGAGCGGACGACCCGTGCCACCACCGACGACACCCTGACGACCAAGGAGAACTGATGGACATCGACAGCCAGATCGACGGCGTGGACCGCGCGGTCAGCAGCACCGAGCGGGACGGCGTGCCGGTGCGGGTGCAGACGCTCGCGCAGCGCTACCCGTCCCCGCTCGCTGACGTCTGGGAGGCGGTCACCACGGCACCGCGGATCGCCCGCTGGTTCATGCCGGTCGAGGGCGACCTGGTGCTGGGCGGCCGCTACCAGCTGCAGGGCAACGCCGGCGGCACGGTGCTGGAATGCGAACCGCCGGCCGAGGCGTCCGCCCGGTTCCGGGTGACCTGGGAGTTCGGCGGCGGGGTCACCTGGCTCACCGTCCGGCTGCACGCCGAGGACGCCGACTCGACCCGTCTGGAACTCGAACACGTGGCACCGGTCGACGCCGTGCCGGAGGAGCTCTGGAACCGGTTCGGCCCCGGCGCGACCGGACTCGGCTGGGACGGCGCCCTGCTCGGCCTCAGCCTGCACCTGACCGCACCCGAGCAGCGTCCGGACGACCCGATGGCCTGGCAGCTGGGCCCCGAGGGCCGCCGTTTCAACCGGCTGGCCGCCGACCGGTGGGCTCTCGCCCACGCCGCCGACGGCGCCGATCCCGAGGTGGCCGGGGCGGCCGCGGACGCCGTCTACGCGGTCTACGTCGGCGACGCGCCGATGTGAGCGTGGCCGCCGGCCGCACCCGGCCGCCGGAGGAGTCCAGTAGGGTCGGCGGCCATGGAACCCGTCGTCATCGCCGCCATCTGCACCGCGCTCGGCGCGCTGGTCGGGTCCGTTGCGACGCTGGCCGTCGGCTGGTTCCGGGCACGGGAGGCCCGCGCCGGGAACCGGGAGGCGGCGGCACTGGAGCAGCAGTGGAGGAACGCGCACCAGGCGTCGGAGTGGCTGGTCAGCGAGGACGAGGCGGTCCGCCGCCTGGGCGTCGCGCATCTGCTCGAGATGGAGCAATTCTGGGCCACCGACCCGCGGGTCCGGGCCTTCGTCCACACCTCGCTGCGCTCGGCTCACGCCTCCGTCGCCGCCCAGGCGCAGCGGGTGTCGCTTGTCGTCCAGGCCCCCGGGACGCCGCCGCCGAGCCTCGCGGCACCCCCTGGAATCACCCCGGGGCCGAACGTAGAATCGTCGCAGGGAGGTGCGCGATGAGCGACCGCAAGCTGCTGGTGTCGGATGCCGACATCGATATCGCGCGCCTGCTGGTCAAGCTGGACCGGCTCGACGGACGCGAGAGCGACCCGGCGACGCTGCGGATCGCCCACGCCACCGCCTTCGACGACGACGCCGCCGACGACACCGAGTACGACGTGGCGGACGACGTGTCCACCGAGGGCACCTTCGACGCCGTCCAGACCGGGTCGGCGGCGGGCGCGGCGGCGCCCCGCTACGTGCTGCGTCGCCGGCCGTGGGTGAGGGTCCGCCCGAACCCGGCCGCCCCCGGCCTGCCGGCGTTCTGAGGGAGCCCGGACCGGGCCCGATCCTGTCGGTGCTGCGACCTATGCTGGCCGCCATGGCTGATCCGGAGAGCTACCGCCCGGCGACCGGCACCATTCCCACCCAGCCGGGCGTCTACCGGTTCAGCGACGCCGCCGGCCGGGTGATCTACGTCGGCAAGGCGGTCAACCTGCGGCAGCGGCTGACCTCCTATTTCGCCGATCCGGCGCTGCTGCACTTCCGCACCCGCACCATGGTCCGCACCGCGGCGGGCGTGGAGTGGACGGTGGTCCGCAACGAGCTCGAGGCGCTGCAGCTGGAGTACACCTGGATCAAGCAGCACGACCCGCGGTTCAACGTGAAGTACCGCGACGACAAGTCCTATCCGTGGATGGCGGTGACCTGGTCGGAGGAGTTCCCGCGGGTCTTCGTCGGTCGCGGCAAGAAGCGCAAGGGCACCCGCTACTTCGGTCCCTACGCCCATGCCTGGGCGATCCGGGAGACCCTCGACCCGCTGCTCCGGGCCTTCCCGATGCGGTCCTGCACCAACGGCGTGTTCCGCTCGGCGGCGGCGTCCGGACGCCCCTGCCTGCTCGGCTACATCGGCAAGTGTGCCGCCCCCTGCGTGGGCCGGATCGGGCCGGACGAGCACCGGGCGCTGGCCCAGGACGTCTGCGACTTCCTGGCCGGCCGGACCAACGAGTTGTTGCGCCGGCTCGAGCGGCAGATGCGCGAGGCGTCCGGCAACCTGGAGTTCGAGAAGGCCGCCGTGCTGCGCGACCAGCTGCACGCGCTGCGCCAGGCCACCGACTCGAACGCGATCGTGCTCGGCGACGGCACCGACGCCGACGTGATCGCGCTGGCCGAGGATCCGCTCGAGGTGGCGGTGCAGATCTTCCACGTCCGTGACGGCCGGGTCCGCGGCCAGCGGGCCTGGGTGGCCGACCGCACCGACGACACCGAGACCGCCGGACTCATCGAGACCTTCCTGCTGCAGCTGTACGCCGATGTCGACGGCACCGAGGTGCCGCCCGAGATCCTGGTGCCCGAGGTGCCGTCCACCGCCGGCCTGATCGCCGAGCTGCTGACCGAGTCCCGCGGCTCCCGGGTGGTCGTCCGGACGCCGCGGCGCGGCGACAAGAAGACGCTGATGGAGACGGTCGCCCGCAACGCCGCCGAGGCGCTGGCGCTGCACAAGACCCGGCGGGCCAGCGATCTGTCGACCCGAAACCGGGCCCTGGAGGAGATCCAGGAGGCGCTCGCCCTGCCCACCGTTCCGCTGCGCATCGAGTGCTACGACGTCTCGCACCTGCAGGGCACCGAGATCGTGGCGTCCATGGTGGTGTTCGAGGACGGCCTGGCCCGCAAGAGCGACTACCGCCGGTTCGTGATCCGCGGCATCGAGGGCTCCAACGACGTGGCCGCGATCCACGAGGTGATTACCCGGCGGTTCCGGCGCTACCTCGACGAGCAGGCCGCGCCGTCGGAGGAGGGC
The DNA here is from genome assembly GCA_044224095.1 of Micropruina sp. Taxonomy (GTDB): domain Bacteria; phylum Actinomycetota; class Actinomycetes; order Propionibacteriales; family Propionibacteriaceae; genus Micropruina. Next base: position 3,888 of record JBGALC010000054.1, on the reverse strand, counting down.
CCGCTGCTGGTCGACCCGACCAGCGGCGCGGCCCGCAAATTCGCGTACGCGCCCGGACTGGTGGTGGTGGACGGCGGCGCACCCCAGGTGGCGGCGGCCGTCCGGGCGCTGGCCGAGCTCGGCATCGACGACGTCGCCGTGATCGGGCTGGCCAAGCGGCTCGAGGAGGTGTGGGTGCCGGCCGAGGAGTTCCCGCTCATCCTGCCCCGGACCAGCGAGGGGCTGTATCTGCTGCAGCGGGTGCGCGACGAGGCCCACCGGTTCGCCATCACCCACCACCGGGGACGCCGCAGCGCGTCCATGGTCGAGTCGGTGCTCGACGCCGTCCCCGGCCTGGGCGAGGTGCGCCGCAGGACGCTGCTGAAGCACTTCGGCTCGCTGAAGAAGCTGCGCGCGGCGACCGCCGACGAGCTGGCCATGGTGCCCGGAGTCGGCCCCCGGATCGCGGCCGCGATCGTCGAGGCGCTCGCCGAGCCGGTGCCCGAGGCGATCAACCTCACCACCGGCGAGGTGCTGGACGGGGCATCGTGACCCTCCAGCCGGCGATCGGCGAACATCGCGCGGCCCCGGCCGCGGGGTGCAACGGCCATCCTCGCCGGGCGTCCCGGTGCGCCCTCGCACGGCCGTCTTGCCATTGCACCCATCTGGCGCCGCCCGCTGCGGCGCCAGCGGCGGATCGAGGATAATGTCCCCCATGACCTCACCCGCCTCCACGCTCCGGTTCGTGATCGTCACCGGCATGTCCGGCGCCGGCCGGCGCACGGCGTGCCACACCCTCGAAGACCTGGGTTGGTACGTGGTCGACAACCTGCCGCCGCAGCTCCTGCCCGGGCTGGTCCAGATCGCCAAGGAGCGGGACTTCGCGAAGGTCGCTGTCGGGCTCGACGTCCGCACCCGGTCGGCGTTCCAGCAGATCCCTTCCGTCTTCGACGCCCTGGGGCGGGCCGGCGTGGTGCCGCAGGTGCTGTTCCTGGACGCCGACGACGCCGCGATCGTCCGGCGCCAGGAGTCGGTGCGGCGTCCGCTGCCGCTGCAGGGGGAGGGCGGGCTGCTCGACGGCGCAGGCAAGGAGCGGCGGATGCTTGCCAGCCTGCGGGCCTCTGCCGATGTGGTCATCGACACCTCCAACCTCAACGTGCATCAGCTGTCCGACCGGGTGGCCCACGCGCTGGGCTCCGACGAGGACGTCGACATCCTGTTCACGGTGATGTCGTTCGGCTTCAAGAACGGCATCCCGATCGACGCCGACATGGTCTTCGACGTGCGGTTCCTGCCCAACCCGCACTGGGTCCCCGACCTGCGGCCGCAGACCGGGCTCTCCCAGGCGGTGTCCGGGTACGTGCTCGGCCAGGACGGCGCCACCGAGTTCCTCGATCACGTCACCGACCTGCTCGCCCTGATCAAGCCCGGGTACCTGCGCGAGGGGAAGCGGCTGGCGACGGTGGCCGTGGGCTGCACCGGCGGCAAGCACCGCAGCACGGCGATGTCCGTCGAACTGGCCCGCAGGCTGCGTGAGCGCGGCGTGGCGAGCCAGGTCATCCACCGAGACCTGGGCAAAGAATGAGCCGGCGGCGACACGTCCCCGCGGTGGTCGCGTTCGGCGGCGGGCACGGCCTGTCCGCGGCGCTGAGCGCCCTGCGGTACGTGACCCCGAACCTGACCGCGGTGGTCACGGTGGCCGACGACGGCGGATCGTCGGGCCGGCTGCGGGCGGAGTTCGACGTGCTGCCGCCCGGTGACCTGCGGATGGCGCTGGCCGCGCTCTGCGCCGACGACGAGGTCGGCCGCACCTGGGCCGACGTGTTGCAGTCCCGGTTCGGCGGCGACGGCCCGCTGGCTGGTCACGCGATCGGCAACCTGCTGATCGCCGGGCTGTGGCAGCGCCTCGACGACCCGGTCGCCGGCCTCGACATGGTCGGAGCACTGCTGCGGACCCAGGGCCGGGTGCTGCCGATGGCGGCCGTGCCGCTGACCATCGAGGCCGACGTGATGGGGGCCGACCCGGCCGAGCCCGACGAGTTCTCGGTGCTGCGCGGCCAGGCCACGGTCGCCAAGACCGGCGGCAACGTCCGGGCCGTGCGGCTGCTCCCGCCCGATCCGCCGGCCCGCGCCGAGTCGGTGGCGAGCGTGCTGCAGGCCGACCACGTCGTGCTCGGGCCCGGCTCCTGGTTCACCTCGGTGATCCCGCACCTGCTGGTGCCCGAACTGGCCGACGCGATCATGTCGACCCGGGCGCAGCGCATCCTCACCATGAACCTGGTGCCGGCCGACGAGACCGACGGCTTCCCCGCGTCCCGGCACCTGGAGGTGCTGGCCGACCACTGCCCGCGGCTGCGGCTCGACGTGGTGGTGGTCGATCCCAGTTTCGCCGCCGACGATCCACCGCTGGAGAGATTCGCGCGTTCGCTGGGCGCCCGCCTGGTGGTGGAGAATATCCGGATGCGCGACGGCTCCCCCCGCCATGACCCCCATCGGCTGGCCGCCGTCTACGCCGGACTGATGCAGTAGTGACCATCCGCACCGTGACACCCCCGACCCGAAGGACGAACCCATGGCGATGACGCAGCAGGTCAAGGCTGAACTGGCCACCGTGCCGGTGACCAAGCCCGCCTGCCGCCGGGCCGAGGTGGCGGCCACGCTGCGCTTCGCCGGCGGGCTGCACCTGGCCGGGGGACGCATCGTGGTCGAGGCCGAGCTCGACACCGGCGGCGCCGCACGCCGGCTGCGGACGGCGATCGCCGAGCTGTTCGGGTTCAACTCCGAGTTCGTGGTGGTCACCTCGTCCGGCCTGCGCCGCGGCACCCGCTACATCGTCCGGCTGATCCGCGACGGTGAGTCGCTGGCCCGGCAGACCGGCCTGATCGACAACCGCGGACGCCCCGTGCGCGGACTGCCGGCCGCCATCGTCAGCGGCGGCCTGGACGTCTCGGTGGCCGGCTGGCGCGGTGCCTTCCTGGCCCACGGCTCGCTGACCGAGCCCGGCCGGTCGATGGCCATGGAGATCACCTGCCCCGGCTCCGAGGCGGCGCTGGCGCTGGTCGGTGCCGCCCGCCGGCTCGGCATCGCCGCCAAGGCGCGCGAGGTGCGCGGCGTCGACCGGGTGGTGATCCGCGACGGCGACGCCATCGCCGCGATGCTCACCCGGCTGGGCGCCCACCAGTCCCTGCTGGCCTGGGAGGAGCGCCGGATCCGCCGCGAGGTGCGGGCCTCGGCGAACCGGCTGGCCAACTTCGACGACGCCAACCTGCGCCGCTCGGCGCGGGCCGCGGTGGCCGCCGGGGCGCGGGTGGAGCGCGCCCTGGAGATCCTCGGCGACGAGATCCCGGAGCACCTCAGGGTCGCCGGGCTGCTCCGCCTCGAGAACAAGCAGGCCTCGCTGGAGGAGCTCGGCCAGCTGCACCAGCCGCCGCTCACCAAGGACGCCGTGGCCGGTCGGATCCGCCGGCTGCTGGCCACCGCCGACAAACGCGCCACCGAACTCGGAATTCCCGGCACCGAGGCGAATCTGTCCCGCGAGATGCTCGAGGACGGCGACTGAGCGGTGGAGCTCCGAAGCCCCGATCCACAGCCTGTGTTCAGCCTCCGATACGGGGTTTGCCGTTCCACCTACCGCTGGGGTCCTTTTTCTGTAGTGTGGTGGCCGTCCACCCTTGCCTGTGCCTGAGAGAGCGGGCAAACACTCAACGAAGGGGAACCATCACATGACGGTGAAGGTTGGTATCAACGGTTTCGGTCGGATCGGCCGCAACTTCTTCCGCGCGCTGACGGCGTCCGGAGCCGACATCGAGGTCGTCGGCGTCAACGACCTGACCGACAACAAGACGCTGGCCCACCTGCTGAAGTACGACTCGATCCTGGGCCGCTTCCCCGGCGAGATCAGCTACGACG
>JBGALC010000053.1:0-23568 GCA_044224095.1 Micropruina sp. | reverse complement strand
TCCCGGCCGCCACCATCAAGGACGACCTCGGTGCCTACATCTACGACGGCAGGACGGCGATCGCCAAGAAGCTGATCGACGCCCAGCTCGGTCCCGACGAGGCGTTCCGCGACACCGTGCAGCTGATGGGCCTGGATGCCACCACCGCCCGGGTCGCCAAGCGCGCCGCCGCCAGTCCGCTGGAGCAGCTGCTCGGGGCGTCCTCACGGATCTACGGCTACCAGGCGGTGGCGCCGCAGGGCGTCCGCGCCACCAGCCTGATCTGCACCGGCACCCCGCAGCCTCTGCTCTGGCACGGTCCGGTGACGTCCATCTGCGGCTGAGCCGTCCGCCGGAGTCAGCCCGCAGGGGCCGCCGACAAGGGGTCGAGCCCTGTGGAGCGCCAGGCGGTGCGGCCGGTCGAGGCTTGCCGACCGTCTGCCACCCACGCGCACCGATCTCGCCATAGGTGACCGGTGTCACCTTCGGTGACTGCTTTCATGAAATAGCACGAAAGCAGCCACCGAACCCGACAGCGAACGCCGATGGCGAGATCGGTGCCATGCCGGACGAGTGGGGGACGGCCTGCGGGAGCTTCAGCTCCGATCCGCCCAGCATGAGGTCAGCCGCGGCAGCGGGTGACTGAAATGTCAAGGAGCGAAGACCGCTTGCGGGCTCCGATCCGCCCAGCATGAGATCAGCCGCGGCAGCGGGTGACTGAAATGTCAAGGAGCGAAGACCGCTTGCGGGCTCCGATCCGCCCAGCATGAGGTCAGCCGCGGCAGCGGGTGACCTCATAGAGCGCGATGCTCGCCGCCACGGACGCGTTCAGCGACTCCACCTCGGAGCTGATCGGGATGGAGACCAGGACGTCGCAGTTCTCCCGCACCAGGCGGGCCAGCCCCTCCCCCTCGGAGCCGACGACCAGGAGCACCGGGCCGTCCACGCCGGGGATGCCGGCGACGTCCAGCTCGGCCTCGCCGGCCAGCCCGGCCACCACGAAACCGGCATCGGCGAACTGCCGCAGGGTCCGGTTCAGATTGGTCGCCCGGGCCACCGGCACCCGGGCCGCGGCCCCCGCCGAGGTCTTCCAGGCGGCCGCCGTCATCTGGGCCGAGCGGCGTTCGGGGATGATCACCCCGGCCGCTCCGAAGGCGCCGGCCGAACGGATGATCGCGCCCAGGTTGCGGGGGTCGGTGATCGAGTCGCAGGCGACCACCAGGGCGGGGTCGGGCGCATCCAGAGCCTGCGCCAGTAGGTCGTCCGGATGCAGGTACTCATACGGCGGCAGTTGCAGCGCCACGCCCTGGTGGGCGGCGCCGTGGGTCAGCCGGTCCAGCTCCGAGCGGGTCGCCTGCAGCAGGGCGATGCCGTGATCGGCGGCGTAGCGCAGGATGTCGCGAAGCCGGTCGTCCCGCTCCACCCCGTCGGCCACATAGGCGCGCCTGACCGGCAGCCCGGCCTGCAACGCCTCGAGCACCGGGTTGCGCCCGATCACCCAGTCGTCGCCCGACCGGGTCGCGGTCCGGGTCCGTGCGGCGGTGGCGCCCCCGCTCCTACCGGCGGCGGCCTGGGACTTGCCCGGCTCGTTCGGCCCGCGCTTGCGATAGGCCTTGTGATACGGCCGATCCTCGGCCTTCGGGGTCGGGCCCTTGCCCTCCAGGCCGCGGCGGACGCGTCCACCCGAGCCGGCGGTGTTGCCGCTGCCGATGCCCTTGCCGCGTTTGCGGACGGCCCCCTTGCGGGCGGAGTTTCCGGGCATCAGTTCTCCAAGCTCCAGCGCGGGCCGGCGGGGGTGTCCTCCACCTTCAAGCCCAGTCTCTTCAGGGTGTCACGGACGGCGTCGGCCGCCGGCCAGTCCTTGCGGGCCCGGGCCTGGGCACGCTGTTCCAGCAGCGCGCCGACCAGGCCGTCCACCACGGGTTTCAGGTCGTCCCCGGCCGCCGCGGCGTCCGCCCATTCGGGTGCGTCGGGGTCCAGGCCGAACACCCCCAGCATCAGCAGCACCGCGGACCGGGCCCGCGCCGCGGCCTCGGCGTCGCCGGCGTCCAGCGCCACGTTGCCGTCCCTGACCACGCGGAACAGCACGGCCAGTGCGGCCGGGGTGCCGAGGTCGTCGTCCATCGCGGCCACGAAGTCGGCCGGCAACCCCGCCGCGGACGGCAGGGCCGATGCCGCCGAACGCTCCAGGAAGCTGTCGATCCGGGCCAACTGGGCGGCGGCCTCGGCCAGCGAGGCCTCGCTGAGCTCGATCGCCGAGCGGTAGTGCGGCCCGGCCAGCCACAGTCGGACGGCCCGGCCGCCGTGCTTCGCCACCGCGGCGAAGACGTCGGCGGTGTTGCCCAGCGACTTGGACATCTTCTCGCCGGCCATGGTCACCCAGGCGTTGTGCATCCAGTACCGGGCGAATCCGCGTCCACCGGCCCGGGACTGGGCCAGCTCGTTCTCGTGGTGCGGGAAGCGCAGGTCGAGCCCGCCGCCGTGGATGTCGAAGGTGCCGCCCAGGTACTTGCCGGCCATCGCCGAGCACTCGATGTGCCAGCCCGGACGCCCCCGCCCCCACGGGCTGGGCCAGGACGCGGTCACCGGCTCGCCCGGCTTGTGGCTCTTCCACAGGGCGAAGTCGCGCGGGTCGCGCTTGCCACGCGGGTCGGCGTCCTCGGCGGGCGCCATGTCGGTCACCCGCTGTCCGGTGAGCGCGCCGTACTCGGGCCAGGAGTGCACGTCGAAGTAGACGTCGCCGGAGTCGTCGGCGGCCGGGTAGGCGTGGCCGCGTTCGATCACCGCCTCGATCAGCTCGATCATCTCGGGGATGTGCCCGGTCGCCCGCGGCTCATACGTCGGTGGCCGGACGCCGAGCGCCTCGAACGCGTCGCGAAACGCCGCCTCGAACAGGTAGGCGTGCGCCCACCAGGGACGCCCGGCGTCGGCGGCCTTGGCCAGGATCTTGTCGTCGATGTCGGTCACGTTGACCACCAGCGTCACGTCGTGGCCGGAGCGCTCCAGCCAGCGCCGCAGCACGTCGAAGTTCACCCGGCTGCGCATGTGCCCCAGATGCGGCGCGGACTGCACGGTCGGCCCGCACAGGTAGATCGACACCTGACCCGGCTCCAGCGGCTGGAACTCGACGATCTCGCGGCGGGCGCTGTCGTACAGGTGGAAACTCACCGGCCGATCCTATCGGGGCCGCGCCGTTCAGCTCAGCCGCCGCCGCAGCGCGGTGATGTCGAGCAACCCGGTCGGCTCCGGGTCTTCCTCGGCCGCAGCCTCCCACGGATCCTCGGGCATCTCGCCCTCGTCGTCCATGAAGCCCTGCGACGGATCGAACGGGTTGGCCAGCTGACGGGCCCCCTCGGCCAGCGGGCGGCTGTCCATCGCCTCGTCGGGCAGGCCCTCCAGGACGTCGCGGATGTAGCCCCAGGCGGCGTCGATCAGCGGCACGTCGCGATGCTCGCGCTGTGAGGCGTACCAGCGGTAGTCGAGCACCTCGTGGAAGATCTGGGCCGCGTCGCGCTTGCCGCGCAGGTGCGGCGGCACCGCCTGGGTGACCGGCTCGAAGGACTGGGTGAGCCACTGGTGGGCCACCAGCGCCTCGTCGACGGACTGCTGGTTGGTGCGGAACCGGAAGGTGTCCAGGTCGTTGAGCAGCCGGCGGGCCTGGTTCTCCTCCACGTCGAGCCCGGTCAGCCGCAGCAGCCGCCGGGTGTGGTGACCGGCGTCCACCACCTTGGGCTGGATGGTCACCCGGGATCCGTCCGGCGAGGTGGTGATGTCGAGCTCAGCGACGTCGAAGCCGAGCGCGTTGAGTCGGCGCACCCGGCTCTCGATGCGGTCGAGTTCGGTGCCGGCGAACTCCTCCACCCCGGTCAGTTCGGCCCACAGCTCGCGGTAGCGGGAGGTGATGGTCTCGACCAGGATGAGCGGGTCGAGCGACTCGTCGAGCAGTTGGCCGGCCTCCAGGTCGCTGAACTCGCCGAACAGGTTGGTGGTGGCGATCTGCAGGTCGTGCTCGCGCTGCCCGTCGCTCAGGGTCTCGTGCAGTTCTGCGGTCTCGGCGTCGACCAGGTAGGCGGCGAACTCGCCGGCATCGCGCCGGAACAGAATGTTGGACAGCGACACGTCGAGCCAGAGGAAGCCGATCAGGTGCAGCCTGGCCAGCAGCACCACCATGGCGTCGAGCAGCCGGTTCACGGTGTCGGGCCGGACGCCCTGGGAGAACAGCGCGCGATAGGGAAGTGAGAAGTCCAGGTGCCGGGTGATCAGCACCGGCATCAACCGCTCGCCGGCCGCGTCGCGGCGTCCGGTGATCACCGCCAGCGGTTCGACGGCCGGGGTGTCCTCGCGGGTCAGCTCCTGCAGCATCCGGTATTCGTGGACGGCCGCCGACTCGATGACCTCCTTGGCCGCGTAGACGTCGCTGCCGACCTTGATGAACCGCACCACATGGCGGGAGATGCCGCGCGGCAGGGCCACCAGGTGATCGGTCGGCCACTCCGCGAGCGGCAGCTCCCAGGGCAGCGGGATCAGCCTGGAGTCCGGCTTGGCCGACAGGATGCGTGGCATGGCGACATTCTGCCAGCCGACACCGACAGCCCGCCCGGGCGCAGTGGCGGCCATGGACACACCCGCGGAGGCGGGCCGGAACGCGACGATGCCCCGGACCGGGGCCCGGGGCATCGCGACAGCACCGTCAGCCGGAGATCCGCTCGCCGGTCTTGTTGCTGAACACATGCAGGGTGTGGCCCTCGCCGGCGATGAACCGGACGGTGGCGCCCCGCTGCGGAGGCGTCCGGCCGCTGAGCCGGGCGACGATCTGCTGCGCGGACAGCTTGTCGTCGTCGGGCAGGCCGGCCAGGATGCCGTAGGTGAAGGCGTCGGCGCCCAGCTCCTCGACCACCGCCACCTCGATGGCGATGCCGTGGTCGCCGAGGTCGAAGTCCTCGGGACGGATGCCGATCGTCAGGGTGTCCTCGCCCTTGGCCTTGGCCAGGGTCTCGCGCGGCACCGGGACGGTCCAGTCGCCGACCTGGACGCCGTTCTCGTTGACCTTGCCGCTGATCAGGTTCATCGCGGGCGAGCCGATGAAGCCGGCGACGAAGATGTTGTTCGGGCGGTCGTAGAGGGTCAGCGGGCTGTCGCACTGCTGCAGGATGCCGTCCTTCATCACGGCCACCCGGTCGCCCATCGTCATGGCCTCGACCTGGTCGTGGGTCACGTAGACGGTGGTGACGCCGAGCCGGGTCTGCAGGGCGGCGATCTGGGTGCGGGTGGACACCCGCAGCTTGGCGTCCAGGTTCGACAGCGGCTCGTCCATCAGGAACACCTGGGGCGAGCGGACGATCGCGCGGCCCATCGCGACGCGCTGCCGCTGGCCGCCGGAGAGCGCCTTCGGCTTGCGGTTGAGGAAGGTCTCCAGACCCAGCAGGTGGGCCGCCTCCATCACCCGGGCGTCACGCTCGGCCTTGGGCACGCCGGCCATCTTCAGGGCGAAGCCCATGTTGTCGCCGACGGTCATGTGCGGGTACAGCGCGTAGTTCTGGAACACCATCGCGATGTCGCGATCCTTGGGCGGCAGGTCGGTGACGTTGCGGTCGCCGATCCAGATGGCGCCCGAGTTCACCTCTTCGAGGCCGGCCAGCATGCGCAGCGAGGTGGACTTGCCACAACCCGAGGGACCGACCAGAACCATGAACTCGCCGTCGCCGATCTCGAGGTTGAGCTTGTCAACCGCGGGATGATCGGCTCCGGGGTAGACGCGACAGGCGTCCTTGAAACTAACTGTGGCCATGCCAACATTCCTTTCCACGGGCAGGTACGTGCCCGACGATCCGTAGTGGAAGTAACGCCGCTGCTGTGCGGCTCGCGCCATCGTCGCACGGAATGCGGCGGTACTCAAACGTTTTGGAGAGTTTCTCAACCGGATCCGGCGACGGGTGGTCGGGACCCGACCCGAACCACTCGGACGGCCCGGGTAGGCTGCCTGAACGTGACCAGCCCGGACCAGCCGCAGCCCGCCCCCGACGAGGGCGGCGAGCCGACCCGCGAGTGGTGGGAGGAGCCCGGGCTGCCCTGGAAGCACAAGCCCACACGCTCCGACATCGCCTGCCTGAGCTGGATGGGCCTGGCCTCCCTGTACGGGCTGATCCTGCTGCCGCTGCGACCGGTGATGCTGGGCCTGGCGCCGCACCTGCTGGGCTCGCTCGGCTACCGGACCGGGCTGGTGATGACCGGGGCACTGGGATCGGTGGGCGACCCCTGGTGGCCGATGGTCGGCGTCCTCGGCAGCCTGGCCGCGATGAAATTCGACTGGATCTACTGGTGGGCCGGAAAGCTCTGGGGCCACGGGCTGATCGAGGTGTGGTCCGGGCGCTCGGAGCGCGCCCGGCGGCGCAACGAACGGGCGATCGCACTCACCCAGAAGTACGAGACCTGGGCGATCTTCGTCACCTACCTGCCGATCCCGATCCCGGCGGCGGTGGTGTACGCCGCGCTGGGCGCGGCCGGCACCGGGATCAAGAAGTTCCTCGGCGTCAGCTTCGTCGCCTCGCTGCTGAGTTCGGCGTTGTACATCTACCTTGGCTGGTCGATCGGCGAGCCGGCCGTGGAACTGATCAACGCCTACGGCAACGTGCTGTGGTACGTCTCGCTGGCGATGCTGGTCGGCATCATCGCCGTCGCCTGGTGGCGGGGACGCCACGGCAAGCGGTCGTCGGTTCCCGGGCCGTCGGTCTGAGCCGCGGGAGGCGTCCGTGGTCATGCCTTCGCGACGGTTCGATCCGCCGGCGCTGCACGCGGCGCTGGACGCCGAGCGGACCCGCCGCGGCCTGAGCTGGCGGCAGCTGGCCGAGCAGACCGGGGTGGCCGAGGGCACCCTGCGCCGCACCCGCCGGCCCGGCCGTTTCGAGGCCGACGGGGTGCTGGCGATGGCGCAGTGGCTGGGCCGGCCGGTCGAGGACTTCACCCGCCCCGGCGAACCGTCCCGCTGAGGAGAACCTCGTCGTCAGCCCACGCGGCGTCATCCCTGCACCTCGTCATCCCTGCGCCTCGTCAGCCCGGCGCCTCGTCAGCCCGGCGAATGCCGGGATCGCCTGCCGCCAGCACCGACACGCACGCGCATCCCGGGGGCCTGGCCCGGAATGCCGGAGCACCGGCTACGTGCGGACGACCAGGTCGGCACGTTCCCGGGTGCGGTCTTCGGTGAAGAGTTCCCGTTCCTGAGCCGCCCAGCGCTCCCAGTGCGGCCTGAACATCTCCCCGTCGCGCTCGATCCCCCGGGCCATCCGGACGTCCCGGGCCGCCTCCACCCAGACCCGCACGGCAACGAAATCGCCTGCCGGCCGGACGGTGCTGGCGCAGCCCTCGACGATCAGCAGCGGGGTCGGCGGCACCTCGACCCGCTCGGCCCAGCGCGAGGCGTCCCAGTCCCAGCGGCGGTAGCCGGCGGGTGTCCCCGCAGCGAGCGGACGCAGCACCTGGTCGGCGAGCAGTCCGGACGCCTCGGCGAGGCCGTCCCAGCCGGGGAACAGGTCGTCCATGTGCAGCACCGGGCAGTCGAGGCGTCCCCGGACGGCTTCAGCGAGCGTGGTCTTGCCGGAACCGCTCGGGCCGTCGATGCCGATCACCACCGTCGCGCCACAACGCGGTTCGGCGGTGCCGGCCAGCACGGCGACGGTCTCGGCGGCGTCCGGCTGCATCCCGGGGACTCTACCGGCGTCCGGCACCCGGCGGGCCAGGCCCTAGAGTGACTCTCGCAGCCACACCACGAAGGAGCCCCTCGGTGAGTGATCTCGGAGCCACCGCGTCCGACGTCTACCGCAACGTCCTGTCCGTCATCGAATCGGTGGAGCCGCGGATCGCGGCCGCCACCCGCGCCGAGTTGGCCGACCAGCGGGCGTCGCTGAAGCTGATCGCCAGCGAGAACTACGCGTCGCTGCCTGTGCTGATGACGATGGGCAGCTGGTTCTCGGACAAGTACGCCGAGGGCACCGTCGGACACCGCTTCTACGCGGGCTGCCAGAACGTCGACACCGTCGAGTCGGTGGCCGCCGAGCACGCCCGCGAGCTGTTCGGCGCCGAGTACGCCTACGTGCAGCCGCACTCGGGCATCGACGCCAACCTGGTCGCCTACTGGTCGATCCTGGCGCACCGGGTGGAGTCGCCGGCGCTGGAGCGGCTGGGCGCCAAGAACGTCAACGAGCTCGCCGAGGACGACTGGGAGACCCTGCGCCGCTCGTTCGCCGAGCAGCGGGTGATGGGCATGAGCCTCGACGTCGGCGGCCACCTGACCCACGGCTTCCGGCCCAACATCTCGGGCAAGATGTTCCACCAGCGCTCCTACGGAACGCATCCCGACACCCAGCTGATCGACTACGACAAGCTGCTCGCCGACGCCCGGGAGTTCGAGCCGCTGATCCTGGTCGCCGGCTACTCCGCCTACCCGCGCCGCGTCGACTTCGCGAAGATGCGCGAGATCGCCGACGAGGTGGGCGCCACCCTGTTCGTCGACATGGCGCACTTCGCCGGCCTGGTCGCCGGCAAGGTGTTCACCGGCGTCGAGAACCCGGTGCCGTACGCGCATGTGGTCGCCTCCACCACCCACAAGTCGCTGCGCGGACCGCGCGGCGGCTTCGTGCTGGCCACGCCCGAGTACGCGCCCAGCGTCGACCGCGGCTGCCCGATGGTGCTCGGCGGACCGCTGTCGCACATCATGGCGGCCAAGGCGATCGCCTTCGCCGAGGCCCGCACGGACGCCTTCCGCGACTACGCCCAGAAGGTCGCCGACAACGCCCAGGTGCTGGCCGAGGGGCTGCTGAAGCGCGGCGCCACCCTGGTCACCGGCGGCACCGACAACCACCTGGTGCTGATCGACACCCGCTCGTTCGGCATCACCGGACGGCAGGCCGAGTCCGCCCTGCTGGAGTCCGGCATCGTCACCAACCGCAACGCGGTGCCGAACGATCCGAACGGCGCCTGGTACACCACCGGCGTCCGGATCGGCACCCCGGCGCTCACTTCGCGGGGCTTCGGGTCGTCCGAGTTCGACCGGGTCGCCGAGCTGATCGTGAACGTGCTGGCCAACACCACCGCCACCCCCACCGCGGCCGGCACCCCCGGCAAGGCCAAGTACAGCCTCACCGAGGGGGTCGCAGCGGCGACCAAGGCGGCGTCCGCCGAGCTGCTGGGCGCCAACCCGCTCTACCCCGGCCTCGAGGTCTGACCGCCCCGGTCCCCCCTTCACTGACCCCTCCGTTCCACCGAGAAGGCCGGTGGTCGACTGCGCAGGATCGGTCAAGCGCCGTCCGACTCGAGGCCGCACACTGGCAAGGTGACCACAACCTCCCGCGACCGACTGCGCGAACTGCTCGACGCCGTCCTCGCCGAGGACAACACCTCGGTCTCCGAGATGGCCGGCGACGCGTTCGCCTCGCCGTTCCACTTCGGCCGGCTGGTCTCCCGGGGCTCCGGCGAGTCGCCGATGGCGATGCGCCGCCGGGTGATACTGGAACGCGCCGCCTGGCACCTGCGCGAGGGCATGGCGGTCACGGACGCGGCCTGGGCGGCCGGATACGCCTCGGTCGAGGGCTTCAGCCGGGCGTACTCACGGGCGTTCGGCCATCCGCCCAGCACGCCGGCCGGACGGCACTGGCTGCCGGCGCCGAACGGCATCCACTTCCACCCACCCACCTCGCTGTGGGTCCGAGCGACGGAGCAGACGATGAACCCTCTGGTGTCCCAGCTGGTTGCCCACGATCTCGACGACACCAAGGCGCTGCTCGGCATCGCCGAGACGCTGCCCGAGGAGGTGCTGCGCGCCCCGCGACGGTGCGGCGGAACGGTCACCGCGTGGGAGGGACCGGAGGAGTCCATCCGCGAGGTGCTCGACCACCACGTCCACACCAAGGAGGTCTGGCTGGCCGCGATCGAAGGCGCGGACGACGTGCCCCGGCACGCCGACGGCGGCATCGCCGGCCTCCTCGCCCGCCATCAGGCGCTCACCCCGCGCTGGCTCGGATTCATCCACGACCTCGACCAGCGGGAAGGCTGGGACGATCGGCTGATCGACGCGTTGTGCGACCCGCCGGAGAGCTTCGTGATGAGCAGCGTGGTCGCCCACGTGCTGACCTACGCCGCCCACCGGCGGCAGCTCGTCCGCGCGATGCTGACCGAGGCGGGCGTCGACGTGGACAGCGGCGACCCCATCCTGTGGTTCCGCGCCAGCCGGGGGGAGGAGTGAGCGATGAAGACGGTTTACTACACCGCCACGACCCTGGACGGCTTCCTGGCCGACGAGCAGGACAACCTCGACTGGCTGCTCAAGCAGGCGACCGAACCCGATGACTCGGGTTTCGACTACGAGCGGTTCATCGCCGACGTCGGGGTGCTGGTGATGGGCTCGACCACATATCGCTGGGTGATCGACAACCACGACTGGCCCTATACGCTGCCCAGCTGGGTGCTCAGTTCACGCCCGCAGCCCGCCGTCGCCGGGGCGGACATCCGCTTCGCCGACGGTGACGTGGCGGCGCTGCATCCCGAACTGGTCGCCGCGGCGGACGGCCGCGACGTCTGGGTGGTCGGCGGCGGCGACCTGGCCGGGCAGTTCGCGGACGCCGGGCTGCTCGACGAGATCGTCGTGTCGATCGCGCCGGTCACCCTCGGCGCGGGGCGCCCGTTGTTCCCGCGCCGCTACGACCTCGAACTGGTGGAGACCGGCCGCAACGCCGGCTTCGTCTGCGCCCGCTACCGGGTGGCCGGTCAGCTGCCGCAGTGACCTCGGGTCAGGGCCGGCGCTCGGGTGCGACCAGCCGGGCCACCGCATCGATCACATAGCCCCGGCGCTGCGCCGCGGTGTGGTCGCGGGAGATCACCTCGAAGCCGGCCGGCAGGTCGCTGTCCCGTCGGCCTGCGCCCGTGCGATGGCCGCGATCTTGGCGGCGTTGGCGTCCGCCATCTCGGGCATCGGGACGGCACCCGCCTCCAGCCGGTACCAGGTGACCAGGCGGGCCAGCTCGGGCTGCCGTTCGAAGTCGTCGAAGATGGCCGCCGCGGTTCGCGGCAGGTCGCCGGCGTCGAAATACTCCGACTCGACCGCGCGCCGCGCGTAGGCACCCAGGACGGCGCTGAACAGTCCGTCCTTGCTGCCGAAGTAGTGGTAGATCTGCGCCTTGTTGGTGCGGGCCTGCTCGGCGATCCGGTCCACCCGGGCGCCGGCGACCCCGTAGCGCGCGAACTCGTCTGTCGCGGCGGCGATCAGCCGCGCCCTGGTCGCCTCGGCATCTCGGGGAAGCACCCGGCCAAACTATCAACTAACCGGATAGTTGACAAAGCCCGTCCGACGAGGTTCACTTCTAACCAACCAGTCAGTTAGAAACTAGGAGATCTCATGGACCGGGTCGCATTGGTCACCGGAGCCTCGTCGGGCATCGGAGCCGCCACCGCCCGCCGCCTGGCCCGCGCGGGTTTCGTCGTCTACGGTGCCGCCCGCCGGCTCGATCGCCTCGCCGAGCTCAGCGGCGACGGCGTCCGCCCCCTGCCCCTCGACGTCACCGCGGACGACTCGATGACGGCCGCCGTGGAGCAGGTGCTGGCCGACACCGGCCGGATCGACGTCCTCGTCAACAACGCCGGCTACGGCTCCTACGGCGCGATCGAGGACGTGCCGATGGACGAGGCGCGCCGGCAGATAGAGGTCAACCTCTTCGGGCTCGCCCGGATGACCCAGCTGGTGATTCCCGGGATGCGCGTCCGGGGCGGCGGCAGGATCGTCAACGTCACCTCGATGGGCGGCAAGATCACCACCCCGTTCGGCGGCTGGTACCACGCCTCCAAGTTCGCCGTCGAGGGCCTGCCGGACGCGCTCCGCACCGAGTTGGCGCCGTTCGGCATCGACGTCGTGGTGATCGAGCCGGGAGGCACCCGGACGGAGTGGGGCGGCATCGCGATGGACACCGCCCAGGCGGCGTCCGGCGATGGGCCCTACGCGGGACGGGTGCAGGCGATGGCCGCCGCCATGGACGGCTAGATCGCTCGCTGGGCCTCCGAGCCGGACGTCGTCGCCCGCGCCATCGAGCGCGCCGTCACCGCGGGACGCCCCCGGACGCGCTACGCGATCGGCTTCATGGCCAGGCCTGCCGTGCTGGCCCGACGGCTGCTGCCCGACCGCGCGATGGACTGGCTGCAGACCCGAATGCTCGCCTGACCAGCCCGTAGGGCCCTCCCTAACTAGTTCTGCCCTCCCACAGGTGGGAGGGCAGAACTAGTTAGGGAGGGCCTTACGGCTTGCGGCTTACGGCTCCGGGCGGACGGCTCAGCGGGCGAACAGCTTGCCCTGGATGGTGGTGATCAGCCGGGTCAGCGACGCCGGGAGATCGGACAGGTGCCAGTCCTCGGGGGCGTGGTACCAGTCCAGATCCTTGAAGTCCGCCTCGGCGTCGTCGTCGGCGTCCACCAGCGCCTTCAGCCAGCGCTCATGGCCCCCGAGGACCACCGCGTAGGGCAGCACCTCGGACAGCTCGGACAGCTCGCGTCCCTTCGGCATCTGATCGGTCGGGTGCCCCAGCAGCTGGGCGCGCAGCAGGCCGAGCCCGTTCAGCAGCGACACCCCCGCGGGCGTCCGGGCGGGCATCTCCTGGCCGAGGAAGACCACCAGCAGCGAGACCGCGATCAGGGCCAGCCCGACCAGGCCGAAGCTGGTGAACGCCGCCAGCACGATGGTGAGCACCACGGCGGCCGCGAACAGCCCGAAGCCGATCCGGAACCAGGAGTTGCGGGTCTGGTCGGGACGCCGGGCGAACCAGCCCAGCGCGACCACGTCGTCGTAGAGCTGGTCCTGCACCGTGCCGATCACGGCACCGACCGCCGCGGGCAGCTCCGACACCGCCACCGGCTGCGCGTCGCTGGGCGCCACCGCGTGGAGCAGGGTGCTCTCGTAGGGCCGCAGCTCGTCGGCACCCACCCGGCGGGTGAGCGTCCACTCACCCTCGGCGTACTTCGACGACGCGGGAAGCTCCTCGATCCGCAGGTGGCCGCGGATGGCCAGGTCGAGCAGTGTCGCGGTGACGTCGACCGGGTCGACCCGCTCGTCGACCAGGGTGCCGACCTGGCCCGGACGGACCCCGTTGAGCACCCGGAACTCGGCCTCGCCGTCGCCGACCGGATGGAAGTCGGCGACCAGGGTCGGCTCGCCGACGCCGGCGGCGTCCCGGCCGATCCGGCGGTGCAGCGCCCAGAAGCCCAGTCCACCGAGCACCAGCAGGGCGAGTGCGATGCCCAGCGGGAGCGGCTCGGTGGAGAACGCCCGGCCGAGCGTCCAGAGCTGCCGCACCTGCTCGTTCGGGCTGACCGCACCGGCCGGGAACCGCATGATGACCTCGACGATCTCGCCGGCACCGCGCGGACCGTCGTTGAAGGTGGGGTCGGGGTGGTCGTGGGTGCCGCCGCCCCAGAAGGTGCACACCCCGGGCGAGACCGGCGCGCCGGCCTCGCACTGCACCGACTGGATCATGCTCGGCACCTGGACGACCGCGGTGAACTCCTTCACCGGCAGGCTGAGCCCCTGCAGCAGCCGCCAGGCGACCGTGGTCTCACCGGTCGGCTCGGCGGTGGCCGCACCGTGCACCACGTAGGACAGCACGACCGGGGCCGTCACACCCTGGGTGGGCAGCGTCACCACCGTGTAACCGGACTCGTCGGCGACGGTCGCGGTGATCGGCCGGCCGTCGACGGTGGCCTTGACGTCGCTCACCCGGTAGACGTACTCGCGGTCGCCGAGCGTCTGGCGCGTGGTGGCGAAGCGCTGGACGAGGCTGCCGGGAGCGGCGCCGTCGAAGGTGATCGTCGCCTGCACACTCAGCGCGCCGTCCGGCGCCAGCGAGCCCTCCACGGCGTAGCGGGCCACCAGTTCGGCGGCGAAGGCACGCGGTGCGGCCGAGCCGGCCAGGGCGGCGGCGACGAGCAGGAGGCCGGCGATGAACCGGGCCAGCGGGGTGATCAGTCTCGACACGTTCGATCCTTCGAAGTCGGGCGACACGACAGCGCGGGGCGCGTCATGAAACTACCGCATCCGGGGGCGCCCGGTCCGTGCCTCGGACGACGGAATTCCCGCTCGAGCGGGGGTGGTGGCCGCCACCGCGACCGTTACAGTGTTCGCGTGACGCAGCCGTATCCTCCGCGCCAGCAGCCCTACCCGCAGCAGTGGGGCCAACCGCAGGGCTGGCCGGCGCAGCCGTCCCAGCCCGGCTGGAACCGTCCCCAGCCCGGCTTCGGTCAGCCGGCCTGGCCGCAGCAGCCCGGCTTCCGCCCCGGCGGATACCAGCAGCCCGGCTTCCAGCCCGGGGGGCTGCCGCAGCCGGGCGGCCAACAGCCGGGATACCCGCCGCGCTACCCGCAACAGCCCGGCGGTTTCCCCCCGGCCCCGGCCCCGCAGCGCGGACGCAGCCCGCTGGGCCGGGTGCTGATGCTGCTGGTGGTGGCCTGCGGCCTGCTGCTGGCCGGGGTCGTCGTGGCCAACATCCTCAACGGCTCGAACGGCACCTCACCGCGTCCGACCGAGACCTACACGCCGCCGCCGCCGGACATGAACCCGCCCGAGCTGCCGGTGCCGAAGACCTACACCGAGGCCACCGACTGGCTGAAGAACAACCCGCTCTACCAGCAGTCGATCACCATTCCGACCGACTGCAACGACATGCAGCCGGTCGACGCCCTGAACGCCTCCGAGGACGAGCTCAACGACCACCTGCAGAAGCTGACGGCCTGCCTGATGAAGGTCTGGCACGGGCCGGTCGAGGCCGCCGGCTTCATCCTGCCGCGCCCGCCGGCCACCGTGTACAGCCAGCCGATCCAGACCAAGTGCGGCAAGCTGGACAGCGTCAACGCCTCCTACTGCGGCGGCGACCAGCGCATCTACTACGCCAAGCCACTACCGAAGATCTTCCCCAAGGACCTGCAGGGCCAGAAGTTCCTGATGGAGATGATCCTCGGGCACGAGTTCGGCCACGCCATCCAGGCCCGCACCGGCATCTCCATCTCCAGCGCCGCGTGGGAGCAGCGGGTGTCGTCGAAGGCCGAGGCGAACGTGTTCTCCCGCCGGCTGGAGGTGCAGGCGGACTGCTTCGCCGGCATGTGGGTGCACGCGGTCGCGCCGTCCCAGGGCCTGGGCGCCAACGACCTGGACGGCCTGCGCACCATCGCCTACAACCTGGGCGACGACGTGCTCAGCGGCAAACCGAACATCGACTCGGGCCATGGCCTGGGCGACACCCGGAAGCGCTGGTTCGACACCGGCCTGAGCGGCGGCCCGAACATCTCCCAGTGCAACACCTACACCCCGCCGGACTCCCAGGTGCGCTGAGCCGGCCGGCTCAGGCCGGGTGATGGTGCACCGGACGCCCCACGTCCAGAAATCCCAGCCGGCGGTAGACACCGTGCCCGGCCGGGGTCGCCGACAGCGTCGCCGGGACCCCGGGGGCGACGGCGGCGGCCGCCTCGGCCAGCGCCGACGCGATCCCGCGGCCCCGGAAGGACGGCAGCACCGCCACCGCCCCGACGTTGTTCACCCGCCCGGTCGCGATGGACGCCGCGGTGCCGACGCCGGCGCCGTCCAGTTCGGCGAACAGCAGGCTCACCCCGGGCAGCCGCTGGCTGCCGGGCGGGTGCAGCTCGCCCGGTCGGTCCGGGGGCCGTCCGCCGGCGGCCAGGAAGGCGAGTTGCTCGAACCAGGCGACGTCGGCGTCGCTAACCGCGCGGTGGATGACCAGGCCCGGGACGCCCGGCAGCCGGGCGGCGCGGCCGGCGTCCCGGATCATCCAGAAGCCCGTCGGCTCGGCCTCGCGCCCGGCCAGCCGCAGCCGTCCGAAGCTGTCGCAGACGGTGCCCGGGACGTCGGCCGGCACCACGGCGTCCGGGGTCAGGGTTACGGCACCGAGCAGGAACGGATGCGGCACCGCGGCGAAGCCGCGGGCCAGCCGGCCGTCGTCGTCCCAGCGGGCGCCCAGGCCGGCGTAGGCGGCGGCATGCCAGGCGGCCTCCCCGTGCGCGCAGAGCTCGACCGGGTGCGGACTCATCGGGACGCGATCAGGGCCGTGGCGATCGCCGCCACGCCCTCGCCGCGGCCGGTCAGCCCGAGACCGTCGGTGCTCTTGCCGGCCACCGACACCGGCGCGCCGAGCGCCGCACCGAGCACCCGTTCGGCCTCCAGCCGGCGCGGCAGCAGCCGCGGCCGGTTGCCGATCACCTGCACCGCGGCGTTGCCGATCTCGTAGCCGGCGTCGCGGACCATCCCGGCCACCTCGGTCAGCAGCCGCACCCCGGACGCCCCCGCCCACTCCGGACGGTCCACGCCGATGGTGCTGCCCAGGTCGCCCAGCCCGGCTGCCGACAGCAGCGCGTCGCACAGGGCGTGGCAGGCGACGTCGCCGTCGGAATGCCCGGCGAGCCCGCGGGGCTCGTCCGGGAAGTGCAGCCCGGCCACCCACAGCGGGACGCCCGCGGCCAGCGCATGCACGTCGCTGCCGACGCCCACCCGGGGCAACTGCGTCACCGGGAACTCCGGATCACCTCGGCATCGGAACCGCCGGGCTTGACGAACCAGGCGAACGGACGGTGCCGCAGCACCCGCCGGAAGGAGTGCCGGCCGAGGCCGGCGCGCAGCTTGAGGAAGGCGTGGGCCAGGTCGAGGTCGGTGGCCGAGGTGATCTTCAGCGAGGTCATCGCGCCCTTCACGATCGCCACCTGATGGCCCGCCGCCTCACACACCGACAGGTCGTCGGTGCATTCGATGCCCTGCTGGGCCGCGTAGGCGTGGCTGGCCTCGAGGACGTCCAGGTCGAACGCCTGCGGGGTCTGGATGGCCCGCAACGGGTCCCGATCGACGATGGTCAGCCGGCCGTCCGGCCCCTCGGCACGGATCGAGTCGGCCACCGGGACCGCCGGCGCCACCGCCACCGCACCCTCGCGGATGCTGCGGATCACCCGGGCCACCACCGTGGCCGGCACCAGCGGCCGGACGGCGTCGTGCACCAGCACCACCCGGGCCTCGGACAGCTCGGACCGGTCGCGGATCGCGGCGATGCCCTGCCGCACCGACGCCTGCCTGGTCTCGTCGCCCTCGACCAGGGTCACCGGGATCGGCGACGCGGCCAGCGCCGGCTGGAAGTGGTGCTCGCCGTTGCGCGGAATGACCACGATGGCATGGGTGCAGCCGCCGGCCGCCATCGCCTCCACCGACATCGCCACGACCGCCTTGCCGGCCAGCGTGGTGACGGGTTTCGGCACGGGGCCGCCGAAGCGGACCCCGCGTCCGGCGGCGACGATAACGGCGGGCACGGGCTCTGGCACAAGCGGCAGTATAGGTCTGCCGGCCGGGCCGTCGGCCTTACTCAGCCCTCGTCGGCCACCTCTTCGCCGGCCCGGACCAGGACGGCCCGGGCCAGCGGCAGGTCGAGCACCGCGACGTCCAGGACGCCGGTGTGCAGGGCGGCCACGACGCCGCGCGCCTTCTCCACGCCGGCGGCCAGCCCGATCACGCAGGGCACCCGGCGCAGGTCGGCCAGGGACACCGCGATGACCCGGTCGGAGGTCGGCGGACCGAGCTCGGTGCCGGCGTCGTCGAAGAACCGGCCGGAGATGTCGCCGGCCGGCTTCTGGGCCAGGAAGGCGGCGAGTTCGGCCTCGGAGAGCTTCATGTCCTCGACGATGGTCACCGACGACCGGACGCCGACCGTGCCGATGCCGACGAAGGCGTGGTCGACCTGCGCGCCCAGCTGCAGCGCCGTCCGGATCGCGGTCTCCGAGGTGATCGCCGCCTTGGTCTGCGGCGACTCCACGATCGCCGGGGACAGGAACCGGCTGGGCTGGACGCCGCAGCGGCGGGCGAGCTCCTGCACCAGGGTGCCGCCCGCCCCGGCGTTGTCGAGGCCGGGGTTGCCACCGGCCAGCGGCAGCACCTGCACCGCCGCCACCCGTTCGGGCACCTCCGCGACGAACGCCTCCAGCGTGCTGCCCCAGCTGAGCCCGACCTGCCGCATCCGGCCCAGCCGTTCGCCGAACAGGTCGGCGGCGAGGCGTCCCACCAGCCGCAGGGCGTCGGCGGAACCGCCGTTCGGGGTGCCCACCCGGGCTTCGGTCAGCCCGAACCGTTCGACCAGCCGCCGTTCGACCTGGGCGACCCGGCGGACCGGTGAGCGCGGATCGTGGATCCGCACCTCGACGATGCCGCGGTCCCGGGCGGAGGCGAGCATCCGGGACACCGTCGCACCCGAGAGCCCCATCCGGCGCGCCACCTCGCCCTGGGAGAGGCCGTCCTCGTAGTAGAGGCGGGCGGCAGTGACCAGGGTCTCGATCGACCGTGTGGCTGCCATCCCGCCTCCCTCCGATCCCGGAGGTTACCGCGAATCAGCCGCCGCCGAGCGTGCCGTTGGCGAGCATGGCGTCCTGCAGCCGCCGCATGGCCACGATCGGACGGGTCTCGTCCAGTTCCACGTCGGCGTAGCGGACGGTGACGCCGGCGGCCACGTCCCGGGTCAGGACGCAGCCGGCGACCAGGCCGATCGGCAGGGCGTCGCCCGACCGGGCGTCCTCGGCCGGCACGGTGAAGCCGTGCACGTGGTGTCCGCCGATGCCCTCCAGCCTGGTGCCCGCCTTCAGGTCGGACTTGGCCACGGCCGTCACCTCGGAGGTCCAGGTGGTCGGGTGGAAGGTCGAACGGCCGTCGATGATGGCCTCGCCGATCGACAGGTTCGCCTCGATCGAGGCCAGGTGGTAGGGCCGGTACAGGGCGTAGTACGGTCCCTTGCCGAGCTTGAGGTAGTCGAGTTCGTGGGTGACCACGTCGTTGGTCGACTTGGCGATGACGAAGACGCCGGGCGCCACGTCGCCGGTCACGTACTCGACGAACGGGCCCTCCCCGCTCATCACCCCGCCGGCTCCGGTCGGCACCAGCGTGGTGGCGAGTTCGGCGACCGAGCAGGCCACGCCACGCATGCCGGGGACGTCGACCCGGTAGCCGGTGGCGTTGGACAGCGCGCACATCTCCAGCTGGGTCTTGCTGCCGTCGGTGAACGAGCACAGCATCTTCGGGTTCATCCCCTTGGCCTTCGCCTCCTCGGCGACGTCGGTCGGGGTGTCCGTGGGGCGCATCGGGTTGTTCTTGCCCTTGCCGGCGACCACGACCTGGAGGCCGATGTCCTCGGCGTACTCGATCAGCTTGAGGCATTCGGGGGGCTCGTCGCCGCGGCAGACGGCGTAGACCGGCCCGCCGGGCTTGTTGCCCAGGCCGGCCAGCAGCAGCCCGACGGTGATGTCGGCCTCGACCGTCATCAGCAGCGTGTGCTTGCCGGCCGCGAGGCCGGCGTAGGCGATCTCGGCGGCGACATCGGGCACGCCGGAGACCTCGACGATCACGTCCAGCGGCAGCCTGGTCAGCGCCAGGCCGTTGCTGAGGGCGACCGACTCGCCGGCCTCCACGGCCGCGGCCGCGTCGGTCAGGTCGTCGGTGCTGGTGACCCGCCCGCAGCCGGCGCCGGCCAGGGCGCGTTCGGCGCGGGTGATATCGATGTCGGCGACCGCCGACATCGACAGGCCCGGGACCCGGTTGATCTGCGCGACCAGGCCGGAGCCCATCTGGCCGGCACCGACGACGCCGACCCGGACGGGGCGGCCGGTGGCCCGCTCGCGGGCGAGCAGCCGTTGGCTGTAACTCATCGCTGCACCTTCCTCCTGGCGCCGGCCGCGACCTTGGCCGGGGCGGCGACCCTGTTGTCCTTCACCCGGGCGCGGGTGGCCTTGAGCTGGGCCAGCGCCATCTCGATCGCCTTGCGGGTCTGCTTGTCGCGAGCCCGTTCGGGGAGCCCGGCCACCGGGCCGAGCAGGTCCGGGGCCGGCTTGGCGGTGGCGAAGACGGTGGATCCGCGCAGCACCCGGGCCGCGATCACCTCGTCGGCGTCGTCGTCGACCACCAGCATCGCGATGGTGCCTCTGAGCCTGCCGAGCCCGCGGCCGGTGACCAGCAGCCGTCCGGAGCCGTGGTACTCGGCGACCATCGCGTTCACCGACCGGGCGTAGCGGCTCTGCTGCCACAGGCCCAGCAGGAGCGACACCACCAGAGCGCCGATCAGGAAGCCCGCGAACTCCCAACCCATGGCTCAGTCCCCCTGGATGACGATCGGCGATCCCACCGCGGGGTGGGGCCGGGACGGACCGCTGGCCTTGACGGCGCCGGGCAGCAGTTCCTGCTCGGGGCTGTTCACGTAGACCACGATGTGACCGAGGTCGGTCAGGTTCAGGTTGGCCAGTTCGCCCACCTCGTCCAGGGTGAGCGTCACGCCGCCCAGCTCGAGGCTGTCGCCGGCCCGGATCGGACGGCTCGGCGCCCGCCGCGTCCGATGCACCAGGCTGACCTCGGCCAGCGCGTCGGGCAGCGGCTCGCCGAACAGGATGTAGCAGCCGCCGTCGAACATCTCGGCGGTGAACTCGCCGATCCGGTCGACGGTCGCCGACCACAGTTGTTGTGCCATGGGTTCTTCCTTGTCTGTCTTCGTTGACGTGGGGTGGTAACTGGCCGGACGCCCCGCCGGCTGAGCTTGTCGAGACCCACCGGGTCTCGACAAGCTCGACGACGAGCCCGGCCAGCCGCTAGATCGCGAACGACGCGACGTAGGCGAGCAGCACCGCGACCGGTGAGGTGATCAACCGGGAGAACAGCACCGCCGGCACACCGACCGACACCGTCTCCGGTTCGGCCTCGCCCAGCGACAGGCCGACCGGGACGAAGTCGCAGCCGACCTGGCCGTTGATGGCGAACAGGGTGGGCAGCGCGTACTGCACCGGCAACGCCCCGGCCGCGATCTGCTGGCCCATCAGCACGCCGACCACCTGGGCGATCGCCGCCCCCGGGCCGAGGATCGGCGAGAGCACCGGGATGGCGGTGATCACGCCGAGCAGGATCAGCCCGATCGGGTTGCCGGCCAGCGGCTGGACGCCGTTGGCGATCCATTTCGAGATGCCGGTGTAGGTGACGATGCCGATCAGCAGCGACACGTAGGCCATGAACGGGATGATCGTGTTCATCACCAGCTTGAGCGACTGCCGCCCCGAGGCGAGCAGGGTGTTGATGAACTTGCCGATCGCCTCGCCGAAGGTGACCACGAAGCCGGAGAAGCCGCCGCCGGACTTGGCCGCCGCCCTCGCCTCGGCCTTGGTCGCCTCGTAGGCGGCCCGCCGCTCATCCACCGGTTCGGACGCCGGCGCGGCCGCGGCGGCCGCGACAGCGGCATCATCGGCCAGGCTCACCTCGTTGGGCGTCACGGCCGAGACGAAGATGTCCTCGGTGATGAACTGGGCCAGCGGGCCACCCGGTTCGCCCGGGTAAACGTCCACGGTCGGGATCCGCTTGCGCGGGTACACCCCGATCCGGGCGGTGCCGCCGCAGTTGATCACCGCGCACATCACCTGATCGTCGGGGATGTGGTTGGTGAAGCCGTCCACGGCCTCGGCGCCGGACAGCTCGGCGATCTTCGCGGCGACCGGGTGGATGCCGCCGCTGGTCACCGACAGCACGACCTTCTTGGTGTCCGTCGGGGTCAGGGTCAGGCCGGCTCCCCAGCCGCCGCGTCCCTTGACGATCTTGATCGACTGGTAGGTCATGACAGACCTCCCTGGATGTGACCGGCCGCGTAGGCGGCGTCGAACTCGTCGAAGCGCTCCTGGTGCCCGCCGCGCCTGATCAGCAGCTGGGTGATCCACTGGGTGACGATGCCCCGGATCAGGATGACCACGAGGCCGACCAGGAAGTACATCGCGGCCAGCCGGGCGTAGGCACCCGGGTTGATCGCTTGGACGCCCGCCGCGACACCCATCCAGACGAAGATCTCACCCGCATTGGCGTGCGGGAAGAACGCCGTCACCGGGTGCACGAAGGACACCGCCGAGTCGTAGAACGCCGGCTTGTACTTCTCGGGCAGGAACCGCCCGAACGAGTAGCACATCGGGTTGGTCAGCATGATCACCGCGATCAGCGGCATGATCGTGTAGCGGGTGACCGAGTACTTGCCCGCCCATTGGACAGCGCGGGTGACCCGCTCCTCGCCGATCCATGTGGTGATCGCATACATGGCGGTCAGCAGCACCATCAGCAGCGGCAGAATGCCGGTGACCAGGCCGGTGAACGTCTCAGCGGCGGCCTGGAAGAGGCCGATGAAGTGCGTGGCTATCCACGTGATGACATCCATGTGATCCCCTCCTTTCGAGACTTGCGTAGTGATGGGGCGCCGAGTCCGTTCTCGGCGCCATCCCGGCCCCGCGCGCCGCTCAGCCGAGCAGCGCGAAGGGGTCGTCCAGGATCGCCTGCATGGTGGCGAACGCCCTGGCCGCGTCCGCTCCGTCGGCCACCCGGTGGTCGACGGTCAGGCCGGCCTCGCACGCCGTGCGGGGCCGGATGGACCCGTCGGCGTCGAAGACCGGACGCACCTCGACCGTGCCCAGCGACAGCGCGGTCGCCTGGGGTGGGGTCAGCAGTGCGTTGAACCGTTCGACGCCGAACGATCCGAGGTTGGACACCGTGCCGGTGCCGCCCCCCATCGCGTTCAGGTCGACCTTCCCCGCCTTCACCGCGGCGGCGAGATCCTTGATCGCCGCGTCCAGCGCGCGGATGCCCAGGGTGTGGGGATCCCGCAGCACCGGTGCGAGCAGCCCGGCGGGGGTGTCGATCGCCAGCGCCACCCCGATGTGGGGGTTGGCGCGGACGCCGTCGCCGGCCCAGCTGCCGTTCAGCGAGGGGTACTCGCGCAGCATCAGGGCGTAGGCGCGCAGCAGGATGGTGTTCCAGCTGACGCCCGAGAGGGAAGCCTTGCGGGCCACCGCGAGCCGGCTCAGGTCGAGCGCGCGCCACACGGTGAACTGAGGGATCAGCGCGGTGGATTCCAGCACCCGCGCGGTGGCGATCCGCAACCGCCGCGACCTGGCGTCGCCGAGCAGCTCGCCGGCGGCCGCGGACGCGACGGGTGCGACCGGCGCCGCGGAAGCAGGTGCCATGGGAGCGGCTGCCACCGGCGGCGGTGTGGCGGCCGCGCGCGCGGCGGCCGCCTGAGCATGCGCCTCGATGGCCGCCCGGACGTCGCGCGCCCGGATCGTCCGGTGCGGGCCGGACGGGCTGAGCGCGGCCAGGTCGAGGCCTGCCTCCGCCGCCAGCTTGCGGGCCAGCGGCACCGCCCGGGGAGTGCGTCCGTCGCCCTCCGTCATCCCGGCGGACGCCGGGATCTCGGCATCGTGTCCGCCCTCCACCGGAGATCCCGCGGCAAGCCCGCGATGACGGGGAGTCTGCTCGTCGGCCGGGGAACCCGGTGCCGCGGGGTCCGGGGCCGGCGCGGCGAACAGGTCGCCGAGCAGGTCGTCCTTCTCGGTGTCGATCCAGGCGATCGGCTGACCGACGGGCACCTGCTCGCCGGGCTGGGCCAGCACCTCGACCAGGGTGCCGTCGCAGGTCGACTCGACGTCCATGTCGACCTTGTCGGTGGTCACCACGACCACGGCGTCCCCGTCGGTGACCGGCCCGCCGACCTCGACCAGCCATTCCTCGACGGTGCCGAACTCCAT
>JBGALC010000052.1:0-23979 GCA_044224095.1 Micropruina sp. | reverse complement strand
CCGGCCGACCCGGTTGGCGACGGCCGAACGAGTCCGGGCCGAGCATTCCTTCGACCGGCGCGCCGAGGCCCTGCTGGAGCGGGCGCTCGCCGTCCGTGCCGGCCGGGCGGCGCCGCGACGATGGTGGCGGGCCGTGCGTCGATCGCTGCCGGGACAGCGCTGACCTCGTCGGTCAGCGCAGCTTTGTGACCTTGCCGCCGCTCTGCTTGTGGATGGTGGCGCCCTTGTTCCGGGCGAACGAGTTGGCGACCGTGGCCAGGGCGGCCTTGGTCTTGACCAGGACGCCGTGCTTGCGGTTGGTTTCGAAGCGCACCGATCGGGTGATCCGTCCGCTGGTGCCCTTGCCGGACACCACCAGGCCGTTGCCCTTGTTGCCGGCGACCCGGTTGTCATCGCCGGTGACGGTGAGCGTGGCCCCCTCGGTCACCGTGAGGCCGTCGGCCCGGCCGTCGGCGACGGTGTTGCGACCCTCCAGGGTCAGCGTGCTCTTCACCGACACCGAGACGTTGCTGCGCCCCGAGGTGGTGATGGTCGTCCGCTGCATCGTCGCCGAGCCCCTGGACGGCACCGACAGGCCGTACTGGGCCGAGCCGGCGATCGTGACGCCCGCGATCAGCAGCCTGGTGCCCGAGCCGGAGGCGAGGACGCCGTTGTAGCCGTTGTCCGCGACCACGCTGTCGGTGAGCGAGGCCCGGACGCCGGGCGTGGTGCCCAGCCCGTGCCGTCCGTTCGACGCCAGCGTGACCTGGCTGAGGGAGACGTCCACCGAGCCGGTCAGGGAGACCCCGCAGACCTTGTTGTTCGACATGCTCGTCCGGGTGACGGTGGCCCGGGCGGCCGCCACACCGAGCCCGTGCCCGGTCTTGCCGGTGGTCGAACCGGTGACGGCGAGCCCGTTGCCGTCCAGGATGCTGTCGGCGATCGTGCCGACCGTGCCGGCCGAGAGCTGCATGCCGTTGCGGCGGTTCTTCGTCGCCCGCACGCCGGTAGCGCTCACCGTGGACGCGTCGGCGTACACGCCGTCGTTGGCGTTGCCGGTGCTGGTGACGTCGGTCAGGGTCAGCGTCGACTTCGCGTAGGCGGCGACGCCGTTCTTGGTCGCGTTCCGGACGGTGACGCGGGCCAGCCGGACCGCGGACGCCTTCATCCCGAACACGTTGTCCGCCTTGCGCGCGGCGTCCCAGCTGCCGCCGTACACGCCGCCGGTCACCCCGTTGAACCACAGCAGCTGACCGGCGGGCCCGGCCGGCGCCACCGTGGTGTCGGGCTCCGCGACGAGATAGACGTGGCTGGCGACGCGGATCTGGGCGGTGAGCCGGAGCTGCCCGGCCGGCAGGGCGACGACCCGCGGCAGCTCGGCGCTCGCCGCGGTCCTGGTGGCGGCCGCCAGTTCGGCGGTCACGTCGCCGGTGTGTCCGATCCGCACCAGCTGGTAGTGCCCGCGGACGCCGAGCGCCCCGGTCGCCTCGTCGAGGGTGGTGGCGGCCTGCGCGGACGGGCCGATCAGAAGTGCTGCGAAGGTGGTGAGGATCGCCGCGAACAGGGTGACGATCCGCCGGCGGGGGGTGGTGGGTGACACGAGGTCTCGGCTCCTGGGTCGAGTCGTACGGCTTCCCCACAAGCCCTTACATTCCCCGAGTGCCGTAGTTTACCGCATCCCGTTGCCCCGGAGTTCAGTCGCCGGCGCGCTGCACCGACAGCTCGGCCCGGTCGTCGCCGGTGGCCAGTCGGACCCGGATCCCGGCGGCGGTCACCTGCTCGGCGGCGGCGTCCGGGGGCCGGCGTAGCCACCGGTCGGTGCGGCCGGTCGGGGTGAGGAAGCCGAGCCGGATCAGGTAGCTGCCGTCGGCGAGGTCGGCCAGCGGCAGCTCGACCTGTCCGGTGTGCTGGCGGGGATCGTCCTGGTCGGCCCGGACGCCGGCCGGGCACTCGGCGACAACCGCCTCGCCGCTGCGGAAGCTGGCCACGATGCCGTCCAGGGCGGTCTCCAGCTGGCTCGCCCCCCGGATCCGGAGCCGCAGTCGGAACCGCACCCGATCGCCGTCCACGGTCAGCTCGTCGGCCCAGGCCCGGGTGGCACCGGTGCGCAGCAGGCCGCGGGTGGCGTCCGTGCTGGTCGGAAGGTCGAGGTAGAGATCACCGCGGTGCGCCCGCAGTCGCCCGAGGTGCGCGTCGAGGGCCCGGAAGCCGGCCAGGTCGTCCTCCAGCATGGTCACGTAGGCCGCACGCTGATCGGCTCCGGTGGTGGCCTGTTCGATCACGGCCGGCGGAATGCCGCCCACCACCGCCCGGGTGCGGGCGAAGAACTCGGCCAACCGCTCACCCGGCAGCAGTCCGGGCGCGCGGCGCGCGAAGCCCTGGAAGCTACGCACGATGAACGCTTGCAGCAGCGGACGCCGCCCGGCCGGCAACCGCTTCGTCATCGCCGCCAGGGTCTCGATCACCTGGAGGTGATCCCAGTAGTTGTCCAGCCGGGTGAAGTGGCTGTCCATCACCGAGGTGCCCTCGGCCCGCTTGCGGTAGCGGTGCACCACGTCGCCGACCAGCACGAAGCGGGGCACCCGCAGCATCGCCGGCACGTTGACCACCGTGTCCTGATGGTGGATGCCCTCGGCGAACCGCAGCCCCGAGCGGCGCAGCCAACCGGTGGCGTACAGCTTGTTGCAGGTGCGGGCGTCGTGCACCAGGGGCGGCACGTCCTCGATCGCCACCGGCCGCACCGTGCCGGCCCGGTAGCAGGACGACCAGATCCACTCCCGCCCGAGCGGGAACTGCTCGGTCGCGCCGACGGCGAGGTCGAGCCGATGCCTGTCCAGGCCGCCGGCCAGCAATTCGATCGCGCGCGGCGTCAGCTCGTCGTCGCCGTCGAGGAAGAGCACCTGCTGGGTGGTGACCAGGTCGAGGCCGCGGTTGCGGGCGGCCCCGGCACCGGGGCCGCGGTTGGGTTGGTGAACGACCTCGATCCGGGGCTCCGCGGCGGCGTAGCGGTCGGCGATCGCACCGGTGCCGTCGGTGCTGCCGTCGTCCACCACCAGGATGCGGCAGCGGTCCCACCAGGTCTGCGCCAGCACGGAGTCGAGACATGCGCCGAGGTAGCGCTCGACGTTGTGCGCGGGCACCACCACGGTCACCCCCGGCCGGAGCCTGCTGAACAGGCTGGTCAACACCCCCATCGGTCAGTCCCTCCCGCCGCGGGTGGGCAGCAGCCGCCCCAGTCGCCGCAGCCGGCGGCGGACGCCGGCGGCGATCCGGCGCAGGTCGACGGCCGGGGGAGTGGGGCCCGCGGCAGCCGGTTCACGACGGAACTTGGCCTCGGTGTGGGCCTCCACCAGCAGCCGGTGCAGGGCCTGGGCGTCGGCCGCCGGGTCGATGCTGCCGAGCTGGGCCACCAGGTCGGCGTCGAGCCGGACGGCCTCGTTGCGGGCCTGCTGGAGCACCCGGTGGATCACGGCACCGATCTGGCCGGCGACGTCCGGGTCGAACCGGCGGCCATGGACCAGTCGGATCATCTCGATCGCGCAGACGAAGTAGCCGCGGGCCGCCACCGCCCGGCTCGCCGTGCCCATGATCGAATCCGGACGCAGCCGGCGTCCGTACAGCTGCACCGGCAGGTGGGCGGCCCGCCGGGCGGCCAGCGTCACCTGGAAGGTGAACAGGTTGTCCTCGTGCGAGATGCCGGGCCGGAACCGGACGCCGGCCCGCTCGATCAGGCTGCGCCGCGCCAGGTACAGACAGGCGCTCGCCCGATAGTGCTTGCGTGCGTTCATCCGGGCCAGCAGGCCGGCACCGGTGGTCGTCTCGGCATAGTCGCCGGGACGCTGGTAGAAGGTGGCCATCCGCCGCCACCGACGGTCGCCGACCCCGGGTTCGCGCACCGATTCGGCGTCGAAGCCGAGCAGCTCGAGGCGGTCGGCGTCCGCATGGGCCACCAGGTCGGCGAGGCCGTCGATGCGCCAGAAGTCGTCGCTGTCGACGAAGCACAGGTAGCGGCCGCGAGCCAGCCCCAGCGCCGCGTTGCGGGCCACCGACTGCCCGCCGTGCGGAAGGGTCAGCACGCGCACCCGCGGATCGGCGGCGGCGACCCGGGCCAGCAGGGTGGCGCTGCCGTCGGTCGAGCCGTCGTCGGCGCAGATCACCTCGATGCTCACCCCGGTCTGGCGAAGGATGCTGTCCAGGCAGGCGCGCAGGTACCTCGCCGTGTTGTGGACGGGGATGATGACGCTGACGTCGGGTCCGTCCTCCGCCGCGTCGTCGGGGTCGGCGGCGGCCGGGGCGGGCACGTCCGGGCCCTCGGACGCCCCGGCGACCGGCGCGGCGGCCATCAGGTTGAGCAGGGTGGCGTGCGCCTCGGAGCGTGCGGCGGCGGCGGCCCGCTCGGAGCGGCGCAGCCGGTCGAAGAGCAGCTCGGCGGTGCTCCGCTGCGCGATCGCGGCCAGTTGCTCCGGGTAGCCGCGGCGCAGGAAGTAGTCGTCCGCACGTCCGGTGACGCCGAAGCGCGGCAGCACGTCGTCCCGCAACGCCTCGTGGACGGTGCCGAAGGACGCCGCATCGCCGGCCTTGCGGAGCGCGGTCAGGCCGACCTCGACGACCAGGTTCACGAAGGCCCGCTCCAGCTCCGGCCAGCGTCCGATGCGCTCCAGCGCGGACCGGATCGCGGCCAGCGCCTCGACGAAGTCCAACGGGGTCTCGTGCAGGGTCGACTGCAGGCTGGTGCCGTCGCCCACGCGATAATCGATGCCGTAGGACTCGATGTAGCTGATCCGCTCGGCCTGGCTCATCGCCAGCGCCGTGAAATACAGATCGTTAGTGCGACTCAGTTCCTGGAAGCGCAGGCCGGTGCGGCCGACGAAATCCGCCTTGAAAAGCTTGTTCCACGGGGCCGGGTTGACCGCCAGAAAGAGGTGATCGCCGAGTGCCGAGGGGGCCAGCGGGGTGCGTCGCGGAAAGCGGTTGAGTCGCACCCCCCATTCCACCGGCGTGACATCCGCGGTGGATTCGTCGACCACCCGGAATCGGGTCAGCACGATGTCGGCGTCGTCGGCGACGGCCTTGGCGTGCAGTTCCTCCAACAGCGTCGGGGCGAATCGGTCGTCGGCGTCGAGGAAGGCCAAATGGTCGCCGCGGGCAGCGTCCAGGCCGGTGTTGCGAGCCGCCCCGGCACTGCCGATCGCCGGTCCGACAAGGCGACGAACCCGCGGATCGGTCGCCGCGAGGCCGTCGACGATGGCGGCCGTCGAGTCGGTGGAGCCGTCGTCCACCACGATGATCTCGAGATCGGTCAGCGTCTGCGCGGCGATGCTGGCGAGGCATTCGGGCAGCCGCCGCTCGCCGTTGCGCACGGGAACGATCACGGACACAGCGGGCATGTGCTCCCCATGAGAGGTAGGCGAAGGCGGCGTCCAGCAGCCTAGCGTGACAGGTCGAGCGGCTTCCCGGACGACGCGGTCGCTTTGCCTGCCCGGAGTCAACCTGAAAGCAGTCTGAAGCTCTGCTGGGGCTCAGCCGGAGGTCGAGGACCGGCGTGGCCGAAAGGTGCGTGCCCGCTATACTCATGGCCCTAATCCCATTGCTGGGGGAATCTCCCCCGGAAAGCTCACACGGTCGGGGAGTTCTCCCCTGGAAGGGTTCGGCTAATGCGGGCGTTTCGAAATATGGTGGTCGCCGTCCTCGGCGTGTTGTTGATGGCGACGGTGCTGGTCGCACCCGGACGCGTCGCCCAGGCGGCACCTGCCGCGGGAACGCTGGTGCTGGTGCCCGGCCAGTTGATCACCGCCAGTTTCTCCGGCACCAAACTCGACAAGAACCGTACGGTCAGCCTGCAGATGTCCCTCGACGGGGGCACCTGGACTCCGCTCAAGACCGTGAAGATGAACTCCAAGGGCGCCGTCAGCTTCGGCGTCATCGCCACCGGTTCGGCACAGTACCGAGCCGTCGCCAACGCGTTCAGCTACACGGTGAGCAAGAAGAAGGTGACGGCCGAGGCGGTGATCAGCGAGGTCAAGCAGGTCGACACGCCCACCTTCGCCGACGAGTTCACCAACGCGCCGCTCTCGCAGACCTGGCGCAGCCGCGACGAGGTGGGCTACCAGGCCAACGGCCGGTTCTGCTCGGCGCCGCTGAGCGCCAACACCGCGGTCAGCGGGGGCGCGGCGGTGCTGAAGATGACCGCCGCCGCCGATCCCAAGGCCGTCGAAGCCGGCGCCAAGCTGCGCCAGAAGGAACTCAACGCCGCCGCGGTGCAGAAGGCCGACGCCGCCGTCACCAAGGCCGAGGCGAATCTGGCCAAGGCCAAGGCGATGAAGCAGAAGACGAAGGCCGACAAGAAGAAGCGGAGCGCGGCGATCAAGAAGGCCGAGTCCGCGCTGAAGAAGGCGAAGTCGACGCGGGCCGCGCTGACCCCGGGCTGCCCGACCGGCGCCTACGGGAACGCGATGATCACCAGCCAGGGCAGCGGTCAGTCCCTGCGGTCCGGCACCGTTGTGGCCCGGGTCAAGTTCGTCGAGGGCCAGGGTGCCCATGCCGGCATCTGGCTGCAGGCGCCGAACCGCCAGGAGATCGACATCATCGAGGCCTACGGCTACGGCCGAGGCGTGACCAACGTGATCCACCGCCTGGTCGGCTCGAAGCTGGTCAAGGACCCGGCGGCCGACGCCAGCGCCTACGTGGCCGCGGGCACGGTGAAGAGCAGGTCGTGGTGGTCGAACTGGCACACCGTGTCGGTGACCTTCGACGAGTCGACGATCGCCTTCTACCTCGACGGGGTGAAGACGCGCCAGCTGAAGGGCATGGCCGCCGCCGACTACGAAATAGTGATCAGCCTGCTCAGCTCCGACTGGGAGACCTACCGGATCAAGAAGCCCGACGCCCGGCCCGGGTCGGGTGTGAAGAAGTCCACGGTGAAGAAGCAGAAGGCCCTCCCGTCGATGTCGGTGGACTGGATCCGGGTCTGGAAGAAGGCCTGACCCTTGTCGATTCGAGCCACGGCCACGTGGCTGACGGCCGGCGTCCTGCTGGCCGCCTGCACGGGCCAACCCACCCCCACCCCCACCCCGTCGAATCCTGACCCGAGCGTCAGCTCCGCGGCCCCGTCGACGATCCCCACCCCCACCGCCACCGCCAGTTCGTCGACGCCGACCGGGAAGGTCCCGCTCGGCACCGGCGCCGGCCTGGCTGTCGCACCGGTCGACTACGGCGGCTCGACCCTGGTCCGGGCGAGTTTCGCCGCAGCCGACCGGGCCAGCCGCCGTCCGGTGGCGCTGCAGCGCCGGGCCGGGTCGTCGTGGGAACAGCTCGCGGTCACTCCGATGAGCGGCTCCGGCGCCGCCGAGTTCCTGGTGCCCGGCGCCGGTGACAGCTATCGGGCGGTCGCGCTGGCGGCGTCCGGCGCGGCCAAGCCGGTGGCCACCCCGACCGCGAAGGCCGGCGACCAGTGGTCCGGCGTCCTCGACACCGGTTTCGACGGCGGCTCGCTGAAGCGGCCCTGGGACTACCGGCTGACCGACGTCTATGACGCCGGCGGACGCTGGTGTTCCGCGCCGCGCAAGGCGAACGTCGCCGTCAGGAAGGGCACCGTCAGGCTGACCATGTCGAAGGCGTCCAAGGCGGTCAGCACGCGGGTCGCGGCCAGCGCCCGGGGCAAGCAGGCCCGGTCAGGAGCTCGACATGATCGAGACCTTCGGCCATGGACGGGGCGTCACCAACGTGATCCACGTCAAGGGCACCAAGATGCCCGCCGACGGCAAGGACGCCTACGTCGCTTCCAAGCTGGTCGCCGATCCGGCCTGGTGGGACGCCTGGCACACCGTCTCGGTCGAGTGGGACCGCCGCAGCGTCCGGTTCCGCCTCGACGGCCGGCTCACCCGCGAGCTGAAGGTCAACCTGGCCCCGGCCAACTACTTCCTGGTGATCAGTCTGCTCAGTTCCGGCTGGGAGACCTACCGGCTGAAGCGCCCCGACGCCCGCCCGGGCTCGGGTGTGGACGCGGCCGACGTGGCCAAGCCGAAGCTGCCGTTCTCGATGCAGGTCGACTGGGTGCGGGCCTGGCGTCCGCGCTAGCGGGACGGCGTCTCCGGCCCCCACGCGGACCACGACGAGGGGGCACAATGGCCGTCATGACGACCATGCCAGCGCCCCTCGGCATCACCGGCTCGACCGGCCACCTCGGCGGACGGATCGCCCGCCGGCTCGCGGACCGGGGCGTCGCCCAGCGGCTGCTGGTCCGTGACCCGTCCCGGGCTCCGGGCCTTCCGCGCACCTCCGTCGCCCAGGCGTCCTTCGGTGACGGCGAGGCCGTCTCGGCGGCGCTGGACGGCCTGGACACGGTGCTGATGGTGTCGGCCTCGGAGAGCGTCGACCGGGTGGCGCAGCACCGCACCTTCGTCGACGCCGCGGCCGCCGCCGGCGTCCGCCACCTGGTGTACGTCTCGTTCTACGGGGCGGCCGCGGAGGCGACGTTCACCCTGGCCCGCGATCACCACGCGACGGAGCAGCACATCCGGGCCAGCGGCATGGACTGGACGTTCCTGCGCGACAACCTCTACGCCGACTTCCTGCCCGGCCTGGTCGGCGCCGATGGGGTGATCCGCGGACCGGCCGGCGACGGACGGGTCGCCGCGGTCGCCCAGGACGACATCGCGGACGTCGCCGTCGCGGTCCTGGCCGAAGCCGACGCGCACGCCGGACGGGCGTATGCGCTGACCGGCCCCGAGTCGCTGACCCTGGACGACGTCGCCGGCACGATCACCGAGGCCAGCGGGCGAGCGGTCGGCTACCACCGCGAGACCGTGCCGGAGGCGTATGAGTCCCGCGCCGGCTACGGTGCGCCGGAGTGGCAGGTCGACGCCTGGGTGTCCACCTACACCGCGATCGCCGCCGGCGAGCTGGCCGGCGTCACCGACGACGTGCCGCGGCTCATCGGACGACCGGCGACCTCCCTGGCCGCACTGCTGCGGAAGCAGTAGCCGGCCGTCGACCCCCTGATCCGCGCTTCCTGCTGGGGCGGCGGCGCCCGAGGAGGTAGGGCAGGCTGCCCGCACCGAGAGCGAGGCCGGCGACCGCGGCGAGCAGCAGCGGCGTCCGCCACTGCGCGGCGACCGACGGAGCCGGCGGACCGACCCGGTCCAGCGGGTACTCCAGCATCTTCGCCACCGATCGCAGGGTGGTGCCGGAGGTGTCCCGGCTGAGCTGCTCGAAGGCGGCGTCGAACCCGCCGCGTCCGGCCCGGCTGCGTGCCTCGCCCGCGACCAGCGCAGGGCGGCCGGCGGAGAGCGTGGTGCGCAGGGTGAGCCCGTGCCGGCTGGTCACCGTGCCCGCCGCCGATACCGCGGTCGCCCGAGCGGCCTGGGAGTAGCCGTACACCTCCAGCAGAGCGGCCGCGTCGAGCTCGCCGACCCCGTCGACGAGTCGCACGTCGATGCTCGGACGTCCCCACGGCAGCACCAGGTTCCCGAGCACGCCGAGGTCCTCGGCGCCGAAGGACCGGGCCGGAATCGCCGTCTCATGATCCAGCCGCCAGCCGGGGTAGTCGACCAGTCGGCCCACCCGTTCGGCCTCGGCGGCGCCCACCAGGTCGGCCAGCACCCGCAGCGAGCCGGGGATGCCGGAGGTGACGCCCGCGGTGGTGGTGATCCGGCCGTCCTGCAGGTAGCGGACGCCGTCCGCCCAGTCGACCTGGGGCCGGCTGGTGCGCAGCGCGCCGAGCCGGGACCAGTGCGAGGTGGCCCGGTGCCCGTCGAGGACTCCGGACGCCGCCAGCAGCCGGGCGCCGGCACAGACGCCGAGGAGGCGCGCGCCACGCCGAGCGGACGCCGTGATGAAGGCGCGCGCGGGCTGTTCCTCGGCGCCGTCCGGGCGTTCGACGGCGGGCACCACGACCAGGTCCGGCGGGGGAGCGGAGCCCTGCTCGATGTCGGCGAAGGTGTGATCGGGGACGATCGCGAGGCCGCTGCCCAGTGCGGCCGGCGCGGACGAGGCGGCGACGGTGTAGGCCCGCACGTCGGGCGAGCTGGCAAACACCTCGAACGGCGCCAGGACGTCGGCCGCGTCCGAGCCGGAGGCGCCGAGCACGAACGCCACGGTGGTCTTCCCGGCCCGGTCGGCACCCGGGTGCCGCGGAGCGGGCAGGTCCTGGACGGCGGGCTGGGCGGTGCCGACCATCGCGCCCACCACGAGCAGGCCGACGGCGGTGACCAGCGTCAGAGCGGCGGCCAGGGTCGCCCGCCCGAAGGCCCGGATGCGAGCAGTCATCGCGCTCACCGGGCGATCCGGGCGGCGGGCAGTTCGCGGGCCAGGAAGGCGGCGATCGACCGTCCGAGCAGCGGCGCCTGGGTCCAGTGCAGGTAGTGGGCCCCCGGCACCACCTGCAGCTCATGCCGTCGGACGCCGGCCAGCTCGCGCTCGTGCCTGGCCACCTTGTCGGAGGAGGAGGCGACCGCGTCGCCGGCCAGCAGCTCCAGCACCGGGATCTGCGCCGGAAAGGGTCGAGCGGCGGCGGCGGTCAGGTTCGCGGCGAGGTGCGCCTCCTCGTCGGCGAGTGACCGGTTCCCGAAGTTCCTGATCGCCAGCGACAGCATCGTCGCCCGCTCGGACTCGCTGTACGCCGTGCTGTCGGGCAGCACCAGGTCGGGCGCCAGCGTGGCCAGCCAGCGAAGGAGGCCCGACCCGGCGATCAGCCGACCGACCGGCGACGGCTCGCCGACCTCGCGGGTCGAGAGCGACGCCGGGGTCGGATCGATGCCGACGATCGCGGCCACCTCGTCGGGGTAGGCCTGGGCGTAGTAGCGCGCGTAGGTGCCGCCGATGGAGTGGCCGATCAGCGTCACCGGCTGCTCGACACCGAGGCCGTGCA
This sequence comes from Micropruina sp., assembly GCA_044224095.1. GTDB lineage: Bacteria > Actinomycetota > Actinomycetes > Propionibacteriales > Propionibacteriaceae > Micropruina. The sequence continues at coordinate 13,133 of JBGALC010000052.1, read as the reverse complement.
GCGTCTGATGCAGTTCGCCGGCGATGTTCTCGACGCTCCGGTCGGGCACGTCGAGGTCGCTGTAGCCGTAGCCGAAGCCCTCGACGACGATCACGTCGAAGCCGCCGAGCTCGCGGATCAACGGGGCGAAGTCGACGGCCGGTGCCGGGGTGGCGAGTCCGCTGAGAAGCACCAGAACCGGGCCGTCGCCGCCGGTGCGGGAGACGTTCAGCGATCCGGCGGGGAGGGCCACACGCTGGCCGTAGGCGTGCGGCTCGGCTCGCTCCCGGCTGGTCAGAACCGCGTTGGCGACGACGGATGCTGTGCTGACGAGCAGCACGGCGGCAAGCACTCGGCCGACCCGCCGCAACGCGGTGCGGGCTCGGCCAGTGGGGCGAAGGTTCGTGACGGTGGTGCTGCGGCGTGTCATGGCGACCCCGATCCTGATTAAACCGTATCGAGGTGTACGATCTAACGAAACCATACAGGGCTGTACGGGATAGTCAAGACGGTGATCGCCGTCAGGCGGGGGCGGGTGGACGCAGCAGCGCGTGGACCGTCTCGGCGAGGTTCGCCTCAACGTCCGCCCTCGTCAGCTGACCGGCATGGAGCTCGGCGGCCGCCCCGTGCAGCAGCGAGAAGTAGCAGGCGACCTGCCAGTCGATCGGCTGGTCGGCGCGGAACGCCCCCTCGCGCCGCCCCCGGGCCAGCAGGGCTGCGACGCGGGCCCGGGGTTGGGCGTGGCCGGCGTGCAGCTCGTCGGGGAGCGCCTGCCCCACGATGCCGCGCAGGGTGGTCAGCTCGGTCAGCAGTTGCCAGGACGCCGCGACCAGGGCGTCCAGGGCCTGCCAGGGGTCGCCGTCGAGGTCGACCTGGCCGAGGGTGCGTTCGATCCGCGCCATGCTGTGGTGGATCAGGGCGCCGAGCAGTTCGTCGCGCGAGGAGAAGTGGCTGTACAGGGTGACCCTGCCCACCCCGGCGGCTCGGGCGATCTCGGTGAGACTGGCGTGCGGGTCGGCGGACAGCTGCCGTGCCGCAGCGTCCAGGATCGCCCCGCGGTTGCGGATCGCGTCCGACCGCAGGGCACGTTCGCGCGGTTTCGTGACCATGGCCGCTCCCTCCTTAGGCTGGACGTCAGTGTACGGTTTCGTTCGGCCCGGGCGTCGGGTTCGTACCGGGTGGGTCGGAGATCGACCTCAGAGTCGTCGCGACACGCCAGCACCGTCCGGCGGGCGGCCCCCCCGGAGGTCGATCTCCCACGGTCAGTCCGGTATCCCGGCGTCCGCCGAGGTGGGGGAGCCGGCGCCGGGCGTCAGGTCGAGCCGGCGCAGCAGCTGGGCGTTCGCCGCCACCACGATCGTCGAGGCCGACATCAGCAGCGCGCCGACCGCCATCGGCATGCTGACGCCGATCGGCGCCAGGATGCCGGCGGCCAGCGGCACCGTCACCAGGTTGTAGCCGGCGGCCCACCACAGGTTCTGGCGCATCGTCCGGTAGCTCGCCCGAGACAGCTCGATCACCGAGATCACCGTGCGCGGATCGTCGCCCGCCAGCACCACGCCGGCAGATCCGATCGCGACGTCGGTGCCGGCGCCGATCGCCAGGCCGACATCGGCCTGGGCCAGCGCGGGCGCATCGTTCACGCCGTCGCCGACCATCGCCACCTTCTCGCCGGCCCGCTGCAGCCGGACGACCTCGGACGCCTTGTCCTCGGGCCGCACCTCGGCGATCACGGTGTCGATGGCCAGCTCCCGGCCGACCTGCTCGGCCACCCCGCGGGCGTCGCCGGTCAGCATCACCACCGACACGCCTCGGTCGTGCAGTTGCCGGACGGCGGCCCGGGACTCGGGTCGGATCTCGTCGGCGAGGCCGAGCCGGCCGATCACCCGGGCGTCGCGCAGCACATGCAGCACGATCGTGCCGTCGTCGGCTCTCGACCCATCCACGCCCGACGCCCCGGCCTCGGCGAGCAGCCGGGGTCCGCCGACCTGCACGAGGGCGCCGCCGACGAGCGCCGACACCCCGAGCGCCGGCGCCGACCGGAAGTCGGAGTTCGGCGGAACGGTCAGCCCGCGCGCGGAGGCCGCGCGGACGATCGCCCGGGCCAGCGGATGCTCGCTCTCGGATTCGGCGGAGGCGGCCAGCGCGAGCACGTCGTCCGCGCCCAGGTCGGCATCGGGCGCGACAGTCACCTCGATAAGGGCGGGCTCGCCCCGGGTCAGGGTGCCGGTCTTGTCGAACACCACCGTGGTCACCTCGCGCATCGACTCCAGCGCCAGGCGATCGGTGATCAGGACACCGGCGCGCGCCGCCCGCTCGGTGGCGATCGCGACCACCAGCGGAATCGCCAGGCCGAGGGCGTGCGGGCAGGCGATCACCAGCACGGTGATCGCCCGCAGCACCGCGTCGTCCGGGTAGCCGAGGGCGGCCCAGGCGGTGGCCGTGAGCGCGGCCGTGACGAGCGCGAACCAGAACAGCCAGCCGGCCGCCCGGTCGGCGAGCCGCTGGGCCCGGGAGCTGGACGCCTGCGCCTGCGCCACCAGCCGCTGGATGCCCGCCAGCGCGGTGTCGTCGCCGGTCGCGGTCACCTCGACCCGGATCGCTGAGTCGGTCGAGACGGTGCCGGCGGCGACCAGGTCGCCGGGCCCGCGGCTCACCGTCCGGGACTCCCCTGTGACCATGGACTCGTCCAGCTCGGCCCGGCCGGCGACGATCCGTCCGTCCGCGGGCACGCTCGCGCCCGGCCGGACCAGCACCACGTCGCCGACGGTCAGGTCGGCGGGGGCGACCGCCACCAGCTCGTCGCTGCGAACCACCTCGGCCCGGTCGGGCAGCAGGGCGGCCAGCGAGTCCAGTGCGCTGGTGGTCTGCGCCAGGGAGCGCATCTCCACCCAGTGGCCGAGCAGCATGATCACGATCAGCAGCGCCAGCTCCCACCAGAACTCCAGCGAGTGGTCGAGCAGGCCAAGCGTGGATCCCCAACTGGCGATGAAGGCGACGGTGATCGCGAGCCCGACCAGCAGCATCATGCCGGGCTGCCGGGCACGGATCTCGTCCACGGCGCCGGTCAGGAACGGATGTCCACCCCAGCCGTACATGACGGTGCCGAGCAGCGGCGGGACCCAGGCCAGGGCGCCGGTCGGGATCGGGTAGCCGACCAGCATCGCGAACATGGGGGAGAGCGCAACCACGGGAACGGCGAGGACGAGCATCAGCCAGAACAGCCGGCGGAAGTGCGCCGCGTGACCGGCATGGCCGCCGTGTCCGGTGTGGCCGGCGTGTCCGGCGTGCCCGGCGTGTCCGCCGCCGGCGTCGCCGGTGTGGTTCGCATGGCGGCTGTGGTCGGCGTCCCCGGTGTGGTTCGCATGGCCGCTGGGGTCGGCGTCCCCGGCATCGCCGCCGTGGCTCGCGTGCGGGGTGTGGGAGTCGTGCTTCGCCGGTCCGCCGTGGAGATCGTGACCGGCGGATGCGCCGTGGCCGCCATGACCACCGTCCTGAGTCTGGCCGGGGCGTTCGCGGTGTTCGGCCGCGCCGGCGTGGTGATCGTGGGCGGGTTCGATCGGGCCGGCGGGCGGCGCGTCCGGCACGGGCCCGCCGGCGCCTGGAGTCTCGAGGTGAGGGGATCCGCGATGGTCGTGGTCTGTCATGATGCCTCCTGTATACCCCCTAGGGGTATATGACACAACCCGGTCGCTCGCGGGAGTATTCCTGCTCCGCGACGGATTTGCCCCTGCGGTGGCCGTAGACCGCCGCTGGCCCGCTCCGTACCATGGGCGCAGCGCCGGGATTGGGGGGCAATCATGGCGACCGGCAACGGCAGGGTTTTCATCAGCTACCGCCGTCAGGAGACGGCGTGGCCGGCCCGTCAGCTCTACGAGCTGCTGGCCGGCGAGTTCGGCGCGGACAAGATCTTCAAGGACGTCGACAACATCGCGCCCGGCGAGGACTTCGTCGACCGGCTGACCACCGCGGTGTCCGCCTGCGAGGTGCTGCTCGCGCTGATCGGGCCGCAGTGGCTCGAGCTCCGCGACGCGGAGGGCAATCGGCGGATCGACGACCCGCACGACTTCGTCCGGCTCGAGCTGTCGGCCGCCCTGCAACGAGGGGTCCGGGTGATCCCGATTCTCGTCGACGGTGCGCGAATGCCGGCGGCGAGCGCACTGCCGGCCGAACTCGCGCCGCTGACCCGGCGGCAGGCGGTGGAGATCAACCCGGTCGGCTTCAACACCGACCGGCTGGTCGCGACCCTCGCCGAGGTGCTGGCCCACGGCGGCACCGCTGCTCCGGCACCGACCGTCGAGGCGCCGTCGCCTCCGATCGCGGCGGACGGCGGCGCCGGCACGAGGTCAAGCCCGTGGGCTCCCGCCGACCCTGCCCATCGGGCCGACCCGGCCGGTTCGGCCGGAACGATCCGCCGGGCCGACCCCGGCGACCCCGGCGGTACGGCCCGATCCGCGCAGCAGGCGGGGGGCACGACCCGATCGAGCCGTCCCGTCGACCCGGGTGACAGGACCCGATCGATCCACTCCGTCGACTCGGGCGGCACCACTCAGCCGGCCGGCCCGGATCTCGCGAGTGGGCCGGCGCGCCCGCCCTCGGCGGACGGTGCGCGGTCGACGGCCGCCCCGGGTGCGGTTGGCAAGCCCGCCGCGGAGGGCGCGCCGTCCGGACGCGAAGGGGCCGGATCGGGTGGCGGTGGCACCTTCGCGCCGCCGAAGGCCACCGCGTCGTCGAACGGACGACGTCGCGTTCTGACTCCCGTGCTGGCCGGAGTCGGCGCGTTGGCGGTCGCCGCCGCGGCCTGGTTGGCGCCGCAGCTGGCCGGGACGAACGCACCGCAGGGAGGGACCCCCGCCACCAACTCGGTACCGGCACCGGCTTCGACGGCGCCCACGCCATCGGCGTCCGCGAGTTCGGGAACCGGCGGCGAGTCGACGGTGCCGACCATCGTCGCGCACCGGGGCGGGCTGGAGGTCCACCAGTTCGAGACGCAGCAGGCGATGGAGGCGGCGGCACTCGCGGGCTTCGCCATCGAGACCGACGTGCGCTACACCAAGGACGGCGTCGCCGTCCTCGTCCACGACGAGCGCGCGACCAAGGGACTGGACTGCGGTGGTGCCGACATCCGGGTCTCGCAGACCACCTGGTCGAAGCTGCGCAGCAGCTGTCGCTCGAAGCCCACCCGGCGGGATCCGAAGACCTACGAGATCCCCACCCTGGACGCGACCATGGAGGGCATCGCGGCCGCCAGCCCGGACTCGTGGGTGTTCGTGGAAACCAAGACCGACCAGTCCGCCGCCCAGCGCAGGGCGTTCCTGGGGGTGTTCTCGAAGTACGGGCTGACCGACCGGCTGGTGGTGACGTCGTTCGAGCGGCCGCGGCTCAAGGCGATCGCGAGCACCGACCCGAAGACTCGCCGGATGCTCTTCGTCAGCGAGAAGCGGGTCGCCGCGTCCGAGCTGGGTGCCGACCGGCTGTGGGGGGTTGCGGTCGAGCAGGGCATCGCCACGGCGAGCTACGTCGCGGACCTCCGGAAGGCGGGGCTGGTGGTGATGATCTGGGTGCCGAACGACGCGAGCCACTGGGAGACGGCGGTCAAGCTGCGGCCCGACCTGGTGATGACCGCCTATCCGGCCGGCTACGAGAAGTGGCTGCAGGACCGCTGAACCGGCCCGTCGGCCGAGCGACGAGTCCCGCCGGCACCGGGGCGTCTGCGACCCCCGCGGCCGGTCCGGTCGCGGCGCGGTTGACTACGCTGGTGGCGGCACCGACCCCGACGGTCGGCCGAGGGCGGGCGAGCCGAACGGCGAGCCCGCTGAGTGGGGGTGCGCATGACGACCACCGCAGACCCGATCGCGGAGTTCCGTCGGCTGCACGAGACCGGCTGCTTCGTGATGCCGAACGCGTGGGACGTCGGCAGCGCGCGGGCCCTCGCCGCCCTGGGATTCCCGGCGCTGGCGACGACCAGCGCGGGGTTCGCCTGGTCGGTCGGCCGGCCCGACAACAGCGTCGGCCTGGAGCAGACGCTGGACCATCTGGCGGTGCTGGCGGAAGCGGTCGAGCTGCCGGTGAACGCGGACTTCCAGAACGGCTACGCGATCGATCCGGACGACGTGGCCGGCAACGTCGTCCGAGCCGCCGGGACCGGGGTGGCCGGGCTGTCCATCGAGGACTTCTCGGGTGATCCGACCGAACCGCTGCTCGATCTCGACCTCGCGGTCGAGCGGATCCGGGCCGCGCGGGCCGCGCTCGACGACGCCGGCAGCGGCGTGCTGCTCACCGGCCGGACGGAGGGCTTCGTCTGGGACCGTCCCGACATCGATGACGCGATCCGCCGGCTGACCGCGTACGCCGAGGCAGGCGCCGACTGCCTCTACGCACCTTGGATCAGCTCGCTCGATCACGTCTCGGCGATCGTCGCGGCGGTCGCACCCAAGCCGGTGAACCTGCTGATCAACAAGCCCTTCGCCACCGTGGCGGACGCCGCGCGCCTCGGCGTCCGGCGGATCAGCGTCGGCGGGATGCTGGCCAAGGCCGCCTGGCGCGGTTTCCTGGACGCGGCGCAGGAGATCGCCGACCGGGGCACCTTCTCGCGATTCGTCGACCTGCCCGACCTGAACGACCTGCTCGACGTGCCGCCGGCCAGCGGCTGACCGGGCTCCGTGGGCAGGTGGCCCTGCCCACGGCGTCCGGTCCACGGCGGCGATCAGGCCTGGCTGAGCGTGCCCTTGATCAGCCACACCTTGTGGTCGCTCACATTGCCCGGGTCGATCAGCTTCTTGCTGCGCAGATCCAACCCGGGGGTGACGAACACCGCGTCGAGCCGCTGGTCGCCGGGCTCGTTGAGGGTGTTCACCGACCTGGTGAACCGCACGAACCCGAACGGCTCGATCACGTCGAAGGCGGCCGGGGTGTTGAAGTCGCCGGCGACCATGGTGGGCACGCCGGGCCGGTGCAGTTCGGTCATCGCCTTCTTGATGTCCTTCTTCTTCCCGGTGAGGATCGCCTGCGCCGACCCGCCGATGGCGACGCCGGGCCGGACATGGATCGAGATGACGTCCATGCTCAGGCCGCTGCCCTGCTGATCCTCCAGGGTGACCCGGACGGCACCGTGGAACGGCGTCCCGAAGTCGACGGTCTTCTTGCCGGCGTGCTGCCACTTGGCCGAGTCCCACAGCACGCAGACCATGCCGACCGGGAACACCTTGAACCGGGACATCCCCAGCACGTCGCGGATCGCGTTCCGGGCGGTCTCGGATACCTCGCACAGGGCGTAGACGGAGCACTTCATCACGTCGCGCAGGAACACCCCGCGCGCCGAGCCGTCGTTGGCCAGTCCGCCGAACCGCTCGGCCTGCAGGTTCGCCTGCCCGAACCGGAACTGCCGGCTGGTGTCCGGCGCGCCGGCCGCCGCGGGCGTCTCGGACTCGGACGGCTGCACGACCGCGGCGACCGCGTCGTCGGGTTCGGGCGAGTCGAGATCCTCGGCCGCCGACCCGGTCAACGCCTGCCGCAGCGCCGCCACGGTGTCGAGCCGCACGAAGCCGTCGGCGGTCAGCTGATGCTTGGTCTGGAAGTCGATCACGGCGGTCTCCACGGCCGGACCGAACGCGCCGTCGGCGACCAGGCCGTAGCCGAGCGCGTTGAGCAGCTTGATCAGGTCGACCACGTCCGGACCGGTGTCGTTGCCGTTGCGCGACAGCACCCGATCGCCGAGAACGAAGCTCGGACGTCCGGCGGTCGGCCCCCACGGGTTCGCCAGGCAGTTCAGCACGTCGGTGCGGAAGACCCCCATGTTGACGAACGGGTCGCCCGGCTTGCGGGTGGTGTGCTCCTTGTGGGCACCGACCCGCGGCGCGTCACCCAGTGGCCATCCGCCGACCACCTGGCAGGCGGCGGACACCGCGACTGTGGCACGGTACGTCCAGTCGTCCCACTCGGTGGCGCCGCCGGCGCCGTCGACCTCGATGCCGACCGTCCTCTTGTTGATCGAGAAGGTGGCGGAGTCGCCGCCGGGCACCAGGTCTCGGTCGAGCGGCGCGGTCCCGGCGATCACCCGGTCGAAGCAGGGCTGGTGGGTGTAGCCGCCATGGCTGGCGCCGCCGGCGCAGATGAACCGGATGCGGCGGTCGAGCGCGTCGATGTGGATGTTGGCCAGCACCTTCAGCTTCGGGCGGTCCGTCGGGTTCACCAGATAGCTGGTGGCGGTGGCCACCCCGCCGGTGTGGTGAATGGTGACGCCCACCGGCGTCTTGATCGGGCCGCTGTTGGTGCGCTTCTCCCAGTTCGGCCACCAGTTGAGGAAGTCGTCCCAGCCCCACTCGCTGAGCAGGTCGCCGACCTTCCGGTAGTACGCGGCGTTCTCCTTGATTCCCATGTCGGCTCCCGTCATCGGTGTGCCCGTCCCCTGGGCACATGTTCCACCTACGGATGACTGGACCGCTACGGAAATGCAGCCGATCGGCCGCGGACCTCACTTGCTCCGGTTCCGGCGCGGGTGGGACGCCGAACAGCGGCGAGGGCGTCGCGGACGCCCGTCGCGTCGGGGACGGGCGCCTATGCTGAGGCGTCCCGTGCCCGGTCGGATCGAGGTGAGTCGGTTGGAGACGTCTTCGCGTCAGGCGCTTCCGGCCCGGCTGTCCCTCGGCGACACGGTCGCGCTGCTCGCGCCGGCGAGCTGGGCGGAGGACGACTGGATCGAAGCGACGGCGCAACGACTCACCGACTGGGGCTGGCGAGTGCGGCTCGGGGATCACGTCCGCGACCGACTCGGCTACCTCGCCGGCAACGACTCCGATCGGCTGAGCGACCTGAACGGGGCGATTGGCGACTCCCAGATCCGGGCGATCGTCTGTGTGACCGGCGGTTGCGGCAGTTTTCGGCTGGACGCCCGAGGTGCTGCACACCAACGCCGGCCGCTACGGCGCCGCACTCACCACGACCGGTCGCGCGACCGCGGGCACTCTGCGGCGCGCAGGCCTTGGATTGAGACCAGCTGCTCTCGGGTCCGTGGAGGCCCGATCGTTGGTCGAGCTCGTCGAGACTCACTGGAGCGTCGCCGCCCGCAGCGGCGGCGACAGGCGACACGGATGTCGTTGCCGTGAGCCCGCAGACGAGGCGGGGGAATGAACTCTCGTCGCTGACCCACCTTGACGAGGGCGCTTTGCGATCTCTGGTACGATATTTGGTACCGATAGGGGCGTGAGAGATGCCGACGATGAGCGCAAGCGAAGCGCGCAAGAACCTGTTCCCACTGTTGGGTCGGGTGAACGAGGATCACGACGTGGTCCGGATCACGTCCAAGGCGGGCAACGCGGTCCTGATCTCTGAGGCCGACTACGAGGCCTGGCAGACCACCCGGCACCTGTTCTCCGCGCCGGCGAACGCCCGCCGATTGCTGGGATCGATCCAGGAATGGCACGACGGCAACCTGGTGGACGCGGCACTGCCCGAGGACGACGAAGGCGACGAGTGAACCTCGCCTTCACTCTGACCGGCTGGGACGACCTGAACTACTGGGCCGACGAGGATCGGGCAACCAACAGGAAGGTCCGTGCTCTGTTGAAGGAGATCCTGCGGACGCCGTTCGAAGGCACGGGCAAGCCCGAGCCGCTGAAGTACCAGCTCGGGAATGTCTGGTCGCGCCGCATCAGCCAGGAACACCGCCTCGTCTATGCCGTCGAGGACGACCAGATCGTCGTACTGGCGGCTCGCTTCCACTACGGCGAGTGACGTCTTCGCTGCCAGTTCGGCTCGGGTGGTGGGGCGGGCGGGGCTCGAACCCACGACCCAGGGATTATGAGTGATCCGGATGTGCCCCTGACTAGGACATATTGCACGGCTATTGCACGCCGTGTGCAATAAGGGCGCGTTCAGGGTCGACTTCTGGCCATTTCTGGCTATACCCCCACCCCTATCGGGACGGTCGCGCGCTACTGATTCAGCATACGCCTCTGGTCGGGAAACGGCGTCTGACAAGGTAGAAGGGGTGGGTCGTCGCCGAGGAGACTGTACCGGGCGACGTCTCGGGTCCCTGGCCCTGCGCAAAGCGCCCGAGGTGCCCGACACCCAAGGAAACGGGCCCGAAATCGCCGCCGTCCGACGATTCGTCCCCTGCGATGAAGCTGTCGGCTAGGCGTAACGCTATTGCACGCTATTGCATGCAACTATTCCGGCAGTAGTATCCCTGGGTCGTTGGATACCCCCATGGGGTAGCGCGCGGAGGGGTGGGGGTATGCGCCTCTGGGGCGCCCGGGGGAGTGTCGCTAGCGACGTGGTGCCAGCGTTGGTGTCGGGAGGTTGGCGGCGCTGCCCTTGACGAGCAGGCGGTCCGACGAGCACACCCATGTCAGGTTGCGAGCCCGTGCTGCCCGACGCCCGGGCGGGCGGCTTTTTGTTTAGTTCATTTTGGTGGCTGCAGGGCTGAACAAAACACTCTGGGGGGCTAGGCTTTGTTCAGTTCGATTGCCAGGCGGCACCACTCAACAAAGCGAGGTCCGATGCCCAGGGGACGCGTGTCTCGGGAGACGATCTACCGACGGCTCGATGCGCAGCTGGTCGATCTGAAGACGCGTCTGGGCGGTCTGCCGTCGCCGAAGGAGTCGGAGTACATCTGGTCCGACATCTGGCATCTTGAGGCGCACCACTCGACCGCACTGGAGGGCAACACCCTCGTCCTCCGCGAGGTGGAGAACCTCCTGGAGAAGGGCCGTGCGGTCGGGTCGAAGCCGCTGCGGGAGTACATGGAGGTCAAGGGCTACGGTGACGCGGCTGCCTGGGTGTACCGCGAGGCGATGGGTGCGAGCGACCACCAGAGCGGCCAACTCGTGACGGTGAACGAGATTCGGCACATCCACCATCTGGCTATGGCGCCGGTGTGGCTCGTCGCGCCGCATCCCGACGCGACGGATGCGGAAGCTCCCGGCAGCTACCGGCAGCACGACATCCACCCGTTCGAGGCCGGCATGACGCCGCCTTCGTGGCCCCTTGTGCCGGCAGAGGTCGAGGCCTGGGTGCGCCGCGCTGTCACGCTGCCCGACCGCCTGGCGGCCGGCGGGGTGCTGCCCGAAGTCCTCGCTGAGCTCCACAACGGCTTTGAGCGGGTGCATCCATTCCTCGACGGGAACGGTCGCACCGGCAGACTCGTGCTGAACCTGGTGCTGGTGCGGCTGGGCTATCCGCCTGTCGTCATCCTCAAGGCCCAGCGGGAGCGCTACCTGAAGGCGATGCAACGAGCCGACGAAGGTGACTACGGGCCGCTCGGCGAGATGCTCGCGCGGGCGATGATCGACAACCTCAATCGCTTCATCATCCCGGGTGTCGCGGGTCCGGCCAAGCTGGTGCCGCTGGCCTCCTTGGTGGACGCGGAAATGAGCCTGGTCGCCCTCAGGGCGGCTGCGGCCCGCGGCCGCCTCGACGCGCAGCAGCGGAGCGACGGTCAGTGGCTGAGCACGCGAAAGGCTGTGGAGAAGTACAAGAAGTCGCGCGATCGGCGGGGACGAAAGCACTCGGGCGACGACCACTGAGAGGCTGACCAGGACCAGTGTTGTCGATCAGCCGGACGCCGGCGACGAATGAGGAGGTCGGGCCTTGCCGGACGATGAGAACGTGATCCCGTTTCCCGGGCGTTCAGGCAACCGGCCTGCTGAGCCGGATGCTGCTTCGCAGGCATCGATCGACGACATCCTGAGCCGGGTTCGCAGCGGCGAGGTCAGCGCGATCGAACTGCTGGAAGCGGTTCGTGGTGCGATGGGAGGGTTTCAGGGGGTCGGCACTGATGGGTATGGCTTCGGCCGCGTCCGTCCGGTTCTGCTCAAGAAGGGCAGAAAGCGCGTCTGCTTCGTGGTGCGGCTCGACCTGGACAACGCCCGTCCGCCGATCTGGCGCCGGCTACGGCTTGCGAGCGACCTGCCGCTCAATCAGGTGCATGACGTGATTCAGGCCGCGATGGGGTGGTCGGACATGCACCTGCACCACTTCCAGATGGGGCCGGACTCCAAGGACTTCCGGGTGGTTCCCTTCCTGACACCGTTCGATGTCGAGGAGGGGGAGACCGAGGGGATGCTGGAGTCGGACGTCCGCCTCGACAAGGTGATCGGTGAGCCGGGACATCGACTGTTCTACGAGTACGACTTCGGCGACAGTTGGCACCACACGATCAAGCTCGAGAGGGTGGAGCCCTGGGTTGAGGGTGACCCGGTCGCCGTGTGCGTCGCGGGGCGGCGGGCCTGCCCGCCGGAGGACGTCGGGGGGATTCCCGGCTACGAGGAGGTCATGGCCGCTCTCGAGGGCCACGTCGAGCCGGACGAGGCGGAATGGATGGCCGAGAAACTCGAGTGGCTGCCCGACGGGTTCGACCCGGCCGCCTTCGACCTCGACGAGGTGAACCGGGCGCTGCAGGAAGGCCCCATGCCGGACCTGGAGGAGTGGCACCCGGGGATCTCCGACCTCATCGTTCGGGACAGCTCACTGGGCGCCAGCGGCCTCACCACGCTGGTGAAGGAGGCGCTCCGGGAGGCTGCCGACGTCGACGACGCGGTGGTTGAGGCGGCGACGCTGCGCTACCGGGTGCTGCTGCGCACGATCGGGCGCGGCCTGGACCTGACCGCCGCCGGCTACCTTCCGCCCGCGGTCGTCGACAGGCTGTGCCGGGAGCTGGACCTCGGTGCGGAGTGGGTTGGCAAGGGCAACCGTGAGAATCTGACGTTGCCGGTGCTGACGCTTCGGGAGTCGGCGACCGCGCTCGGCCTGGTGCGCAAGGCCAAGGGACGGCTCACGGTCACGAAGGTCGGGATGGCACTCGTTGACGACCCCTGGCGACTGCTCGACCATGTCCGCGCCCGGCTGCCCCTCGGCCGCGACCTTGAGCGGGACGCGGGCCTACTTGGGCTGCTGTACGCCGCGGCGGGAAAGGACCTGTGGCAATCGCGGGCCGGGGCCGCCGCGATCGCATCCAGCCTCGGCTGGGCTTCCAGTGGAGGAGGGCTCGACCGTGCCGTCAGCTACTCGGCCCGCCCGACGTTGATGATGGTAGGGCTCCGTCCGGGGGTGTGACTCTGCCTCTGACTGGCCCGCTCGCGGTTGCCTTACTCTGATCTGTCCACCCTTGGGCGGGGCGCTTTGAAGGTGCACCGACCGAGCAGTCATGACTTCAT
>JBGALC010000051.1:0-24284 GCA_044224095.1 Micropruina sp. | reverse complement strand
CCTTGGCACACTGGCCGGGCTTGTACAGCCGTCCGCTGCTGTTGGGGTAGACCGGCGCCGGCTCGGCATTGCCGTGGGTGCCGCTGGCGGGGTACTCCTCGCTGTCGGGCCCCAGCAGCACCCACGTGTCCCAGCTGAGTTCGATGCCGGCCGCCGCTGCGTCGTTGCAGGTCTTCGCCATCACCAGCACCTGGTTGCCGCGATGCCCGGCCACCTTGGCGCGCTTGCTGTCCAGGACCGTGATGGTCACCTCACCGCCGAGGTCGAGCACCTCGCCGGGGGCGCGGAAGTCGCCCGCCGAGCCGGACGCCGTGGGCGACGGCGACGCGCTGGGCAGGGCCGACGCCGATTCGCTCGGCTGACCGCTGACCCCACTCGGCTCCGTGCTCGGATCCGCACTCGGGTCGGTGGACGGCGAGGCGGAGTCGGTCGGTGTCTCCTCCGGTTCGCTGGGGGAGGGGGACGCCGACTCGGCGATGCTGGGGGATTCCGACGGGGCCGGTGGAGCCGTCGTCGCGCTGGGCTGTCCGATCGTGCAGGCACTCAGGACCATCAGCGACAGGAGCGACAACAGCGTCAGCCAGCGTTTCATGGGCGAACCCTACGGCCAGATGACGGCCCGCCGGTACCCCTCCCGGGGGCACCCCGGCCCTAGCCGCTGTCGAGGTGCCAGGCCACCTTGCGTTCCAGCGGTGACCAGCCGTGCAGGTCGTCGGTACCGCTGGGGCCGACACGGTAACGCTGACCGGTGGATGACCGCCACCAGAAGATGCCGGGCCGAGGTTGGCGGAGCCGCCAGCGACCGGCGGTCTTGGCGCGGTGGACTCCCCGGGTGAGCGGGCCGAGGTTCCCGGGCCGGGTCTGTACCGGGACGCCGGGCACGAAGGGGATGGTGTGGTCGAGATCGAGCCGCCGGGCGCTCCGGGCGGAGTACGGGAACACCTCGCACACATCACGCAACCGGACAGCTTTGCGGATGCGTTCGGGGATTTCGTAGCTGTCCACGGCGGGTTCGTCACCACCGGTGCGCACGACGGGGGTGATGGTGATGTGGTGGGTGCCGAACAGCTCCGCCAGCTGGTTCTTGGTGATCGGCCCCATCGTTTCGCAGCGGGCCACCCCCACACTGGCGCCGGTGACGGCTTCCTCGGACAGGTGCAGGAACACGTTCGCGCGCGGCCGGTACTTCTTCGCGGTGGTGGCGTCACCGGTCAGGAGGGCGGCGGCCTTGTCGGGGGTCGCGAGGATGCCCAGCGCCTTCGCCCGGCGCACGTCGAGCGATTCGCTGTCGCCCTCGGCGGCGAGGATCTTGGCCAGGGCGGCGACGGTGGCCTCGAGTTGCTGGGCGTCCGCGGTGTCGAGCCGCGCCCACAGTTCGGTCACGATCGGCTGATCCTCGACGGGCGCGCTGCGCATGAACCGGGCTTCACGAGCTGCTTTCGCGGCGGCCTCGATCTTGTCGGCCGCCACGATCGCGATCAGGCCGCGGGCCAGGCGCATCAACCGAGGCCAGGCGATGCGTCCGAACTTGCCCGCCAATCCACTGTCGACGGTGAGTGCTTGTTCCCGGGTCAACTCGTAGTGGGCGGCGAGCTGCGCCAGCTGGAACGCCCGGAACGGCGCGACATGACCGGCGCGGACGGCGTCCCACAGCACCGGATGCCTTGCTTCCAGGTTGAGCACGTCACGGATCAGCCAGGTGGCCGCGTTCACCGAGATGCCTTTGATCGCGGCGACCTCCAACGGCAGGAACTCGCCCACCAGCCGGCACCCGTCCGCACCCAGCCGGACCGCTCGTTCCCCGATCACGTCGAACTCGTCGGTGGTCGTCCAGGAGTGTTCCGCGGCCAGCTCGGCGATCGCCCGCACCTCGTCGATGTCGGCCTGCCGGCGCAGTTCGACCGAGTGCCGCAACCGCTCCACAGCGGTCGCTCCCGACTCGATCAACGCTAGGTTCATACGTTCGATTATAGTTCGAACAGAGCAAGTGGTCAATGCTTTCGTCGCGTGAATATCGTCTGGTTCGGCGCGCGTGTGAGATCCCGGCATTCGCCGCCGGGATGAAGCGGGGCCGGCTCACGAGCTCAGCAGCGCACCTTCCACGACCGCGCCGGCGTGGTGCCCGGGTAGTTGCGGCATACACCCAGGCCGCGCTCGGCGAGCCCGGCCTTCATCCGGGTCAGGGCCTCGACCGAGAAGCCGTGCCACTGCATGTGCATCAGGACGGTACCGCCCGGGCGAGCCGATCGCACCACGGTGCCCACCACCGAGTCGCGGGGGTGGCCCCGCCAGTCGTTGGTGTCGATGTTCCACAACCAGATCCGCATGCCCTTGGCGGCGTAGGCCCGGGCCACCATCGCGTTCCAGTCCCCGAACGGTGGTCGGCCGTAGCGGGACTGGATGCCCGGCGTCCCCAACTCGCGCAGCACACCGGCGTAGCTCAACCTGGTCAGCTGCCGATGGCTGACGGTGTGGTTGAACACGTAGTGGCCGCGGGCGCGGGCGAAGCGGGCGTCGAACCGTCCCTGGCGAATGCAGTTGCCGGTGGGGAAGAGCATCAGGCCGAGGCCCAGCCGGGCCGCGCCGACCAGCACCCGGCCAGCCGGACACTCCACGGCCAGCCCACCCGGTTCGCCGGCCCTCCCCTCATCGCCGCACGCCGCTCAGGCCAGGGCGGCCTTGACCAGCGCCGCGGCGGTCTTGCCGTCGCCGCGTCCGGCGATCCGTGGGGTGACCGCCTTCATCACCTGGCCCATCTGACGCATGGTGGGCGGCGCACCGAGCGCGGACGCCACCGCGGCGACCTCCTCGGCGACGATCGCCGCGATCTCCTCGTCGGTGAGCTGCTGCGGCAGGAACTCGGTCAGGATGGCGGCCTCCGACTGCTCCTTCGCGGCCAGCTCGGGGCGGTTGCCGGCGGTGTAGGCCTCGGCGGAGTCCTTGCGTTTGGACACCTCGCGGGCCAGCACGGCCTGCTCCTCGGCCTCGGAGAGCTCCCGGGCCGACTTACCGGCGACCTCCTCGTTGGCGATCGCCGCCAGCGCCATCCGGACGGTCGACTTGCGGGCCTCGTCGTGGGCCTTCAACGCCGCCACCAGTTCCTGCTTGAGGCGATCCTTGATCGCTGCCATGAGTGCGTTTCCTTTCGTAGCCGCTTCATTGTGTCACCCGGTTCCGCGACCGACCGCACTACACTTCCCGCCGATGACCATGCGACTCTTCGCTGCCGTCGTCCCACCGCCGGCGATCCGCGACGCCCTGGAGGTGTTCGTCGAACCCCGCCGGAACGCCGACCCCGACCTGCGCTGGGTCGGGCGGGACAACTGGCACCTCACCCTGGCCTTCTTCGGCGACGTCACCGACGACCGCGCCGAACCCCTGCTGGACGCGCTCGCCGGCGTCCGCGGGCGTCCGTTCCGGCTGGTTCTGGACGGCGCCGGCGCCTTCCCCGACCCTGCGGCGGCACGCGTCCTGTTCCACGGCGTGGCCGAGGGGGCATCCGACTTCGGCGCGCTGAGCCGGCGGGTACGGACGGCCGCCGATCGCGTCGGGGTGCCCTCCGACAACGCCAAGCACCGCCCGCACCTGACCTTGGCCAGGCGGCGGCGTCCGGGCGACCTGACCCGCTGGCTGCGGGTGGTGGACAGCTTTCCGCCGGCCGCCTTCGCGGTGGACTCGTTCGACCTGGTCCGCTCGGAGCTGCGTCCCTCCGGCGCGTCCTACCGGGTGCTGGACACCATCGCCCTGGGGTCTCGCCCGGATCGATAGGCTGGCCGGGCTGTCCATTGAAGGGTGTGCTCCACGATGACCTACCAGCCCGAGACCCTGGCCGTCCACGCCGGCCAGGAGGGTGCCGACCCGGCCACCAACGCCCGCGCGGTGCCGATCTACCAGACCACCTCCTACGTCTTCGACGACACCCAGCATGCCGCCGATCTGTTCGCGTTGAAGGTGCCGGGCAACATCTACACGCGCATCATGAACCCCACCCAGAGCGTCTTCGAGACCCGGATGGCGGCACTGGAGGGCGGCGTCGGCGCGCTGGCCACGTCCTCGGGCGCGGCGGCCGTCACCTATTCGGTGCTGAACCTGACCTACGCCGGCGACAACATCGTGGCGCTGTCCACCCTGTACGGCGGCACCTACGCGCTGTTCGCGCACACCCTGCCGCAGTTCGGCATCGAGGTCCGCTTCGTCGACCCCGAGAAGCCCGACGAGCTCGCCCGGCACGTCGATTCCAAGACCAAGCTGGTGTTCGGCGAGACCGTCGGCAACCCGCTGGTCAACGTGGTCGACCTGGACGCCTGGGCGGACGCCGCGCATGCCCTCGGCCTGCCGTTCATCGTCGACAACACGGTGCCCACCCCGTACCTGTGCCGGGTGTTCGAGCACGGTGCCGACGTCGCGGTGCATGCCGCGACCAAGTACATCGGCGGCCACGGCACCTCGATCGGCGGCGTGATCGTCGACTCCGGCAACTTCGACTGGGCCGCCCACGCCGACCGGTTCCCGGGCCTGACCAAGCCCGACCACGCCTACCACGAGGTGGTCTGGACCGAGGCCGTCGGCAACCTGGCCTACATCATCCGGGCCCGGACGGTGCTGCTGCGCAACACCGGCGCCGCGGTGGCCCCGCTGAACTCCTGGTTGTTCCTGCAGGGGCTGGAGACGCTGCACCTGCGGATGGAGCGGCACAGCAGCAACGCGCTCGCGGTGGCGACGTACCTCGAGGAGCATCCGGCGGTCGACTGGGTGAACTACCCGGGCCTGGAATCCTCGCAGTGGTACGAGACCACGCAACGCATCCTGCCCAAGGGGGCGTCCGGCATCCTCTCCTTCGGGTTGAAGGCCGGCCGCGAGGCCGGGTCGAAGCTGGTCGAGTCGCTGCAGCTGTTCAGCCACCTGGCCAACATCGGCGACGCCAAGTCGCTGGTGATCCACAACGCGTCCACCACCCACTCGCAGCTGACCGAGGACGAGCTGGCCGCCGCCGGCGTGGCACCCGAGATGGTCCGGCTGTCGGTCGGCATCGAGAACGTGGACGACCTGATCGCGGACCTCGACCAGGCCCTGGCCCAGTTCTGAAGGCGGCGTTGACGACGGCATGACCGACAACGGTTCCCTCGGGCTGGTCGAGACCCACACCGTCCGGCTGTTCACCGACGCCGACCCGCTGCGGCTGGACAGCGGGGCGTCGCTCGGGCCGGTCGACGTGGCCTACGAGACCTACGGCACCCTCTCCCCGGACCGCGACAACGCTGTCTTCATCTGCCACGCGCTGACCGGGGACGCCCACGCCGCCGGGTTCCACCCCGGGGCCCGGCGGCCGGGCTGGTGGGACAACCTGATCGGGCCCGGCAAGCCGTTGGACACCGACCGGTTCTTCGTGATCTGCGCCAACCTGCTCGGCGGCTGCCAGGGCACCACCGGTCCGTCGTCGATCGACCCGGCCACCGACCGGGTCTACGGCCTGGGGTTCCCCCTGCTCGACATGGCCGACTTCGTCACGGTGCACCGTGCGCTGCTCGCCCACCTGGGGATCGACCGGCTGCTGATCGCGCTCGGCGGCTCGCTCGGCGGCATGCAGGTGCTGGAGTGGGCGCTGCGGCACCCCGAGCAGATCAGCAACGCGGCGATCATCGCCGCGTCGTCCCGGCTGAACGCGCAGAACATCGCCTTCTCGGCGGTGGCGCGGCGCGCGATCATGGACGACCCGCACTTCAACGACGGCCGCTACGCCGAGGCGGGCGTCGTCCCCAGGCTGGGCCTGCGCACCGCCCGGATGATGGCCCACATCACCTACCTGAGCGAGGACGCCTTCAGCGAGAAGTTCGGCCGCACCCCGCACCCGGAGCGGGACAAGCCCGGGTTCGGCATCGACTTCGCGGTGGAGAGCTACCTCGACCACCAGGGACGGGTGTTCATCGAGCGCTTCGACGCGCTGTCCTACCTCTACCTGTCGCGGGTGATGGACTACTTCGACCCGTTCAGCCGTCCGCACGCGACGGACGCCGTGGCGGCCACCCCGGTCAGCTTCCTGGTGCTGTCGTTCGACTCCGACTGGCGGTTCAGTGCCGACCACTCGCGGCGGATCGTCAAGCACCTGGAGCACGCCCGGCAGCCGGTCAGCTACCGCAACATCCCGTCGCACTGGGGCCACGACTCCTTCCTGCTGCCGGTGCAGCGCTACCACGACACGATGCGAGCCTGGTTCGACCGGGCGCTGCGGGAGGGGCTGCGATGACCCTGCGTGCCGACCTGGACCTGATCGCGCATCTGGTGCCGGGCTCCTCCCGGGTGCTCGACCTGGGGTGCGGTGACGGCACCCTGCTGCACCACCTGATCGCCGAGCACGGCTGCACCGGGACCGGGGTCGAGATCGACCCCGACAAGGTGCTGGTCGCGATCGCCTCGGGTGTCCCGGTGATGGAACTCGACCTGGACGCCGACCTGGCGCTGTTCGCGGCGGCGTCCTACGACACCGTGGTGCTGTCGCGGACCATCCAGACCATTCGCCGCCCCGAGGTGGTGCTGCGCGAGATGTCCCGGATCGCCGGCCGGCTGATCGTCTCGGTGCCGAACTTCGGGCTGCTGCAGCACCGGCTGATGCTGCTGCGCGGCCGGATGCCGATGTCGCGCGAGCTGCCGTACTCCTGGTACGACACCCCCAACCTGCGGTTCACCACCCTGGTCGACCTGGAGGACCTGTTCGCCAGGCTGGGCCTGGTGATCGACCAGCGGATCAACCTCTCGCTCACCGGTGAGCCCGTCGGCAAGGGCTTCCGGGCCGCCAACCTGAGGGCGGGCGCCGCGGTCTACGTGCTCAGCCAGGGCTGACGGGCGCCCTGTTCAGCCGAACCGGACGCGGAGCTGCTGCTCCAGCTGCTCCAGGCTGAGGTGCTTGGTCTCGGGCACGATGAACAGGTAGAACAGCAGCGCGGCCACGTTGAAGGCGCCGAACGCGGCGAACGTCCATGCCGGGCCGAGGTAGGCGATCATCACCGGGAACGCGAAGGTGACCGCGGCGTTCATGATCCAGCCGGCGCCGACCGCGACACCCTGCGCGGTGCCCCGGATGCGGGCCGGGAAGATCTCCGAGACGAGCACCCAGTTCACCGTCCCGGACTGCTTGAAGAAGACGAACAGGGTGACCAGGCCGAGCACCACCCAGGGCAGGTGGGCCGGCACGGTGGCGGCGATCGCCCCGGTCGCGTCGAGGTGCGGCGCGATGCCGAAGCCGAACACCAGCGCCAGGGAGAACAGGGCGATCACGATGCCCGTCTCCTGGTAGATGCCCACGTGGCGCCGGGCCAGCCGGCTGACCAGGTAGATGCCGATGCCGGCGCCGATCGTCGAGGCGAGGCCGGTGACCACGTTGAGGGTGATCGCGTCGGCGGAGGAGAACCCGGCCGCGACCAGCACCTTGGGCAGGTAGTACATGGCGGTGTTGATGCCGGTCAGCTGGTCGAAGATGCCGAGGAAGCAGCCGATCAGCAGGACGCGCCGGGTCCAGCGCATCGACCAGGCCTGGCGCAGCGTCCAGCGGGCCTGCCGGCCCTCGGCCCGCTGCACCTCGACCATCTGCTGGACCTCGGCGGCGATGTCGTCGCGGCTCTCGTCGCGAACCCGCTTCAGCGCCCCGATCGCCTCCTGATAACGCCGCTTGGCCGCGTGCCAGCGGCTGGACTCGGGCATCAGCCGCATCCCGATCCACAGCCCGATGGCCGGCAGGGTGCCGAGCACCAGCATGTAGCGCCAGGTGTCGCCGTTGCCGGCCGCGATCGCCAGCCCCTGGATGTGCTGGCCGAGGTCCCACGGAATCCAGGCGCCGGGCGCGAACCGGCCGGTGGGATCGGACGCCACCTGCACCTGCGGCCCGCCGCGGGAGGCCGACAGCGCGGCGTTGGTGGAGTAGGCCAGCAGCTGGCCGAACACGATCATGAACTGGTCGACTGCCACCAGCGGCCCGCGGATCCGCTGCGGTGCCGACTCGGACAGGTACATCGGGACGCTGGAGGACGCCCCTCCGACGGCGAAGCCCAGGACGAACCGGAACACCGACAGGATCAGCACGCTGCCGGACAGCGCCGAACCCAGGGTGCCGACGACGAACACGACGGCCAGCAGCAGGATGTTGTGCCGGCGTCCGTGCCGGTCGGCGAGGCGTCCGCCGACGATCGCGCCGACCGCCGCTCCGATGGCCAGGCAGCCGCCGACCAGGCCCTCGTCCAGCGGGGTGAGGGCGAGGCCGCCGCCGGCGTGCGGCAGGTAGAGGTAGGGCAGCGCCCCGGCGATCACCCCGGTGTCGAAGCCGAACAGCAGCGAGCCGAGGGTGGCGACCGCCACCAGCAGCCCGATCGGACGGCGCGGGCCGGCCGGCGGCGTGGCGGCGACCAGGCCGGCGAGGTCCTCGGGGGAGGGGTCAGGGAGCAGCCCGGTCGTCCGGGTCTGGCGACGATTCATGTTCCCCTCGGCGCGCATGTGCGATTTCCGGCGTCAGCATAGGGCCGGCCCGACCCGCCCGCGGCGGCTGCTCACGCCGCCATCAGCTGGATGCGGGTCGGGGCGTAGGCGTTCGTCCGCAGCGGCATGTCGGCCTCGGCCGGGGTCCGGTTCGCCTTCCGCGAGTTGCACTTGTGGCAGGCGGCGACGGTGTTCGTCCAGGTGTTACGGCCGCCCTTGGACAGCGGCAGGATGTGATCCACGGTGGCGGCCCGGTCGCCGCAATAGCCGCAGGTGTGGGAATCCCGCTTCAACACGCCGCGCTTGGTCCAGCCCGGCGCCCGGCCGTACAGGAACGTGGTCTTCACGTACCGGACCAGCCGCAGCACCTCCGGCTGCGGGTGGGCACCGAAGACCAGCTCCGGATGGGCCGACTCCACCACGGCCACCTTGCGCAGCAGCATGCCGATCGCGTGCTGCAGGGAGACCGTGTGGAGAGCGGTGTTGTCGGTGTTCAGAACCAGGACGGCCATTCAGACGCTCCTTCCCGCCGGCTGCGGGCAAAAAAAACCGCCCCGCGCGGGCGCGGGACGGTGCCAGATTCCGAGGACTGGTAGCAGGGTCTCAGCCGTTTTCGCTATCTGCACGCCGACGAGTGGCGGCACCGGGCTGCTCAGGCTGCTCATCGGATACTCCATCGACTGAGGACGGCACCAAGAGTAGCCCCTCTCGCGGCAGCGGCAGCGCGACACGAGCACCGGACTCCGCTCGGACGCCGCCCGCACCGTGCCTCTGGTCCGGATCCGCCGCGCGGCCCGGGCGGCGGGATTAGCCTCGAGAGGGAAGGGACAGGACGATGTGGGCGAGAAATCTGCTGATCGCGGGCGCCGCGGCGTACGCGCTGTCGCGACTCGTCGACTGGATGAACCGGTGGGGTGCGGACGCCGAGGAACAGGCCCGCGCCTATCCCGGCGACGAGCTGATCGCGGAACCGGCGGACCAGGCGACGATGGCGGTCAGCGTCGATGCGGAACCGGAACGGATCTGGTCGTGGCTGGTGCAGATCGGCCAGGACCGCGGCGGCATGTACAGCTACGACCGGCTGGAGCGCGCCGTCGGTCTGCGGATCAGCTCCGCGCAGACCCTCCGGGACGAGTGGCAACGGCTGGCGCCGGGCGATCGGGTCCAGCTGGTCCCACCCGGCTGGGGGCCGCTGCCCGACGGCTACGCCTTCAAGGTGGCACGTGCCGAGCGACCGCGGGTGCTGGTGCTGCGGCAGGGGCCGCCGGAGGACCCCTGGGACGGGGTGTGGACCTTCGTGATCCGGCCGGACGGCTCGGGACGCTGTCGGCTGATCACCCGGATGCGCACCAGGCGGCCCGGCGGCCCGGCGGGTCCGCTGCTCCGCGCCGCCACCTGGCTCGGCGTCCCGATCACCTGGCTGATGACCCGCAAGATGCTGCTCACCCTGAAGGAACGCGCGGAACGGCCCTGACGTCCGGCCCAGCCGGGACCGCCGGAACCGTTCAGCGGTTCAGCGCCAGCGCCGCCACGATCCGCTCGGCGGGCCCGCCCAGGTTGAGCAGCTCGGCCAGCTCGGCGAACACCTCCGGCTTGGCCGGCGCGGTCGGCAGCCTAAGCTCGTCCAGGCTGAGCCCGAGCGGCAGGTCGCGCCGCACCCGGACCACCTCCCGGGCGCCGGCCAGGTAGTCGATGCCGGCGCTGAGCCGGGAGGTCAACGCGGGCGACAGACGCTTGGCGGACGCCGCCGCCAGCACCCCCTCCAGGTCGCCGTGGTCGGCGATCAGCCGGGCCGCGGTCTTCTCGCCGATGCCGGCTACTCCGGGCAGGCCGTCGGAGGGATCGCCACGCAGGGTGGCGAAGTCGGCGTACCCGGCGCCGTCGATGCCATAGCGCTGCCGCAACACCTCGTCGGTGACCCGCTCGTGGTTGCGGACGCCCTTCACCACCGACAGCACCCGGACGCCGAGCGCGTCGTCGACCAGCTGGAACAGGTCCCGGTCGCCGGTGATCACGTCCACGGGCACGGACGCCGTGGTCGCCAGGGTGCCGATCACGTCGTCCGCCTCGTGGTCGTCGGCGCCGACGACGGCGATGCCGAGGGCGTCCAGCACGGCGCGGATCAGCGGCACCTGCGGGCTGAGCTCGTCCGGCACCACCTCGAGCTCGCCGGCCAGGACGCGGTGGGCCTTGTAGCTGGGCACCAACTCGACCCGCCAGGACGGCCGCCACGCATTGTCCCAGCAGGCCGCGGCGTGGGTCGGGCGGTAGTCGGTGATGAACCGCGCCATGAAGTCGAGCAGGCCGCGGACGGCGTTCACCGGCTGTCCGTCGGCGGCACGCAACGAGGTCGGCAGACCGAAAAAAGCCCGGAAATACAGGGACGCCGTGTCATAAAGCTGCAGAAACTCCGGGTTCATCCGCACATGGTGACACGATTGGCCCATGGAGAGTACGGACCGCCACATACTCACGCTGTTGTCCAAGGACGGCCGGATGTCGTACACCGACATCGGCCGCGAGACCGGCCTGTCCACGTCGGCGGCCCAGCAGCGGGTCCGCAGACTGGAGCAGCGCGGCCTGATCACCGGCTACCGGGCCGAGCTGAGCGCCGAGGCGCTGGGCCTGGCGCTGACCGCGTTCATCGCCCTGAACGGGACCGACCCGGCCACCGACGACCAGATCCCGGCGCGGCTGGCCCCGCTGCCGAACGTGGTGTCCTGCTACTCCGTGGCCGGCGACGCCAGTTACATCCTGATCGTCAAGGTCGAGACCCCGGCCGCCCTGGAAACCCTGCTGACCCAGATCCGGCTGGCGGCCGGCGCCTCCACGCACACCACCCTGGTGCTCTCCGTGCCGTTCCGGGGCCGCGCCGTCCTGTAGCGGCACTGGGTAGCATGCCCAGCGTGACCGACCGCCTGCGCGCACTGCCGTGGTGGGCGCGCAGTTCACTGGCGGCGCTGGCCGGCGCGGCGGCCACCCTCGGCTTCGCACCGACCGGGTGGTGGCCGGTGCTGATCCTGGCGGTCGCGGCGCTGACGCTGCTCGCGCTGCCGGCACCGAGCGGCCGGCAGGCCGCCGGCGCCGGGTTCTGTTTCGGGCTCGGCTGGTACCTGACCGGGATCACCTGGATGAGCGTGATCTTCGTCCAGGCGACGGTCGCCCTGGCCGCGCTGGAGGCCTGCTATCTGGCGCTGCTGGGGCTGCTGCTGCGGCTGGCGGGGCGGTCCCGCGCCTGGCCGGTGCTCGCCGCCGGCAGCTGGCTGGTCGTGGAGTACCTGATCGACAACGTCCCCTTCGGCGGCTTCCCGTGGCTGCGGCTCGGCTACACCACCATCGACTCCCCGCTGGCCGGGCTGCTGCCGCTGGTCGGCGTGCCAGGTGCCGGGTTCGCGGTGGCCCTGGTCGCCCAGCTGCTCGCCCGGACGGTGCTGGTCGCCGGCGCGCGAGGCCGGCTCGCGGCGGCCCTGGCGGCGCTCGTCGTGCTGCTCAGCGGGCTGTTGGGGCTGCTGGTGCCGGCCGGAGCCGAGCAGGGCGGCGTCCGAGTGGGCTATGTCCAGGGCAACGCGCCCGGCGGCGGGATCTACGGGCTGGGTGAGCCGCGCACGATCACCCGCAACCATGTCGCCGAGACCCGGCGGCTGGCCGCCCGGGTGGCCGCCGGCGAGCTGCCGCCGCCCGACTTCGTGGTGTGGCCGGAGAACGGCACCGACATGGACCCGTTCCGCGACGCCCAGACGGGTCAGGCCGTCCGGTCCGCGGTGGACGCCGTCGGCGTCCCGCTCGTGGTGGGCGTGATCACCGAGAACCCCGCCGCCTACGAGCGCCAGACCACCGCGCTGGTGTGGTACCCGAACACCGGCCCCGGCGCCCGCTACGACAAGCGGAACCTGGTGCCGTTCGGCGAATGGGTGCCGCTGCGCAGCCTCCTGGAGCCCCTGTTCCCGGTGGTCCGCTACGTGGGTGCCCAGTCGGTTCCCGGCGTCGGCCCCGGTGTGCTGCCGATCGAGCTGCCCGGCCGGCAGGTGCTGGTCGGCGACCTGATCTGCTACGAGGTGGCCTACGACGCCACCGTCCACGACACGGTGCGCGGGGGAGCGCAGGTCAACCTGGTGCAGAGCAGCAACGCGATGTACGTCGGCACCCGCCAGGTGCCGCAGCAGTTCGCCATCACCCGGGCGCGGGCCGCCGAGCTGCGCCGGGAGATCCTGGTGGTGACCACCACCGGGACCTCGGGACTGATCCGTCCCGACGGCACCGTCGCCTTCACCCTGCCCGAGTTCCAGCCCGCCTCGGGTGTGGTCGAGCTGCCGCTGCGCACCGGGCTGACCCCGGCGGCCTCCTACTCCCAGGGTTTCGAACTGGCCGGACTGGCTGTGACCCTGGTCGCCCTGGCCCGGACGGGGTGGCGCTCCCGCCGCCACAGCCGGCGGGTACGGCAGAATGGACCCTCTGAACCGACCCAGGAGACTCCGTGACCGACACCGCGAGCGACGCCACCACCACCCCGGAATGGGCTGAGCTGGGCAGGGTGCTCGTCATCATCCCCACCTACAACGAGGCCGAGAACATCATCCCGATCGTGCAGCGGCTGCGCGCCGCCGTGCCCGACGCCGAGGTGCTGATCGCCGACGACAACTCCCCGGACGGCACCGGCCGGATCGCCGACGACCTGGCCGCCGCCGACGACCAGGTGCACGTGCTGCACCGGGCCGCGAAGGAGGGCCTCGGGGCGACCTATCTGGCGAGCTTCGACTGGGGCCTGGAGCGCGGCTACGGCGTCCTCGTCGAGCACGACGCGGACGGCTCCCACCAGCCCGAGCAGCTGCCCAGCATGCTGCGTGCACTGCTCGGGGCCGACATGGTGAAGGGGTCCCGCTGGGTCAAGGGCGGCTCGGTGAAGAACTGGCCGTGGCACCGCAAGTTCATCTCGGTCGGCGGTTCGGTCTGGTCGCGGCTGATGCTGGGCGTGCCGATCCGGGACGTGACCGGCGGGTTCACCGCGTTCCGGGCCGAGACGCTGCGCGGCATCGACCTGGACACCGTCGAATCGGCCGGCTACGCGTTCCAGATCGACCTGGCCCGGCGCGCCATCGAGGCCGGCTTCCGGGTCGCCGAGGTGCCGATCGAGTTCATCGAGCGCGAGCGCGGCGACTCCAAGATGAGCGGCGGCATCGCCGTCGAGGCGGCGCTGCTGACCACCCGCTGGGGCCTCGCCAAGCGCACCGACCAGGTGAAGGACTACCTGGGCTTCACCCGGCAGCACGCCCCGCAGGCGGCCGCCGACGTCAGCGAGAAGGTCGTCGCCGAGGCGCAGCGGCTGAGTCGCGAGGTCAACAAGCTGGCCGCGGACGCCGCCGAGCGGCTCGGACCCGAGGTCGAGAAGTACGCCCACCAGGCCAGCGCCGCCCTCGCCCAGCTGAACAGCACGATCCGCCGCGAGGCCGCGAAGCTCACCGGCGGCAAGCCGGACGCCGACAAGTGACCGTGCCGCAGCAGCCGCAGCCCCAGCGCGGCCGGCGTCCGTGGCTGGCCCCGCTGGTGCTGCTGTTCTTCCTCACGGTCCCGGTCATCGAGGTGTGGCTGCTGGTCAGCGTCGGCCAGCTGATCGGCCTGCTGCCCACGCTCGGCGTCCTGGTCGTGCAGGCGCTGCTCGGCGGGTGGCTGATGCGGCGGGAGGGCGCCAAGGCGTGGCGGACCCTGAACGAGTCGATCAGTTCCGGACGGCTGCCCGGCGGCGAATTGCTCGACCCGGTGCTGATCGGGGTCGGCGGCGTGCTGGTGATGCTGCCCGGCTTCTTCACCGACGTGTTCGGGTTGATCTTCCTGCTGCCGTTCACCAGGCCGCTGGCGCGCGGGCTGCTGCAGCTGTTCATCCGGCGCCGGGTGGCCCGTTCGGGCATCGACCTGGACGTGATGCGGGCCAAGGTGGAACGCGACACGGTGATCCGGGGTGAGACCGTTCCCGACCGCCCGGACGCCGGGTCCGGGCCGAGCGGGCCGGGTCAGGCGTCCGATCCGACGGTGATCAAGGGCGAGATCGAGCCGTAGCGGGCTCAGTTCCCGCGGATCTCGTCCAGCCGCTCGGCGAGCAGCTCCTCCAGCTCCTCGATGGAGCGTCGCTCGCGCAGCATGTCCCAGTGGGTGCGGGGCGGCTTCACTTCCTTGACCTCCGGCTCGACGCCGTCCGAACGCCGGGCGACGGCACCGCAGCGCGGGCACTCCCACTCGGTGGGCAGATCGGCCTCTTCGGCGAAGGTGACGCTGAAGTGGTGACCCTTGGGGCAGTCGAAGCCGATGTCCTGACGGGCGGCGAACTCGACGCCGGCGCCGTCGGCGAAGCTCTTCGAGCCCAGACCCGACCCGCGCAATGATCGCTCAGCCATAACCTCTCCCTCCAACCCGGACGACCCAACGATCGGCCCGGCCGGTTCCACGCTACCGGGTCGCCCCAAGCGCGTCACAAGACTTTGGGCAACGCGTTCCCGGCCTCGACGATTCCGCGCCGCATGTCGACCCGGCTCAGCAACACGCCTCCGACTAGGAAGAAGAGCACCAGGGTCAGGATGGCGAGGCGATAGGAGTGGCTGAACTGGAAGACCAGGGCGAAGCTCAGCGTGCCCAGCCAGCTGGTGCCTCGTTCCATCGCCTGGTAGAAGCTGAAGTACTCCGATTCGCGTCCCTTGGGCACCAGCTGGGAGTACATCGAACGGCTCAACGCCTGGGTGCCGCCCATCACCAGGCCGATCGCCGCACCCAGCGCCAGCAGCGCGCCGAAGACGCCGGCCGGCAGGAAGAACGCCACCGACACCACCCCGAACCAGATCGCGATGCCGATCAGCACCGTCCGCTTGGCGCCCAGCCGGGCGGCGACGCGTCCGAACAGCAGGGCGCCGCCGAAGGCCACGAACTGGGTGAGCAGGAAGGTGATCATCACGTTCGAGGTCGACATGCCCAGCTCCAGCTGGGCGTACAGGCTGGACTGCCCGATCACCGTCTGGATGCCGTCGTTGTAGAACAGGTAGGCGACCAGGAACAGCATCGTCTGCGGGTAGCGCCGCAGGTCGGCGAAGGTGGCGGCCAGCTGGCGCAGCGGGTTGCGCCGCTCGGCGGCGGAGTGGGCGACCTCCTCCAGCGCGCGTTGCGGCAGCGAGCGCAGCCCCAGCACCGGGATGATCGTGAACAGTCCCCACCACAGGCCGGCCGACAGCAGGCTGAGCCGGATCGCCAGCCCGTAGCTGATCCCCAGCGACTCGTAGGCGGTCATCATCACCAGGTTGAGCGCCAGCAGCAGGCCGCCGCCCAGGTAGCCCAGCGCCCAGCCGCGGCTGGACACCCGGTCGCGGTCGTCGGGGGAGGCGATCCGGACCAGGATGCCGTCGTAGATCACCTGGGACGACCCGATGCACAGGTTGGCGACGATCATCAGCACCGCACCGAGCTGCCAATTGGTGCCGCTGAGCAGGAACATCGCGGACGCCGCCACGGCACCGGTCCAGGCCAGGCTGCCGAGCCACCACTGCGGGTGCCGGGAGCGATCGGCGATCACTCCCACCAGCAGCAGCGCGATCGTGGTGAGGATGGTGGAGATGGTGACCAGGAAGGGATGCACCGCGCCGGGCAGGACGCCGATGCCGAGCAGCGACACCGGGGTGTCGCAGACCGCGCCCGCGGGCAGCTCGGGGCAGGCGGAGTTGGTGGCCAGGCTGGTCAGGTAGGGACCCAGGATCACCGTCGCGGTGGTGGTCACGTACGCCGAGTTGGCCCAGTCGTACCAGTACCAGGCGCGCTGCTGCTTCGTGCTGCGCTGTCGGGTGCCCGCCATCAGTTGCCCTCCCACAGTCCGCGCTCGTCCAGCACCTCGGCGAGCAGGTCGATCCGGTCGCTGACCAGGCCGTCGACGCCGGCCTCGATCAGCCGCTCCATCTCGGCGCGCTCGTTGACCGTCCAGACATGGACGGCACGGCCGGCGGCGTGCGCCGTCCGGACCAGGCCCGAGGTGAGCACCGGCAGCCGCTCCCGCCAGGCTCGGGCCGGGATCTGCAGGACGACGCCGGGGGAGCGGGCGATCCGGCGTCCGAGCGGGGCGTAGGCCTGCCAGGCCACCCCGGCGGGACCGGCCGCCGTCGCGACGCGTCCGCGGGTCAGTCGCCGGAAGGCCCGGATCCGCGCCGACGAGAACGAGCCGACGCACACCCGGTCGTGGGCAGCGTGGTCGTCGAGCGCGCGGACCAGCGGCTCGATGGCCTGCGGCACCTTCAGGTCGATGTTGAACCGGGCCCCCGGAAGCGTGTCCAGCAGCTCGTCGAAGGTCGGGATCGGGTCGATGCCGGCCACCCGCACCTGCTCCAGGGCGCGCCACGGCAGCCGCTCGGGGACGCCGGAGGCGTCCGTCACCCGGTCCAGGGTGTCGTCGTGGAAGGAGAACAGCACGCCGTCGGCGGACACGTGGGCGTCGGTCTCCAGGTAGCGGTAGCCACGCTCGACGGCGCGGCTGAACGCGTACATGGTGTTCTCGCGCGGACGATCGGCCTCGGACAGGAAGCCGCCCCGATGCGCCATCGCCGCGAACCGCGTGTCGAAGTAGCGGTAGTCGCCGGCCTTCACGGGCCTCAGTATGGGTGAGGGAGTGCGACCAGGGCCATAATCGGGGCATGTCGGAGACTTCTGCACCCATACGTCAGGCCCTGCGGGACGCCCTGCCGGGCGCGATGAAGGCGCGCGACACCCCCGCGCGCAACGCGATCCGGTCGGCGCTGGCCGCCATCGAGAACGCCGAGGCCGTGGTGGTCGAGCCCGTCGGCGGTCTCGCCGTGACCAGCGAGAACGTGGCCGGAACCGCGGTCGGCGTCGGCGCGGCCGAGGCGCAGCGCCGCGAACTCGACGAGGACCACACCCTGGAGATCGTCAGCGCCGAGCGGGACGAGCGGCTGGCCGCGGCCGCGGAGTACCGGGCCCGGGGAGAAGCCGACCGGGCCGCCGAACTGGAGTCCGAGGCGGCCGCCCTCGACGCCTTCCTGTGCTGAGCCGTCCGGGCGATCGGAGAGCCGTTTCCGCCCGGCGACTGTCTGCGACACAATAGGGCCTCGTGACCACCATCCTCTCCATCCAGTCCTCGGTCGCCTACGGCCACGTGGGCAACAGTGCGGCCACGTTCCCGCTGATGCGGTCCGGGGTCGAGGTCTGGCCGGTGCTGACGGTGCACTTCTCCAACCACACCGGGTACGGCGAGTGGCGCGGCCCGCTGCTGGCCGCCGAGGACGTGGCGGAGGTGATCCGCGGGATCGACGATCGGGGCGTCCTGCCCCGGGTGGACGCCGTGCTCTCCGGCTATCAGGGTGCCGAGGCGGTCGGCGCCGTGGTCCTGGAGGCCGTGGAACTGGTCAAGCAGCGCAGCCCGCGGGCGATCTACTGCTGCGACCCGGTGATGGGCGATGTCGGTCGCGGCTTCTTCGTCCGGCCCGGCATCCCCGAGTTCATGCGCGACCGGGTGGTGCCGAAGGCGCAGATCGTCACCCCGAACCATTTCGAGCTCGACTTCCTGACCGGACGCGAGACCCGCACCCTCGACGAGGTGATCGACGCCGCCCACGCCCTGCGGGCCGTCGGCCCGGAGACGGTGCTGGTGACGTCCGTGGTCACCGACACCACCGAGGACGACTCGCTGACCATGCTCGCGGTGACGGGTGAGGGCGCCTGGCAGGTGACCACGCCCCGCCTGGACCGGACCTTCACCGGTTCGGGTGACCTGACCGCCGCCATGTTCCTGGCGCACCTGCTGCGCACCCATTCGGCGGCCGCGGCGGTGGGCGCCACCGCCGACATCGTCTACTCGGTGCTGAAGCAGACCGCCGATTCGGGCCTGCCCGAACTGCAGCTGGTCGCCGCCCAGGACGAGATCGTCACGCCCACCTACCACTTCGACGTCCACCAGGTGCGCTGAGGCGATCCGGCCCGCGCCCGGTCACCCGTCACTGCGTCAGGTCGCCCGAGGTCACTGACGGCTTCGGGAGTCACTGCCGCTCTGCAAAGCGTCATTGGCTCCCGAAGACGTCAGTCGGCTGAACCGTCCGCGGGCCGAGCCCTACGCCGGAGTGCCGGGCCCCAGAACGCGGGGCGTCAGTCCCGGAAGACCTCGATCTTGGCGCCCAGGTTGTTCAGCCGGTTGGGCAGGTCCTCGTAGCCGCGGTTGATCACGTAGACGTCGCGCAGCACGCTGGTGCCCCGGGCGGCGAGCGCGGCGAGCAGCAGGCAGACCGCGGGGCGCAGGGCCGGGGGCGAGATGACCTCCTGGCCGCGCCAGCGGGTCGGCCCGGTGACGATGATCCGGTGCGGGTCGAGCAGCTGCACGTTGGCGCCCAGCTTGGTCAGTTCGACCAGGTGGATCGCCCGGTTCTCATAGACCCAGTCGTGGATCATCGTTCGGCCCTGGGCCACCGCGGCGATCACCGCGAAGAACGGCAGGTTGTCGATGTTCAGCCCGGGGAACGGCATCGGGTGGATCTTGTCCGAGCCGGCTCGCAACTCGGAGGGGTGCACGGTGATGTCGACCAGCCGGGTGCGGCCGTTCTCGGCCGGATACTCCGGCGACAGGTCGAAGGACTGGCCCATCTCGGCCAGGATCGCCAGCTCGATCTCCAGGAACTCGATCGGGCAGCGCTGCACGGTCAGCTCCGAACCGGTGACGATCGCCGCGGTGAGCAGGCTCATCGCCTCGATCGGGTCCTCGGACGGCGCGAAGGAGATGTCGGTGTCGATCACCAGCAGCCCGCGGACCCGCAGGGTGGTCGAGCCGATGCCCTCGATCTGGACGCCGAGCTGCTGCAGGAAGAAGCAGACGTCCTGGACCATGTAGTTGCTGCTGGCGTTGCGGATCACCGTCTCGCCCGGATGCCGGGCGGCGGCCATCAGCACGTTCTCGGTGACGGTGTCGCCGCGCTCGGTCAGGGTGATCGAGCGGTGCGAGGTCGGGTCGATCGGGCTCACCCGGGCGTGGTAGGAGCCCTCGGTGGCCTTGATGTCGAGGCCGAAGTGGCGCAGCGCCTGCAGGTGCGGCGTCACCGTCCGGGTGCCCAGGTTGCAGCCGCCGGCGTAGGGCAGCTCGAAGCTGGGCTCGTCGTGCAGCAGCGGGCCGAGGAACATGATGATCGACCGGGTCCGGCGGGCCGCCTCGACGTCCATGTGGGCCAGGTCGAGCCGGTTGGGCCGGATCAGCTCCAGCTCGGTGCGGTCGGCGGACCAGTTGGCCTGGACGCCGATGCTGACCAGCACCTCCAGGATCCGGTTGACCTCCTCGATCTGGGCGATGCCGCGCAGCACCGTGCGCCCGCGGTTGAGCAGCGAGGCGCAGAGCAGGGCGACGGCGGCGTTCTTGGACGACCGGACGTCGATCGAGCCGCTGAGCTTGGCCTCGCCCCGGATCCGCAGGTGCAGGGCACCGCTGGTCGTCTGGGGCTGTTCGAGGGCCTCGGCGATCCGGTTGACCAGGTCCACCGAGAGTTCGCGCTGGCCGGCCTCCAGGTCGCTGACGATCTCTGGTGAGGTGCCCAGTTCGTCGGCCAGCTCCTGTTGGGAGAGTCCGCGCTGCCGGCGGGCGTCCCGGATCAGGTACCCGATGCTGGTGGGGGAGAGCTCTGCCACCCGGGCAGCATAAGCCATCCGATCGGGCCCCGATCGCGACCGCTCGGCGACAAGGGCTGATCATCGGGGGCCCGGTGGGCTGAAACTGAGGAAGGCGTCCACTAGGGTGCTGCCCATGAGCGCACACTTCGACGTCGTTGTCCTGGGAGCGGGCCCGGGTGGCTATGTGGCCGCCATCCGCGCCGCACAGCTTGGCCAGAAGGTGGCCATCATCGAGAAGCAGTGGTGGGGCGGCGTCTGCCTCAACGTCGGCTGCATCCCGACCAAGTCCCTGCTCCGCAATGCCGAGCTGGCTCACATCTTCACCCACGAGAAGGACTTCTTCGGCATCGAGGGCGACGTCAGCTTCAACTTCGGCACGGCGTTCTCGCGCAGCCGCGAGGTGTCGAACCGGATGGTCGGCGGCATCCACTACCTGATGAAGAAGAACAAGATCACCGAGTACAACGGCTGGGGCACCTTCGTCGACGCCAAGTCGATCGAGGTCGCCACCGATTCGGGCACCGAGGTGATCACCTTCGACAACTGCATCATCGCCGCCGGCTCCACCACCCGGATGATCCCGGGCACGACGCGCAGCGCTCGCGTGTTCACCTACGAGGAGCAGATCCTCTCCGACGACCTGCCGGCGTCGATCATCATCTGCGGCTCGGGCGCGATCGGCACCGAGTTCGCCTACGTCCTGTCCAACTACGGGGTCAAGGTCACCATCGTCGAGTTCCTCGACCGGATGGTGCCGCTGGAAGACCCGGAGATCTCCCGCGAGCTGGCCAAGGCCTACAAGAAGCTCGGCGTCGACGTGCTGACCTCCACCAAGGTCGAGGCCATCGAGGACACCGGCTCCGGCGTCAAGGTCACCGTCAGCCCGGCCAAGGGCGGCGACAGCAAGGTGCTGGAGGCCGACCGGGTGCTGCAGTCGATCGGCTTCGCGCCGCGCACCGACGGCTACGGCCTGGAGAAGCTCGGCGTCGAGCTGACCGAGCGCGGGGCGATCAAGATCGACGACTACATGCGCACCAACGTGCCCGGCATCTACGCCATCGGCGACGTCACCATGAAGCTCGCGCTGGCGCACACCGCCGAGGCCCAGGGCGTCGTGGCGGCCGAGACGATCGTGGGTGCCGAGACCATGCCGATCAACTACGACATGATCCCGCGGGCGACCTACTGCCAGCCGCAGATCGGGTCGTTCGGCTACACCGAGCAGCAGGCCAAGGAGCGCGGCTACGACGTCAAGGTGGCGAAGTTCCCGTTCAGCGCGAACGGCAAGGCGCACGGCCTGGGCGACGCCACCGGCTTCGTCAAGCTGGTCGCCGACGCCGAGCACAACGAGATCCTGGGCGCCCACATGATCGGCCCCGACGTCACCGAATTGCTGCCCGAGCTGACCCTGGCCCAGCAGTGGGACCTGACCGCCGACGAGGTCGGGCGCAACATCCACGCCCACCCGACGCTGTCCGAGGCGTTGAAGGAGGCCGTCGAGGGCATCGCCGGCCACATGATCAACTTCTGATCGCATCCCCGCACTCTCTGGCCGGGCTCGGTTCCTCCGGGCCCGGTCGGCTGTTCTCCCGGCGGACTCGCGTCGGCGTCCGGGCGACGAGCTGGTGACAATCCGGCGAACCACCGCGGCGGGTGAGGCCCGCGGGGGCGGCGGTTGGAACAATGGACCAATGCCTTCCCACCGCATCGCCGTACTCGCCGCTGCCCTGCTCCTGGTCGGATGCGGCATGGTCC
This sequence comes from Micropruina sp., assembly GCA_044224095.1. Classification (GTDB taxonomy): domain Bacteria; phylum Actinomycetota; class Actinomycetes; order Propionibacteriales; family Propionibacteriaceae; genus Micropruina. Next base: position 2,444 of record JBGALC010000051.1, on the reverse strand, counting down.
CGCCGTCGTCCAGCACGCCACCCACGCCGAGCGGGGGGAGCGCGCCCGCCTCCTCGGCTCCGCCCTCGAGCGCCGTGCCGTCCGCGCCCCAGACCAGCACGCTTCCGGCGGCCACCGAGCTGCCGCGCGGTGGCCGTGAGCTGTTCCCCCGCTACCGGTTGTTCGGCTACTCCGGCTATCCCGGCGCCGCCGGCCAGGGCCGGCTCGGTGTCGGCGATCTGGACGCCCGGGTGCGGGAGATCGAGCAGCGCGGACGGGCCTGGCGGGGCGGGCGCGAGCTGCTGCCGGTGCTGGAACTGATCGCGGTCACCGTGCACGGCTCGCCCGGCCGCGACGGCATGTACCGCACCCGCGCACCCGAGTCGGTGATCAAGCGCTGGCACGAGGCCGCGACCAAGCACAAGGCGATGCTGCTGCTCAACATCCAGCCCGGCCGCGCCGACTTCCTGGACGAGGTCAGGCACTTCGAGAAGTGGCTGAAGTACCCCAACGTCGGGGTGGCCCTCGACCCGGAGTGGGCGGTCGGCAAGGGCCAGGTGCCCGGCCGTGTCTTCGGCAGCACCACCGGCAAGGAGCTGAACGGGGTCGCCGGCTACCTGTCGAAGCTCACCATCGCGAACAACCTGCCCGAGAAGGTGATGCTGTTCCACCAGCTGCACGTCACCATCGTGGCCAAGCCGAAGGAGCTGAAGCCGCAGCCCAGCGTGGTCTACATCAACTCGGTGGACGGCATCGGCTCACCGGGAGCGAAGGCGGCGACGTTCCGTGCGGTGATGCGCACCCGGCCGTCCTACGTGCACCCGGGCTTCAAGTTGTTCTACTCCGAGGACGTGAAGACCGGGAAGCGGCTGATGACCGCCAAGGAGGTGCTCCGGCTGCGCCCCCAGCCCGAATACATCCTGTTCGAATAGGCTGGCGATAATCGAAAACTTGTCCTAAACTGGTCGCATGAGCCTCGAGTTCCAGGTGACCTTCGACTGTCACGATCCGCGCGCGCTGTCCAGTTTCTGGCGCGACACGCTGGGCTACGTCCATCCCGGTCCGCCGGGCGTCGACGTGCCGCAGGGCGTCGATCCGCTGGACGCCTGGGACGATTTCCTGGAGGGCATGCGGGTGCCGGCCGAGGAGCGGAACACGCGCTCGGCGCTGATCGATCCCGACGGACGCGGTCCGCGGCTCTTCTTCCAGCAGGTGCCGGAGGGCAAGACCGTGAAGAACCGGGTGCACCTCGACGTCCGCGCCGCGCCCGGGCTGAAGGGTGAGCAGCGGCTGGCGGCGCTGGAGGGGGAGTGCGACCGGCTGGTCGCCCTCGGGGCCTCCCGGGTGCAGCGGTTCGAACCCGAGCCGTATCTCAGTGACGGCTTCATCGTGATGCGCGATCCGGAGGGCAACGAGTTCTGCCTCGACTGAGCGGGCGGGTGATCGCCGCCTGCTTTTGAGCGAATCGCCGGTTTCGCGTAGGCTTTGCGGTCCAGGGGGAGTACTCCGGCACGATCGGTTCGTCATTACGGATGCAGAGCATCCCGGGCCATCGGTCCCTGATCGCGGGGATGGGGAAGACCTTGGTGTCGATCAGTCACGCCAGGTCAGGTTGGAGCACCCCTCATGCACGTCACCCCTCTCGTGTGGATCGTGACCCTCGCGGTCACCATCGCCCTCTTCGTCTACGAATTCCTGGTCCACGTCAGGAAGCCGCACGCCCCGTCGATGGGCGAGTCGGCCCGCTGGTCGGTCTTCTACATCGGCCTGGCGCTGCTGTTCGGCGTCGGGATCGGGGTGGTGTCGGGATGGACCTACGGCGGTGAGTACCTCGCCGGCTACCTGACCGAGAAGGCGCTGTCGGTCGACAACCTGTTCGTCTTCCTGATCGTGATGAGCGGCTTCGCCGTGCCGAAGATCTACCAGCAGAAGGTGCTGATGATCGGCATCGTGATCGCGCTGATCCTGCGCGGCGCGTTCATCGCGGTGGGCGCCGCGCTGATCGAGAACTTCTCCTGGGTCTTCTACCTGTTCGGCGGCTTCCTGCTGGTGCTGGCCTATCAACAGGCGCGGGGCGGTCACGAGGGCAACCCGGCGGACAGCCGCTTCATGCGGTTCGTCGGGCGGGTGCTGCCGGTGACCGACGAGTACCACGGCGACCGACTGACCGTGCGCAAGGACGGCAAGCGCTGGGTGACCCCGATGCTGCTGACCATCATCGCGATCGGCTTCATCGACGTGGTCTTCGCGCTCGACTCGATCCCCGCGATCTACGGGCTGACCGAGGAGCCCTACATCGTGTTCACCGCGAACGCCTTCGCCCTGATGGGGCTCAGGCAGCTCTACTTCCTGATCGGCGGCCTGCTCGAACGGCTGGTCTACCTCGCCCAGGGGCTGGCCGTCATCCTGGCCTTCATCGGGGTGAAGCTGGTCCTGCACGCGCTGCACGTGAACGAACTCGGTTT
>JBGALC010000050.1:0-23664 GCA_044224095.1 Micropruina sp. | reverse complement strand
AGCCCCCGACGATCGCGACCTGCCGGGTGCTCAGCCGGTCCGGGTCGCCGGACAGCGGGCGCGCACTCAGCACCAGCGAACAGGCCAGGTTGCCGGCCCCCATCACCGAGATCAGGACCGCGGCGGTGCCCGGCTGGACGGCGTACCGTCCGGCGAGTTGGACGGCGACCACCGTCAGGCCGGCCTGCGCCGCCGCGGTGACCATGGTGAGGTAGTTGACCCGGCGCAGGGCGGGGTCGATCGCCACCAACGGGAGCACGTCGCGAACCCGCGGCACCGCGGTCAGGTCGCGCGACGGCGCCCGTGGCAGCGCCTGGACGAGGACGGCCGACAGCGCCGCGAGCCCACCCAGGGCGAACAGGGCGGAAGCCGGCGAGAGCCAGGACGCCAGGGCGGCCACCAGCCCGGGGCCCACCGTGCCCGCCACGCCGTAGACCGTGGCATCCATTCCCAGCGCCCGGCGCTGGGCCAGGTCGTCGGAGCTGACCAGGTCGGTCAGCCGGCTGCTGAGCCCGCCGGTCAGCAACGGGCCGGCCAGTCCGGCAAGCACCACGAGCCCGCCGACCACCGCGATCGGCCAGGTCCCGAGCGCGAGGATGCCGAGCGCCAGCAGGAGCCCCATCATCAGGTACGTGCCGCCGAGCAGCCGGCGATAGTCCCGCGCGAGATCCAGCCGGCGGGCCACCACCGGGCCGGCCAGGTGCGGCAGCGTGAACAGGGCGACCAGCAGTCCGCCTGTGGACGCCGCCGCCCGCGCGTCGAGGCGCTCCAGCGCCAGCAGCAGAAGCCCCAGCCCCGCACCGACGTCGACGACCCGGACGCACAACGCGCTGGCGCAGTACGTGACGAGCGACCGCCGCGCACCCGGACGATCCGGCGTCACCTGTTTGTCCGGTGATTTCATCACCCCATCGTTGCGCGATCCGCCGTCACCGGTCAAGATGGTGACATGGGATTCGCCTACGTCTCGGGCAACCTCGCCCTGGACTTCGTCGGGACGCTGAGCGAGCGCTGGTCGGCGCGGGTGGAGCACCTGAACGACGGCGCCGACGTCGCGCGGTGGCTGGTCGGCGCCGGGGTGGTCGACGCGCCCCCGGAGACCGATGCCGACACCCTGGCCGAGGCCGTGGAACTCCGCGAGTCGCTGTTCACGCTGGTGACACGCATGATCGATGACCCGGACGAGCCGCTGCCGGCGGAGACGCTCGACGTGATCAACCGCGCCGCCGCTCAGCCCCCGCCCACCGAGGCGCTGTTGCCCGACCGGCGCCGGCAGCGCGTCGGCGGCTGGCGCGCCGGCCTCTCCGCCGTGGCCCGCGATGGTCTCGCGCTGGCCGACGTCGGGGACGCCGCACTCAAGTGGTGCGCCGATCCCTCCTGCACGCACCCCTTCCTGGACCGCTCCCGCGGGCACCGCCGTCGATGGTGCGAGATGGCCGGTTGTGGCGATCGGGCGAAGGCGAGGGCCTACCGGGAGCGCCGCCGCGCGAGGGAGTGACGCCGTCCCGGCCCGCAGCGGAGCGGTCGCCGACGGCGTGGACGACGCCCGTCAGCCGCGCTGCTCCCAGGGGTCGACGCCCTCGGGGGCGCGCGTCCCCGGCGTGGTCACCGCGAGACGCGACCGGCGTCCGATCAGCAGCGCCAACGCCGTGAACACGCCGAACCCGCCGAGATCCCAGGCCAGGTCGACCCAGCCGATCACCTGGGTCGCCTTCACCTGGGCGATCGTCGAGTAGAGCCCGGCGTAGCTGAACGCCATCAGGTTGTTGACCACGTGCGCGCCGATCGCCGCCTCCAACCCGCCGGTGCGGACCACGAGCACGCCGACCAGTACGCCGAAGGCGAACCGGTCCAGGAACAGCGGCAGGTTCTGGGTGCCGTGGAAGAGCGCGAACAGCGCCGCCGAGCAGACCACGCCGAACCAGGGGCTGCGCGGCGCCAGGGTGTGGAAGGACTGCAGCAGGTAGCCGCGGAAGAAGATCTCCTCGGCCGCCGCCTGCAGCGGCGAGGTGAGCAGGATCACCACCAGGAAGACCCAGTAGTCCGGTTGCGGTTGCAGGGCCGGGAAGGGCTGTCCCAGATGCTGCACGAACAGCACGAGGTTGAACAGCACGAACGCCAGCCCCATGCTGATCCCGAGGTAGCGCCAGCGGAACAACGGCCGCACCGAGGCCAGCCATTCCGGACGCCGGTGATGCACGAACAGCACCACGGCGAGGCTGATCGGGACCAGGGTCGCCAGCGCGAGGTGACCCGACAGCATCCCCCACGGGACCTCGAACCTACCCACCGCCCGCAGCCAGTCCGGATAGGCGCCGCCGGGGCTCAGCAGCACCCAGCCGAGCCAGGCCATCAACTGGGCGACGAGCTGGGCGCACAGGAAGAACAGCAGGATCGCCGTGATGATGCCCGCGGCCGAACGCAGCTTCGGCCGGTCCGCCGCACCGAGCAGGATCTCGTCGTAGCGCACCCCCGGGGGCGTGGGCTCGGTCGCGAAGCGGTCCAGCCAGGACCCGGTCACCGGCGATGCCACCTCAGGACTCCGCCACGACCGGATTGGTCAGCGACCCGAGGCCCTCGATGGTCACCGACACCGAGTCGCCCGGCAGCATCGGCCCGACCCCGTGCGGCGTCCCGGTCAGGATCACGTCGCCGGGCAACAGGGTGGTGAAACTGGTGATGAACTCGATCAGCCGCGGGATCGGGTAGACCATCAGCGAGGTGCCCGACTCCTGCCGCGGCTCCCCGTTGAGCGTGGTGCTCAGCCGCAGGTCGCCGGCTTCCGCGAGCGTCAGGTGGGTGGAGATCCAGGGGCCGAGCGGGCAGAACGAGTCGTAGCCCTTGGCCCGGCTCCACTGCTTGTCCTTGGCCTGCAGGTCGCGGCAGGTGACGTCGTTGGCGATGGTGTAGCCGAAGATCACCTCGGCGGCCCGGTCGGCCGGCACCCGGCGGCAGATCCGGCCGATCACGATCGCAAGTTCGCCCTCGAAGTGCAGGTCGGAGGTCTCCGGCGGGTACACGATCGGTTCACCCGGTCCGATCACCGAGGTGTTCGGCTTCAGGAACACCAGCGGCTCGGTCGGCACCGACGAGTGGAACTCGGCGGCGTGCGCGGCGTAGTTCCTGCCGATGGCGACCACCTTGCTGCGCGGGATCACCGGGCTGACCAGTCGGACGTCGTCGAGCAGCAGCCGCTCCCCGGTGTACTTCACCGGGCCGGCCAGCGGGTCGCCGCTGATCGCCGCCACGGTGTCGGGATGGTCTCCGGCGTCCTCGGCCAGTTCGACGATCCCGTAGCTGGGCTCGCCGCCGCCGGCGACATATCGGGCGATGCGCATGGCCGCAGCCTAGTGCCGCGTCCACCACCGTTCGCCGTGGTGAGCGGTGTCCGGTCGGATGCCTCACCGGCCGGCGAGGCGGCACGGATCGGACGGCGACCGAAGAGAGAACGAACCGACGCGCCCGTCCGGGTGCCGCGCAGCCGGCGGAGGTTGCCGGACGCGGCACCGGACGCGTGCGCCCCGGGATGGTGCCGGCGAGCGGGACGCGGCAGCACGCCGATCGGGCCCGGGCGTCCCTGCGGAAGGCGGGAAATCGGGTCACTGTAGTACGCCCCGCGGTGCCTCTCCGCCCGGACACGCCCGAAATAGTCACATCAACTAATAGCTGCCACACTGTGGCTCGGGCAGCCTTCCCCCCTCTCGGTGCCCACTGAGAACCCCTTTGCACGACTCGAAAGGCTTGAAACCCCATGCTGAAGCTGACCGGCTCCCGGAAGTCCACCACCCGCAAGATCACTTTCGCGCTGCCCTCCGACCACCCCGCCGGCAAGGTCTCGGTCGTCGGCAACTTCAATGACTGGACTCCCGGCACCGACCCGCTGAAGAAGCGCTCCAACGGCACCATGAGCGCCACCGTGACCGTGCCGTCCGACTACATCGTCGCCTTCCGCTACCTGGGTGAGAACGGTCACTGGTTCGACGACCACGACGCCGACTTCGTCGACGCCGGCGCCAGCGTCATCCTCGCGCCCGCCTCGTGAGACGCGGCGTGCGGGAAGCTCGGACGCCGCAGCAATCCCGCGTGATACGTCGCAAGATCGGGTCGTCGATCGCTCGGCGGGTGCGCCGCGTCCGGGACATGATCGATCAGCGCGTGCCGAGCTAGCGATCCTGGCCGAGCCGCCGCCGGTCGAACCAGTTCGCGCCACGCGCCTTGAACGTGCCCAGCCCGACCGAACCCCGGGCGACGATCAGCGGGTTGCCCCAGGACGCCCGGCCGGGCACCTTCGACGTGATCGTCCCCCAGCTCTTGCCCAGCCGATCGCACAGCACGCCCCAGCCCTCGGGCACGATGACCAGCACGGTGCCCGCGCCCGGCAGCACTTCGAGGTCGATGAGCTCACTGGCGGACGTCGCCTGCAGGCAGTCCAGCCGGACGGTCTCGGCCAGCGCCTGCACCTGCAGGAACGGGGGCACCTCCCACGGCCCGGTCCGCTTGGCGCCGGTGAACCCGGCGTTGAGGACCAGTGGATCACCCGGCGAGAAGCCCGGACGCATGGTGGACGGGACCGTCGCGCTGCGCTGGTAGACCGGTGCGGGCGGGTAGGACTCGACCTGCTCCAGCCGCACCGTGGGGGACGGTCCGGGCGGGGTGTCCGTCGGCGGACGCAGATCGGCCAGCAGGGCGTCCAGGTCACCGTAGGTCCGGGCCGCCCGGACCGCCTCGGTTCGTTCGACCAACTCATCCGGCGCCAGCTTGCCCTCGCCGGCGGCGCGGTAGAGATCGGCGACGGCGGCGTCCCGCTCGGCGTTGCCCACCCTGAGGTGCGCGTTCGGTTCGGTCATGGGCCGATCCTAGGGCGTGGGCCAGCCACTACCCGGGGCCGCCCCGGGGGCGGCGGGTCAGTTGTGCTTGGTCAGTCCCCAGCGGTAGGCGTCGTAGAGCGCCTCCCAGCTCGCCTCGATCACGTTGGTGCCGACCCCGACCGTGGTCCAGGTGCGCTCGCCGTCGGTGGTGTCGATCAGCGTCCGGACGATGGCGTCGGTGCCGTGGCCCTGATCGAGGATCCGCACCCGGTAGTCGGTCAGCTCGAAGTCGTCGACGTGCGGGTAGGCCCGCTTCAGCGCCGTCCGCAGCGCCATGTCCAGGGCGTTCAGCGGTCCGTGCCCCTCCCCCACGAAGGACAGCGTCTCGCCACGGGCCCGCAGCTTGACCGTCGCCTCGGAGTCGCCCTCGGGCTTCACCTCGTGCCCGGTGAGCACCCGCCAGGTCAGCACCTCGAAGAAGTCGTCGGTGAGGCCCAGCTCGCCGCGCAGCAGCAGCTCGAAGCTGGCGTCGGCGGACTCGTAGCTGTAGCCGTCCATCTCGCGCTGCTTGACGGTGTCGGTGATCCGCCCGGCCAGGTCACGGTCGGACAGGTCGTAGCCCAGTTCCTCGCCCTTGAGCTGGATGTTGGCGCGGCCGGCCATGTCGGAGACCAGCATGCGCATGTCGTTGCCGACCAGGGTGGGATCGATGTGCTGGTAGAGGTTGGCGTCCACCTTGATCGCGGACGCGTGCAGCCCGGCCTTGTGGGCGAACGCCGAGAAGCCCACATAGGGCTGCTTGGTGTTCGGCGGCACGTTGGTCACGCCGGCGATGGCATGGCTGATCCGGGTGGCGTCGCGCAGCGCCGACTCGGGCACCAGCGACCACCCGTACTTCAGCTGCAGGTTGGCGATCAGGGTGATGATGTTCGCGTTGCCGGTCCGCTCGCCGTGGCCGTTCACGGTGCCCTGGACGTGCATCACACCGGCATCCACCGCGGCCAGGGTGTTGGCCACCGCACAACCGGTGTCGTTGTGGCAGTGGACGCCGAGATCGACCCCGATCTCGCCGGCGGCGGTCACCACGTCACCCATCTGCGAGGGCAGCATGCCGCCGTTGGTGTCGCACAGCACGACCACCTCGGCCCCGGCGTCCGCGGCGACCCGGACGCACTCCAGCGCGTAGGACGGGTCCACCTGGTAGCCGTCGAAGAAGTGCTCGCAGTCGACGAACACCCGCCGTCCGGAGGCCACCAGGTGACCGACGGTGTCCCGGATCATCTCCAGGTTCTCCTCCAGCGTGGTGTGCAGCGCCCGGAAGACGTGCTCGGAGTGGCTCTTGGCGACGATGCAGACCACCGGCGTGCGGGCGTCCACCAGCGCCTGGACCATCGGGTCCTGGGCGGCCGTGGTGCCGACGCGGCGGGTGAACCCGAATGCGACCAGCTCGGCGTGGTCCAGGCTCAGTTCCCCGTCGGCGGCCGCGGCGAAGAACGCGGTGTCGTTGGGGTTCGCGCCCGGCCAGCCGCCCTCGATGTAGTCGACCCCCAGGTCGTCGAGCAGCGCCGCGATGCGGAGCTTGTCGGCGACGGACAGCCGCAGGCCCTCCTGCTGCGCGCCGTCGCGCAGCGTGGTGTCGAAGACATGGAAGGTGTCCGGCGCGACAGGAAAGCTCGACATTGTGCCCTCGTTCGTGAATGGAATCTGCGCGATGATACGCGACAACCAATCGAGTGTGCCGCCCGGCGTCCTGCCGGTCCGTGGGTCTCAGGCACTGAGACCCACGGCGCAACAGCCGGCATCGGGCCGGATCCGCCGCCGGTTCGGACGAGCTTGCCCCGTCCGGCCCGCCCCCGGTAAGAACAGGTGCATGGCCATCACCATTGCCCGGGGCGTCCCGGTCGCGACCGCCGGCGATCCGCCCCAGGCAGGGTCCCCGCTGCTCCCCTTCGCGCTGACCCTGCCCGATCTGTCCGATGTCACCCTGGACGAGTTCGCCGGCCGGAACCTGGTGCTCAACATCTTTCCCAGCATCGACACCCGGGTCTGTGCGCTGAGCGTCCGCCGGTTCAACGAGCTGGCGGCCGGCCTGGAGAACACCGCCGTGCTCTGCGTCTCGCACGACCTGCCGTTCGCGCTCGGGCGGTTCTGCGGCGCGGAGGGCATCGAGAACGTCGTGGTCGCATCCGCGTTCCGCTCCGGCTTCGGAGCCGACTACGGCCTGACGCTCACCGACGGCGCGATGCGCGGGCTGCTGGCGCGGACGGTGATCGTCGCGGGGGCCGACGGCGTCGTCCGGCACCTGCAGGTGACCGAGTCCACCAGCGAAGAGCCGGACTACGACGCGGCCATCGCCGCCCTCGGCTGAGGCGCTCGCCCCAGGGCGCCGGGTCCGACCGGTCGGAACCCCTGGCGTTGCCCTGCCGACCGGGCACGGCCGGGTGGCCGGAGGTGGTCGTCGCGCCGGTCACGGCCGTCGGCTGCCGTTCCCACCAGCCTGTCCGCCGTGCCAGCTTCGAGTCGCCCGCCCAGCGTGACCACGGTTCCATTCCCGTTCAGGGACGGTTCCATTCCGGTTCAAGGGACGGTTCCATTCCGGTTCAGGGGACGGTTCCATTCCGGTTCAAGGGACGGTTCCATTCCCGTTCAGGGGACGGTTCCATTCCCGTTCAAGGGACGGTTCCATTCCGGTTCAAGGGACGGTTCCATTCCCGTTCAGGGGGCCCCGGCAGGACCGACAGCGGCGGATGCCCCGTGAGCCCGGCCCGCTGGTGCCGAAGAGGCCGTCGGACGGCGCCGTCCGAGTATTGTCCTGCCCATGTCCTTGACCTTTCCGCTGACCCGCAACACCGCACCCGCCAGCGCCGCACGCATCGCCGAGGTCCACGCCGATCCCGGCTTCGGCGTGTACTTCACCGATCACATGTCGGTGGCCACCTGGCGGCACGGTTCGGGTTGGGGCGAGGACGCCGTGCTCCCCTACGGACCCTTCCACCTCGACCCCTCGACGGCGGTGCTGCACTACGCGCAGGAGGTGTTCGAGGGCCTGAAGGCCTACCGGCATGCGGACGGCTCGATCTGGCTGTTCCGCCCAGAACGCAACGCCCAGCGACTCCAGGCTTCCGCTCGGCGATTGATGCTCCCCGAACTGCCGGTGGAGGACTTCCTCACCTCGATCGAACAGTTGGTGCGGGTGGACGCCACCTGGACGCCGGACGCCGCAGCCGGCGAGGCAAGCCTGTACCTGCGTCCGTTCATGTTCGCCAACGAGTCGTTCCTCGGGGTGCGGGCTGCTCACCGAGTGACCTACGCCGTGATCGCCAGCCCGGTCGGGCCGTACTTCCCGGGCGGCGTGCAGCCCGTCAATATCTGGGTCACCGACGACTACAGCCGAGCCGGCAAGGGCGGCACCGGCGCGGCCAAGTGCGGCGGCAACTACGCCTCGTCGCTGATCGCCCAGTACGAGGGCGCCGAGCACGGTTGTTCCCAGGTGCTGTTCGGCGACGCCGGCACGGGCGTCAACACCGAGGAACTCGGCGGCATGAACATCATGGTCGTCACCACCGACGGCGAGCTGATCACTCCTGCGCTGACCGGCACCATCCTCGACGGAGTCACCCGCGACTCGATCCTCACCGTGGCGTCCGACCTTGGCCTGCGGCAGGTGGCGCGGACGATCACACTCACGGAGATCTTCGACCGCGTCGACTCGGGCGAGATCGTGGAGGCATTCGCATGCGGCACGGCGGCCGTGCTGACGCCGGTCGCCGAGTTCCGCTCCCGGCAGGGCGATCACGTCGTCGGCGACGAGCCCGGGGAGCGGACCATGCAGATCCGCTCAGCCATCCTCGACCTGCAGTACGGCCGGGCCGAGGACGTCCACGGCTGGCTGCGCCGCGTCGTCTGAGCGGGGCTCCTCGCCCGGCTCCACGAGGTTAGGGGACGCGCAACCTGAACCGGAAAGGAACCGTCCCCCGAACCGAAAAGGAACCGTCCCCCGAACCGAAAAGGAACCGTCCCCCGAACCGAAAAGGAACCTTCCCCCGAACCGGAAAGGAACCGTCCCCGATGACCCGAGCAACCCGGGTTGACAAACTCGCTCCGTCAACCTAAGTTGCTCACATGATCGCAGTCGACGTGGCCCGGACGGCTTCCGACACCAGTGACCCTCTGGCCGGCCTACGCGCCGTCGCCTCGCTGCGCCGGGTGGCCGACATGCTGGAGCTGACCCAGGTGGAGGAGGCGCTCCGCGCCGGACACGGCTGGCCCGAGATCGCAACCGCGCTGGGGGTCACCCGGCAGGCGGTCCACAAGAAGTACGCGCGCCGCGTCGCGGCCGACCTGCAGGGAAGGAAGAACCGATGAGCATGCTGCTCACCAGTCGATGGACGGGTGCCGCCCACCTCGAGGCAGCCCGAACCCGGACGGCCGAGATCGACGTCGACCACCTGTACCTCGGACTGCTCGCGGTCGGCGGCCAGGCAGCCCGGATCCTCGGCCGGCACGGGGTCTCACTCGGCTCCGCGCGGCGACGCGTCCGCGAATCGCTCACCGACGACCTCGGTGCCCTCGGACTGGACGCGGCCGCGGGGGTCCTGCCGCCGCCGAGGGCGGCCAGGGAACTCGACTTCGCCGACTGGCGGGCGACCGGCCGGGCGCACGACCTGGTCAACCGCACGAAGCTGCGGGAGGGAACCTGCGCGGCGCTGGCGGCCCTCGTCGCCGAGCCGTCCGGGGTGGTCCGGCGGTTGCTGGTCGCGGACGGTGTCGATCCCGAGAAGCTGACCGCGGAACTCAGCGCCCGACCCGCCGAACCGGACGCCGTCGAACGGGTCGACGCGGACCCGGACCTGCTACCCCCGCCCGCCCGTGCCCGGCGGATCCGGCACTACCTGTCAGCGCCACCCGAGGTGGTCGGCGATGCCCTGGCCGACCCTGCACTCCTCGCCGTGTGGGCGTTCGATCCGCAGCGGGCGGAGCTGGACGCCGCGGAGGAGACTATCCGGCACACCCGGGGACGCCGGACCATGGCGGTGCGCGTCCATCACACCCGGCGCCGCGAGGGCGAGGCCGACGTGATCACCTGGATCCACGAGATGGTGGACGGACCACACGCCGGCGAGGCCCTGCGCTACGACCGGTTCGCGATCCTGCCGGCACCCGGCGGAGCGGAGTTGGCCCACACCGCGGGCCAGCGCAGCTTCGGACGACTCGGCCGGCTCACCGCCGCGATGTCCGACTGGTTCAACGGTCTGGGCATGGCCTACGGCGCGCAGCGGATCGGCCTGGAGATCGCCGACCGGCAGGCGTCCTGAGTCACCCCAGAGCACGGTACGCGAGCTGTCGAACCTGAACGTGGCCCAGAGCCTCGCCGGGGCCTCCACCACGCGCAGGCCCCGGCGGCTCGCCGCAGACGTCTCCTGAGACGCGCGTCTCAACCTATGAGCGGTCTCACTACAGTTGCGGCATGCCGCAGAACATCGCCGTGATCCCGGGTGACGGGATCGGTCCGGAGGTCGTCGCCGAGGGTCTGAAGGTGCTCACCGCAACCGTCGGCCCGGACGCCTTCGCGTTCACCCACTACGACCTGGGTGCCGAACGCTGGCAGCGCACCGGCGAGGTGTTGCCAGATTCCGTCCTCGCCGAGCTCGCACAGGCGGACGCCCTGATCCTCGGCGCGGTCGGCGCCGCCCCGGGCTCGAGAGCGATCCCGTCGGGTCTGCTGGAGCGCGGCCTGCTGCTGAAGCTGCGTTTCGCCTTCGACCACTACGTGAACCTGCGGCCGTCCAAGCTCTACCCCGGCGTCGTCACCCCCCTGTCGGACGCCGTGGTCGCCCGCGGCCCGATCGACTTCGTCGTCGTCCGCGAGGGCACCGAGGGCCTGTACTGCGGCGTCGGCGGCTCGATGCAGACCGGCACCCCCTTCGAGGTGGCCAACGAGGTCAGCGTGAACACCGCCCGGGGCGTCGAGCGCGTCGTCCGGGACGCCTTCGAGCGGGCCATGCGGCGCCGCAAGAAGGTCACCCTGGTGCACAAGCACAACGTGCTGGTGAACGCCGGCGGACTGTGGAACCGGATCTTCACCGCCGTCGCCGCCGAGTACCCCGAGGTGACCACCGATTATCTGCACGTCGACGCCACCATGATCATGCTGGTGCAGGACCCGCAGCGCTTCGACGTCGTCGTCACCGACAACCTGTTCGGCGACATCGTCACCGACCTGGCGGCCGCGGTCACCGGCGGCATCGGCCTGGCGGCATCGGCCAACATCAACCCCTCCGGCGCGTTCCCGTCCATGTTCGAGCCGGTGCACGGCTCGGCCCCCGACATCGCCGGCCAGGGCATCGCCGACCCGACAGCCACGATCTCGTCGATGGCGCTGTTGCTCGACCACCTCGGACGCCGCGACGACGCCGCCCGGATCGACGCCGCCGTGGACGCCGACATCGCCGAGCGCGGTGCCGCCAAGCGCTCCACCACCGAGGTCGGGGACGCCATCGCGGCCCGGGTCTGATCCCCTACCGACCCCGTAAACCCTCCCTAACTATCTCTGCCCTCCCGCATGCGGGAGGGCAGAGATAGTTAGGGAGGGCCTGGCGGGCCCGGGCGTCCGGATTCCCATGGGAACGTTCCCGGCTCAGGCGTCCTCGGCCCGCGGCGTCCAGAACACCCGGGGTTCGTTGAACACCACGCCGCGGACCCACCAGGCGATCTCGATCAGCGCCGCGCCGACCAGGCCGGCCAGCAGCCCCAGGGTCATCGCCTGGGTGTCGCCCACGTCGAGCAGGAACAGCGACTGGGTGAGCGGCCAGCTGAAGATCAGCAGGTAGGCCAGCCCCGAAACCACCACCAGCGCGATCTTCCACCACTGGTACGGACGCGCGACCACCGCGAGCACCCAGGTGGCGGCCACGATCATGCAGGCCAGGGTGGCCGTCGTGGCCTGACGCATCGCCACCTCGCCCGCCCCCGGCCCGGGCAGCACCAGCAGATAGGTGACGAAGGTGACCAGCGCCACGATCACCCCGGCCGGGACACCCAGCCGCAGCACCCGTTCGACGAAGCCCGGACGCGCCCGCTCGTTGTTCGGGGCCAGCGACAACAGGAACGCCGGAATGCCGATGGTGAACCAGCCGGTGATGGTGATGTGGATCGGCAGATACGGGAACGGCACCCGCCACAGCACCACGAACAGCGCCAGCAGCGCCGAGTAGATGGTCTTGGTGAGGAACAGGTTGGCGACCCGCTCGATGTTGCCGATCACCCGGCGTCCCTCGGCCACCACGTGCGGCAGGGTGGCGAACCGGTCGTCGAGCAGGACGATCTTGGCCACCGCCCGGGTCGCCGCCGAGCCCGAGCCCATCGCGACGCCCAGGTCGGCGTCCTTCAGCGCCAGGACGTCGTTCACGCCGTCCCCGGTCATCGCGACGGTGTGGCCGTGGGACTGCAGGGCACCCACCATCGCCCGCTTCTGGTGCGGCGTCACACGTCCGAAGACATCGTTGTGCTCGACCGCCTCGGCGAACCGCTGGGGGTCGGCGGGCAGCGTCCGCGCGTCGACGGCGTAGTCGGACACCACCCCGAGCGACCGGGTCACGGCACCCACCGCGGCGGCGTTGTCGCCGGAGATCACCTTGAGCGCGACGCCCTGCTCGACGAAGTAGGCGAGGGTGTCGGCGGCGTCCGGGCGGATCCGCTGGTTGAGCACGACCAGCGCCTTGGCGGTGACCGTCCCGGGCGCGGACGGGTCGTCGACGGGCAGTTCGGCGGTGCCCACCAGGAGCACCCGCAGCCCGCCGGCCGCGATCTCCTCGGCCTCGGACGCCGCCGCCGAGCCGGGTGCGGCCAGGATGTCCGGCGCCCCGATCACCCAGTTGACCGCGGCCTCGCCGGGCCCGACGAAGGTGGCACCCGACCACTTCTTGGCCGAGGTGAACGGGGCCTTCGCGAGCACCGGCCAGGGCGTCCCGGCCGGGCCGAAGGCCGCGGCGAGCGCCTGCATGGACGCGTTCGGCCGCGCGTCGGAGCCGGCCAGCTGCCGCAGGCCGTCCTCCACCTCGGCGAGCCGGACGCCGTCCAGCAGGCGCAGCTCGCCGTAGGTCATGCCGTTCTCGGTGAGTGTTCCGGTCTTGTCGGCGCAGACGACGTCGACCCGGGCCAGGCCCTCGATCGCCGGCAACTCCTGCACCAGGCAGTTGCGCTGCCCCAGCCGGACGACGCCCAGCGCGAAGGCGACCGCGGTGAGCAGGATGAGGCCCTCGGGGACCATCGGAACGAGGGCCCCGGCCATCGCCAGCACGGCGCGTCGCCAGTCGTTGCCGGCCTGGAACAGCTGCACCCAGATCGTGGCCAGGCCAACCGGGATCAGCACCCAGGTGATCACCTTGAGGATCTGGTTGATGCCGCCGGTGAGCTCCGATCTGACCAGCGTGAACTTGGCCGCCTCGGCGGTGAGCTGGGCGGCGTAGGAGGCGCTGCCGACCTTGGTGGCCCGGTATGCGCCGGCGCCGGAGACCACGAAGCTGCCCGACAGCACCTCGGCTCCGGGGGCCTTCGGCTCGGGATCCGACTCGCCGGTCAGCAGCGACTCGTCGACCTCGAGGTAGTCGGCCTCGGCGACCACGCCGTCCACCACGATCTGGTCGCCCGGGCCGACCTCGATCAGATCGTCGAGGACGATCTCCTCCCGGCCCAGCTCACGCCCGACGCCGTCCCGGCGGATCCGCGGCCGGGCCTCGCCGACCACGGCCAGGCTGTCCAGGGTCTTCTTGGCGCGCAGCTCCTGAATGATGCCGATCGCCGAGTTGGCGATGATCAGCAGCCCGAACGCCCCGTTGATCCAGGAACCGGTGGCCAGCACGCAGACCAGCAGCGCGGCCAGGATGCCGTTGATCCGGGTGAACACGTTGGCCCGGACGATCTCGGCGGCGGTCCGGCCCGAACGCGGCGGCAGGTCGTTGCGATGCCCGCGGGAGATCCGGTCGGCGACCTCGGCGGCACTCAGGCCCGGATCGGCAGGGCGGGTCTGGGCAGTCATCTCCGAAAGCTTGCCACACGCGCACGGCGGCCGGGCCGCCGGGCCCGCGCTGCGGTCGGGTTCAGGATTCGTCCGTGGTGTCCCGCCGGGCCCACGCCGGCTCCACGTAGCTGACGTCGATGCCGGCGTCGGCCAGCTTCTCGCTGATCCTGCGGATCTCCGATTCGCTGGGCAGCTCGTGGGTCACCCGCAGGTACTCGGCGCCGACATCCAGGCGGACCGCCGGGATCAGCCGGTCCCGGATGATGTGCTCGGCGAGCTGGTCGATCTCCTCCTGAGTCAGTCGCCGGCGCAGCACGGCGAGCAGGGGGACGTAGTCGGCCTCGGGGATACCGTGCGGGTATCCCCCCTTCAGCCAGGCGACGATTCGTTCGATCCGCGTCAGCACACCTGTTTCCTCAGCCTCGACCGACCGGGGTCGAAGCACTGACCGCCTCGTCCAGCGGCCAGCCGGCCGCGGCGAGCCGGCCCGCGACCCGCCGCACGTCGGACTCCGACGGCTCCTCGAGGGCGCGTTCCCGGATCGACTCCCGGATCGCCTCGTCGCTGCCGTCGCCGTCCTGCCGGAGCTGCGTGGCGATCTCGGTCACCTCGGCCTCGGTGAGAGACCGGTGCAGGATGCCCAGCAGCGCGATGTAGTCGTGCGCGGGGACGCCGTCGGGATAACCGGCACGCAACCAGCCGAGGATGGTCTCGACGGGGGTGGTTCGGTCAGCCATGGCGCTCAGTGCTTCTTCACGAAGGTCGGAAAAACGTGCTCAAAGGATACGTGATAGCCGAACCCGGACGACACGATGATCGCGATGCCGACGGCGATCACGCCGAGCACCAGAGTGAAGCAGAGGTAGGCCACCAGCTTCATGGCGGGACGGCCGGGTTCGTTGCCGACCTCGGCCGCGCCACCCGCCCCGCTGGCGAGCGCGCGGATGCCGAAGGCGAACAGGGCGGGCAGGCCGGCACCGATCAGGACGGCGACGAGGGCCACCTGGCCGACCGCTGCGGAGAAGAGTTGGAACATCGAAGGAGTCCTCTCAGGCCTTGACGCTGACGGTGCCGGCGGCGGTCACCGAGGAACCGGGGGTCGCACCGGCGTCCCATTCCTCGTTGACGTTGCCGGCGTGGACGGCGGTCTTGCGGGAATGCGCGATCATCCAGGCGGTCAGCCCGACCAGCACCCCGAACACGATCAGGACGCCGGGGTAGCCGCCGATCCCATTGCCGACGAAGAAGCAGGCGGCGCCGACCAGGCCGGCCGCGGGCAGGGTGATGAACCAGGCCAGCACCATCCGCAGGGCGACCCCCCACCGCACCTCCGCGCCGCGGCGTCCGAGGCCGGAGCCGAGGATCGAACCGGTGGCGACGTGGGTGGTGGACAACGCGAAGCCGAGATGGCTGGAGGTCAGGATCACGGCGGCGGAGGACGCCTCGGCGGCCATGCCCTGCGGGGAGGAGATCTCCACCAGGCCCTTGCCGAGGGTGCGGATGATCCGCCAGCCGCCGGTGTAGGTGCCGGCCGCGATCGCGACGGCGCAGGCGATCTTCACCCAGGTGGGCACGTTGGTGGTGTCGGTCCAGGTGCCGTAGGCGATCAGCGCCAGGGTGATCACGCCCATCGTCTTCTGAGCGTCGTTGGTGCCGTGCGCGAGCGAGACCAGGGACGCCGTCCCGATCTGGCCCCAGCGGAAGCCGCCCTCGGCGTACCGGCTGGCGACGCCCGTGGTGATCCGGTAGACCAGCCAGGTGCCGATGGTGGCCACCAGCGCGGCGACCACCGGCGAGGCGAAGGCGGGCAGGATCACCTTGCCGACCACGCCGTCCAGCTTGCTGCCGTCGCCCACCCAGTTGACGCCGCCGATGCCGAGCGCGGCCAGCGCGGAGCCGACCAGACCGCCGAACAGTGCGTGCGACGAGCTGGACGGCAGGCCGAGCAGCCAGGTCAGCAGGTTCCACAGGATGCCGCCGATGAGTCCGCAGAAGACGATCATCAGCAGGTCGTGGCCATGATTGGCCAGGAACTCGGGCTTGGGGGCGCCGGAGGAGTCCTGGATCCGGATGACGGCGTTGGTCACCGTCAGCGCCACCTCGACGGAGAGGAAGGCGCCGACCAGATTGAGCACCGCGGACAGCGCCACGGCGGTCTTCGGCTTGAGTGCGCCGGTGGCGATCGAGGTCGCCATGGCGTTTCCGGTGTCATGGAAGCCGTTGGTGAAGTCGAACGCGATCGCGGTGCCGATCACCAGCAGCAGCAGAAGTAACTCAAGTGTCACATGGGGAAGCGTCGAGGGCATCGGTGAACGAGAGGCCCGCCCCAGGTGAACGGAAGGTGCCATCGGCCGGTCGGCTGGGCCAAATCTACCGCCGGGGAGGGTGTGCGTCCGGCCTGGTTCTCCCGGTCGCGGGGGCAGGTCGCGGACGGCAGAACGGGCGCCGGCTCCCTTGTGGGGAGCGACGCCCGTTCCTGATGCGTCCCGCGGTGGGGGACGCACGTCCTCTCAGCGCGCGGCGGTGCCTTCGACGTAGTCGTCGTCGTGGCTCTTCACCCACGCCATCAGCTTGCGCAGCTCGCGACCGGTGCCCTCGATCGGGTGCGCCTCGCCCTCGGCGCGGAGCCGCTTGAACTCGGGCGCGCCGGCGTCCTGATCGTCGATGAAGCGCTTCGCAAACGCGCCGGACTGGATGTCGGCCAGCACGCCCTTCATGTTCTCCTTGACCCGGGCGTCGATCACCCGCGGGCCCGACACGTAGTCGCCGAACTCGGCGGTGTCCGAGACGCTCCAGCGCTGCTTGGCGATGCCGCCCTCATACATCAGGTCGACGATCAGCTTCAGCTCGTGCAGGCACTCGAAGTAGGCCACCTCGGGCTGGTAGCCGGCCTCGGTGAGCACCTCGAAGCCGGCCTGGACCAGGGCGGACGCCCCGCCGCAGAGCACGGCCTGCTCACCGAACAGGTCGGTCTCGGTCTCCTCGGTGAAGGTGGTCTTGATGCCGCCGGCACGCAGCCCGCCGATCGCCTTCGCGTAGCTCAGCGCCAACGGCCAGGCCTGGCCGGACTCGTCCTTCTCCACGGCGACGATGACCGGGACGCCGCGGCCCTCGGAGTACTCCCGGCGGACCAGGTGACCGGGGCCCTTCGGTGCGACCATGCACACGTCGACGCCGGCCGGCGGCTGGATGTAGCCGAACCGGATGTTGAAGCCGTGGGCGAAGAACAGCGCGTCGCCCTCCTGCAGGTTCGGGGCGATCTGCTCGGCGTAGATGGTGCGCTGGAACTGGTCGGGCGCCAGGATCATGATCAGGTCGGCCTCGGCGGCCGCCTGGTCGACCGGCAGCACCCGCAGGCCCTCCGACTCGGCCTTCGCGGCCGACTTCGAGCCCGGACGCAGCCCCACCCGGACGTCCACCCCGGAGTCGCGCAGCGACAGCGCGTGCGCGTGCCCCTGGGAGCCGTAGCCGATCACGGCGACCGTCCGGCCCTGGATGATCGAGAGGTCGGCGTCGTCGTCGTAGAACATCTCTGCCATGTGTCTTCCTTACTGACTAGTGGTTGCGCACGGGTGTGCGGATCTTGTCGGACTTGGACCGGTCGGTGAGCGACTTGCTGCCCCGGCCGAGCGCCACCAGGCCGGACTGCACCAGCTCGCGGACGCCGTACGGCCGGAGCATCTCGAGCAGCGCCTCCAGCTTGTCGGGCGACCCGGTGGCCTCGATGGTCAGCGACTCGTTCTGGACGTCGACGGTCTTGCCGCGGAAGAGCTGGACGATCTCGATGATCTGGCTGCGGGTGCTCGGGTCGGCCTTGAGCTTGATCAGCACCAGCTCGCGGCGCACCGCGGACTCCTCCAGTTCGACGATCTTCAGCACCTCGACCAGCTTGTTCAGCTGCTTGGTGATCTGCTCCAGGAATTGCTGGTTCTCCACCCCGACCTGCAGGGTGATCCGGGACAGCTCCGGACGCTCGGTCGGGCCGACCGCCAGCGACTCGATGTTGTAGCCGCGTCGAGCGAACAGGCCGGCGATCCGGGCCAGGACGCCCGGCTTGTTCTCGACCAGCACGCTCAGCGTGTGCGTCCTCACAGTTCCTCTTCCTCCCAGTCGGGCGCCAGGTCCTTGGCGATCTTGATGTCGTCGTTGCTGGTGCCCGCGGCGACCATCGGCCAGACCATGGCGTCCTTGTGCACGACGAACTCCACCACCACCGGACGGTCGGTGATCGACAGCGCCTTGTTGATCACGGCGTCCACCTCGGACGGGTGCTCGGCCCGCAGCCCGACCGCGCCCATCGCCTCGGCCAGCTTCGGGAAGTCCGGCACCCGCAGGGTCTTCAGGTCGGTGTTGGAGTAGCGCTGCCCGTAGAACAGGGTCTGCCACTGGCGGACCATGCCCAGGCTCTGGTTGTTGATCACCGCGATCTTGATCGGGATGCCCTCCAGCGCGCAGGTGACCAGCTCCTGGTTGGTCATCTGGAAGCAGCCGTCGCCGTCGATGCCCCAGACCACGGCCTCCGGACGGCCCACCTGGGCGCCCATCGCGGCCGGCACGCAGTAGCCCATCGTCCCTGCCCCGCCGGAGTTCAGCCAGCGTCCGGGCTTCTCGAACGGCAGCAGCTGCGCGGCCCACATCTGGTGCTGGCCGACCCCGGCCGCGTAGAAGGCGTCCGGGCCGGTCAGCTCGCCGATCCGCTTGATCACGTACTCGGGCGACAGCATGCCCTCGTGGGTGGCCTCGGTGGGCACCCGGTACTTGTCCTTCAGCGCGGCCAGGTAACGGCGCCACGCGGTGTACTCGGGCAGGTCGGCCCCGCGCAGCACGCCGTTCAGGTCGGCGATCACGTTCCGCACGTCGCCGACGATCGGGACGTCGGCGACCCGGTTCTTGGAGATCTCGGCCGGGTCGATGTCGGCGTGGATGATCTTCGCCTCGGGGGCGAAGGTGTCCAGCTTGCCGGTGACCCGGTCGTCGAACCGGGTGCCCAGCGCGATCAGCAGGTCGGAGCGCTGCAGCGCGCCGACCGCCGCCACGGTGCCGTGCATGCCGGGCATGCCCATGTGCAGCTCATGGCTGTCGGGGAACGCGCCGCGGGCCATCAGGGTGGTGACCACCGGGATGCCGGTGATCTCGACCAGCTTCGCCAGCTCCTCGCTGGCCTCGGCCTTCACCACGCCGCCGCCGACGTAGAGCACGGGGCGGCTGGACTCGGCGATCAGCCGGGCCGCCTCGCGGACCTGCTTGACGTGCGGCTGGGTGACCGGGTGGTAGCCGGGCAGGTCGATCATCTCCGGCCAGTTGAACGGCGCCTGGGTGGACAGGGCGTCCTTGGCGATGTCGACCAGGACCGGACCGGGACGTCCGGACTTGGCGATGTGGAAGGCCGCCGCGATGGCGCCGGGGATGTCCTCGGCATGGGTGACCAGGAAGCTGTGCTTGGTGATCGGGAAGGTGATGCCCCGGATGTCGGCCTCCTGGAAGGCGTCCGTGCCGATGGCGGCGCTCGCCACCTGCCCGGTGATGGCGACGATCGGGACGGAGTCCATGTAGGCGTCGGCGATCGCGGTGACCAGGTTGGTGGCCCCGGGACCGGAGGTGGCCATGCACACCCCGACCCTGCCGGTGGCCACGGCGTAGCCCTCGGCGGCATGGCCGGCGCCCTGCTCGTGACGGACCAGGATGTGCCGGATCAGCTTGGACTGGCCGAGCGGATCGTAGGCCGGCAGGATCGCGCCGCCGGGGATGCCGAAGATGACCTCTACGCCCACCCGCTCCAGCGACTCGACAAGGGCTTCGGCCCCGGTCAGCAGTGATGGTGCGATGGTCTCGGACATCGTGGTCCCCTTTCTGCGGGTGCTGGTCGCGGTTCCTCTTGCATGAAAAAACCCCCGCTGCGTCGGCAGGCGAGGGGCGCGTGTCGGTCGACTAGTCGGCTGACACGCTCAAGGAAGTACGAGGAAGAAGATCCGCACGAGGACAGTTTTCGCCCCGGGGCGACCCGTGTCAACTTTCGGACCGGCGTTTTCAGGATGTGGACTCGGATCCCGGGTGGCGGTCATCACCGGCCGGTTCCGCCGCCGCCGCGGACGCCGTCCGCAGGTCGGCGCAGCGCGTCGGACGCCGGGGACGGCAGGACGGCAGGACGGCAGGACGGCAGGACGGCAGGACGGCAGGACGGCAGGCGACGATGTGCCCGACCGCCGGCTACTCGTGGACGCGCCGCTTGCCGCGCAGCTCGAAGCCGCCAGCGCCTCGTCCAGGACGCCGCGGGCTGGTACCCGGACCTCCGCCGCCCCTACCAGCGGGTCGAGGAGCGCCGGGCCGGGGTCGGCGGCCGGCCCCGGCCCGGCGGCAGGTCGCCGTCACCGTTCGGTTTGTGGCGGCGGCGCTGTCAGGCGGTGAACCGGGCGTCGGCGATCTCGGCATGATCGGAGATCCGGTGCGCCAGTTCGATGTCGAGCTGGGTGATGCCGCCGGCATCGTGGGTGCTGAGGCGCCAATGGGTGACCCGCCAGCGGATGTCGATGTCGGGATGGTGATCGAGTCGCTCGGCCTCGTCGGCCACGGCGACCACGAGAGCGATCGCAGCCGGGAAGTCCGGCGCCTCGATGACCGCCACCAGCGTGTCTCCGTCGCGGGACCAGCCGGGCAGCTCGGCGAGCTGCCGGGCGATCTCGTCATCGGTGAGGAGTCTGCTCATTGCGCCATTGTGCTCCCGCCGCCGCGGATCCGACCCGGCGCGGGCCGACCGGATTCGCATCGGCGTCCGGTGCCGCACCCTCGAACGGTCTTCCTCAGGTTGAGGGTGCGACTTCGCCGCGCGATTCCAGCCGCCGGTTGTGCACGGCTCGGCCCGCGGGCCACGATGACCGGAACTCCTACTCCCCCGAGGTGTTGCCATGCCGAAGCGACGTTCCTGCCTGCCCTCCGACGACCCGCGCGGCTCCTCCCCGGGTGGGTCCGCGGCGTCCGGCGCCGCCCCGGATCGCTCCCGGCGGCTCGCCGGCGGCGTGGTCGCCACCGTGCTGACCGCGACCGGTGTGCTGTCCGTCGCCCCGCCGTCCGCCGGTGCCGCCGAGGCCGCGATCACCCCGGTCAACTCCACCATCGTGATCACCGGCGCCGGGTGGGGCCACGGCAAGGGGATGTCCCAGTACGGCGCCTGGGGGGCCGCCGACGCAGGGTTGTCCCACGAGAAGATCCTGGCCTTCTACTATCCGGGCACCAAGCTGGCCACGCTCAAGGCCGGGAACACCATCCGAGTCTGGGTCACCGCCGATTCGGACGGCACGCTCGACGTGATGCCCGAAGCGGGGCTGCGGGTGCGGGATTCCGCGGGACACAGCTACACCCTGCCGTCCGGATCGAAGTACCGCCAATGGCGGATCAAGCGGTCCGGCTCCAAGCGGGTGCTGCAGTACCTCACCAGCAAGGGGGCCTGGGTGACCCGCGGCACGTCGCTGACGGCCACCGGCAGGGTGTGGACCTTCGACAATCCCAAGCGGAAGATCGTCAAGGTGCGTCTCCCCGGCGGCAAGAACCGGGACTATCGCGAGCGGGTCGCGCTGCGGTTCTACGAGTCGGGCGCCCGGACCGTGAACACGGTGACGATGGAGAACTACCTGCGCGGCGTGGTGCCGCGCGAGATGCCGACCTCATGGCACAAGGAGGCCGTGCAGGCGCAGTCGGTCGCGGCGCGGTCCTACGCCGCCCGTGCCCAGCTGAGCCCTCGGACGCCCATCTATGACATCTGCGACACCGCCGCGTGCCAGGTGTACGGCGGCCAGGACGACGAGAGCACCGGCGGCGACAACGCCGTGGCCGCCACCCGGAACCAGATCCTGAGGACCGGCTCCGGCATCGCGCTGACCATGTTCTCGTCCAGCAACGGCGGGCACAGCGCCGCGGGCGGAACGTCGTACCTGGTGGCGAAGGCCGACCCGTACGACGCCCGGATGCGGAACCCGAAGTGGTCGAAGTGGCTGAGCTCGGCGGCGATCCAGTCGGCGTATCCGAGCATCGGGACGTTCCGCAGCATCCAGGTGACCCAGCGTGACGGCGACGGCCCCTGGGGCGGCCGCGCCGACCAGGTGACCATCGCCGGCAGCAAGGGATCGGTGCGCGTCACCGGCGGGTCGTTCAAGAACAAGTTCGGGCTGCGGGAACGGCTGTTCGGCGTGTTCGGCGGGCTCAAGCCGGGCACCGGCAACCACGACCGGTGGCAGGGCGACCTCGGCGGCACCACCGGACGCCTGGGCGGGCCCAGCGCCAGCGAGGTGGCGGTCGCCGGAGGCCTGTACGCGCAGTTCGAGGGCGGGTCGCTCTACTGGTCGAAGGCCACCAAGTCCCGGCTGCTCACCG
This sequence comes from Micropruina sp., assembly GCA_044224095.1. Lineage (GTDB taxonomy): Bacteria > Actinomycetota > Actinomycetes > Propionibacteriales > Propionibacteriaceae > Micropruina. Next base: position 1,473 of record JBGALC010000050.1, on the reverse strand, counting down.
GCAAGGTCGCGGACGCCTACCGCAAGGCCGGTGGGCCGTCCGGGAAGCTGGGCTTTCCGACCACCGACACCGCCTCGGGCAAGGGGGCGTCCTCGGCGTCGTTCCAGAAGGGCACGATCAACTGCCCGAGCGGCGGCGGCTGCAAGGTCAGCTACCACTGATCCGGTAGCCCCCGACGCCTGCCACTCGGACGCCCGAGCCCTTCCCGTGGTTGCCCGTAAACCCCTCCCCAACTAGTTCTGCCCTCCCACAGGTGGGAGGGCAGAGATAGTTAGGGAGGGCCTTGGGTGCGGGGTCGGTCGGCGTGGGGAACTCGGGGACAGCTGGGTGCGGAATCGGTTCAGGAGGTCGTGATGGCCGCGTGGACCTCGTCGAGGACGATCGCCGGGTCACGCTCGAACAGCGCGCGCATCCCGGGGTCGTCGGCGTAACGGGGCACCAGGTGGACATGCAGGTGGAACACCTCCTGGCCGGCGACCGCACCCGCGTTGGCAAGCAGGTTCATGCCGTCCGCACCCAGTCGGTCGATGAGCAGTCGCGCGGTGGCGCTGATCGCCGGCGCGATCTCGCTGAGCGCCTCATCGGCGTCCAGGATGTCGTCGACATGGCGGCGCGGGATCACCAGCGTGTGTCCCCGCTTCCACGGGCCGATGTCGAGGAACGCGATCGCGCGGTCGTCCTCGTACACCCGGCGCGCCGGGATGTCGCCGGCGACGATGGAGCAGAACAGGCAGGCCATGACCTGGAATCTAGTCGGAAACGGCACCCGGCAGGGCGCGGCTCGAGCTCGAACGGGCAGCTTGCGGACGACGATCGGGCCGTCCGCGACCAAGCCGCAGGGCGACGATGCTCCCTGAACCGGAAAGGAACCGTCCCCCGAACCGGAAAGGAACCGTCCCCGGTGATCGCGGGTCAGCGGCCCGCCACCGGCAGCCGGACGGGGAAGCCGGCGTCGGCCAGCGCCTGCTTCACCTCGGCGATGCTGAGCGTTCCGTAGTGGAACACCGACGCGGCCAGCACGGCGTCCGCGCCGGCCCGGGCGGCGTCGACGAAGTGCTCGACGGTCCCGGCGCCACCGGAGGCGATCACCGGCACGTCGACGACCCGGCGGACGGCCTCGATCATCTCCAGGTCGAAGCCGGCGGTGGTGCCGTCGGCGTCCATGGAGTTGAGCAGGATCTCCCCCGCACCGCGGTCGACGGCCTCACGCACCCAGGCGATGGCATCCAGACCGGCCGCCCGGCGGCCGCCGTGCGTGGTGACGCCGAAACCGGACGGCTGCCCGGCCTCGCGCCGGGCGTCCAGGGAGAGCACGAGCACCTGGTTGCCGAAACGCTGGGTGATCGCGTCGATCGCCGACGGACGGCTGATCGCACCGGTGTTGATGCCGACCTTGTCGGCACCGGTGCGCAGCAGCACGTCGACGTCCTCGACACCGCGCACTCCCCCGCCGACGCAGAGCGGGATGAACAC
>JBGALC010000049.1:0-25461 GCA_044224095.1 Micropruina sp. | reverse complement strand
CGCGGCGGCCGGCTCCAGTCCAGCGCGTTGGCCAGGTTGAACCAGCCGGTCATCGGCCGGCACTTCTCCTGGCCGACGTAGTGCGCCCAGCCGCCGCCGTTGCGTCCGATCGAGCCGGTCAGCATCAGCAGCGCGATGATTGCCCGGTAGGTGACGTCGGCGTGGAACCAGTGGCAGATGCCGGCGCCGATCAGGATCATCGTGCGGCCCTTGGAGACCTCGGAGTTGGCCGCGAACTCGCGGGCGATCCGCAGGCAGGCCTCGGCCGGCACCGAGGTGATCGCCTCCTGCCAGGCCGGGGTGTAGGGGGTCTCGGCGTCGTCGTAGCCGGACGGCCACTGCCCCGGCAGCCCGTCGCGTCCGACGCCGTACTGGGCCAGCATCAGGTCGAGCACGGTAGTGACCAGGTGCTCGCCGACCCGCTTCGCCGGGACGCCGCGGCGGACGATGCTGCCCTCGCCGCGCGGATCCTCGAAGCAGGGCAGGGCAAGTTCGACCGGTTCGTAGTCGCCGGTCTCCAGCAGCGAGAGGGCGGGATCGAGGTCGCCGAGCTCGAGGTTCCAGTTGCCCGGGCCGTCGTCGGAGTAGCGGTAGCCCATCGACCCTTTCGGCACCGCCGGGGCACCGGTCGCCTTGTCCCAGATCACGGTCTTGAAGGCGTCGTGGACGCTGGTCGAGGCAGCCAGGTCTTGCGCCGTCAGGAACTTGGACGCCGTCAGGCCGTGGCCGTCCGGGTGCTCGACGAGCTTCACCAGCATGCCGAGGTCGGTGTACTGGCGGACGTAGTCGCGGAAGAACGGCGTCTGGGAGTCGACGTAGTGCTCCTTGAGGATGACGTGTCCCATCGCCATCGCCAGGGCGGCGTCGGTGCCGGCCTGGGCGGGCAGCCACTCGTCGGCGAATTTCACGTTGTCGGCGTAGTCGGGCGCGACCGTGACCACCTTGGTGCCGCGGTAGCGCACCTCGGCCATCCAGTGCGCGTCCGGCGTCCGGGTGACCGGAATGTTGGAGCCCCACATCATCAGGTAGGTGGCGTCCCACCAGTCGCCGGACTCGGGGACGTCGGTCTGGTCGCCGAAGACCTGCGGCGAGGCCACCGGCAGGTCGGCGTACCAGTCGTAGAACGACGTCATCGCGCCGCCGATCAGGTGGTTGAACCGGGTGCCGATCGCGTGCGAGACCATCGACATGGCCGGGATCGGGCTGAACGAGACGCAGCGGTCGGGGCCGTAATTCTTGATCGTGTTGACATAGGACGCGGCGGCGATCTCGATCGCCTCGGCCCAGCTCATCCGGACCAGGCCGCCCTTGCCGCGGGCCTGCTGGTAGCGGCGCCGCTTGACCGGGTCGGTGGAGATTTCGCGGAAGGCCTCGACCGGGTCGCCGAGCCGCTGCTTGGCCTCCCGGTACAGCTCCAGCAGCACGCCGCGTCCGTACGGGTAGCGCACCCGCGTCGGGCTGTAGGTGTACCAGGAGAACGCGGCCCCGCGGGGGCAACCACGGGGCTCGTACTCGGGACGGTCGGGACCGGTCGACGGGTAGTCGGTCTGCTGCGACTCCCAGGTGATGATGCCGTCCTTGACGTACACCTTCCAGGAGCACGAGCCGGTGCAGTTCACCCCGTGCGTGGAGCGAACCACCTTGTCGTGGCTCCATCGGTCGCGGTAGAAGACGTCGCCGGCACGGCCGCCCTCGCGGAACACGGCGCGGCGGCTACTGCATATCAACGATCGACATGCCGTGTGATTTTTACAACGAGAAGCTCGTGTTATTCAACGAGGGCAGTTTTCGGCGTCGGCCAGTAGTGCTCCTCGTTCACCGCACGTGCGCCGAAAATCGCCTGTCCGACCCGCACACACGTGGCTCCCTCGGCGATCGCCGTCTCGAAGTCACCGGACATCCCCATGGAGAGTTCGCCCGGCCCGATCAGCGTCTCGTCGGTCTCGCGGACCCGGTCGCGCAGCGTCCGCAGCCGGACGAAGCAGGCCCGCACCCGTTCGAGGTCGGTGGTGAACTCGGCCAGCGTCATCAGGCCCCGGACGCGCAGGCTGGAGTAGGGGGTCAGCCGCGCGAGGAAGGCGGGGACGTCCTCGGGTGCCAGCCCGTACTTGGACTCCTCGGCGGAGGTGTTCACCTGGACGTAGACGTCCAGGGCGCGCCCGGCCGCCTGCAGGCGGCGATCCAGGGCCTCGGCGATCCGCAGGCTGTCCAGGGCTTGGAATTCGGCGGCGAAGGCGGCGACATCGCGGGCCTTGTTGGTCTGCAGGTGACCGATCACCGACCAGGCCACGTCTTCGTCGATCAGGTTGGCGTGCTTGCGTTTGGCCTCCTGGACCTTGTTGGCACGGTCTTGCTGACCGGGAGCAGCCGCACCTCGGCGGGAGAGCGGCCCGCCCGCTCGGCCGCGGCGTCGATCCGGGCGCGCACCGCGGCCAGCTTCCGGGTGAACTCCTCGACGGAGCTCGCGGTGGGGTATTGGGGTGACTCGGGCGGTTCGGCGGGCATGGCACCCACGCTAGTCCGATCGTGGCAGCCGGTGCCCGACCCGCGACCCGGTTCCGCTCGCCGGTGCCGGCGAGGGAGGATTACTGCCATGCGCAGGGATGATCCGGCGGGGATGGACCGCATGCGGGAGTGGTTGCGGCTGGTCTCCGCGGAACTCGGCCTGGATCCGGAGGCGGTCCTCGAGCACGAGGAGGTCCTGCTGGCGATGGTCGCCGCGGTGGCCCACGGCCCGTCCCGGCCGGGTGCCCCGCTCAGCGCGTTCCTGGTCGGGGTCGCGGTCGGACACGGCGCCGGGGCGTCCGAGGCGGCCCGCCGGGTGACCGTGCTGGCCCAGGAGCACGAGCGGCCCTAGCTGTACCTAGCCGGGCTCGATCGGCAGCCGGGCGTCGAGGCGCCAGCCGCCGCCCTGGCGCGGTCCGGCGGTCGCCCAGCCGCCCAGTTCCTCGGCGCGCTCGGCCACGAAGCGGAGCCCCGCGCCGGGCTGGTGGCAAGCCGGCGGCGTCCCGTCGTCGTCGACCGTGATCGCCAGCTCGTGTCCCCGGGCGGCGAGCCGGACCTGGATCCGGCGGGCCGAGGCATGGCGCCGCGCGTTGGTGATCGCCTCGGCGGCGATCCGGTACCCGGCCAGCTCGACGGCCGGGCTCAGCGGTGGCAGGGCGTCCGCCTGGACGGTGACCGGCGGCGTGCCGTCGCGGCCCAGTTCGTCGAGGGCGGCGACCAGACCCTTCTCGTCGAGGGCGAGCGGCCGGAGCCCGTAGACCACCCGGCGCACGTCGTGCAGGGCGGTCGCGACGTCTCCCCGGGCCGAGCGCAGGATGGCGCGGGCGCGTCCGGGGTCGGTCTCGAGCAGGTTGGTCGCGGCGTCGATGTACATGGCCGCCCCGGTCAGGGTGGGGCCCAGCCCGTCGTGCAGCTCGCGATGCAGCAGCTGCCGCTCCCGTTCCCGGGCCTCCGCGGTCTGGGCGCGGGCGTGCCGCACGTCGGCGATCAGGCGCTGCTCGCGCAGCACCGCGTCGACCGCGCCGCCGACCAGGCCGAGCACCCTGCGGTCGGCGTCGTGCAGCCGGCGCTCGCCGGCCCTCAGAGTCACCACGAAGTGGGCGTCCGCGCCGACCGGGAGCAGCGCGTGGACCGGTTCGTCCGGCTCCCGGCCGGCCTCGGCCAGGACCTGCTCCGAGGAGACCAAGGCCAGCCTCGGCAGCCGCATGCTCTGTCGCACCTCGGCGACCAGGCCGTCGAGCCCGCCCGCGGATCGGGCGCTGGTGGCGACCGCCACCGGGTCGTCGCGGCTGCCGAACAGTGCCCGGGAGGCGACCCGCTGCAGCAGCTGGCGCAGCGGCATGAAGACCATCGCGACACCGACGGCGGCGACCAGGGTGGCGGTGCGGTCCGCGTCCGCCGGCATGACCAGCGCGAGCCCGGTGGCGACGCCCGCGAAGAGCGCCGCGATCAGCGCGATCAAGGTGAGGTAGAGCACGGTCCGGGACAGCACGAACCGGATGTCGAGCAGCCGGTACCGCACGATCGCGATGGCGATGGCGAGCGGGATCAGGGCGACGCTGAGCAGCGCCAGGATCGGCCCGTCCCCGGTCAGCGCGCGGGGCAGGTTGATCACCAGCATCGCGATCAGCGCGAGCAGCAGCCAGAGCAGCTGGCGTCGGACGCGCTCCGCGCCACGCCGATAGCGCAGGATCAGTGAGCCGAGAACCAGCGGCGCCGCCGGCAGGCTCAGCCAGCCGACGGCGGCCTCCAGATCGGTCATCGGGATGCCTTCGATCGCGAACAGCGGACGCGAGGCGGGCTCGCCGGGCAGCACGTCGTACGGGTTGATCAGGCTGAGCAGCAGGCCGGCGGCGCCGAGCGCGACCAGATAGCCCGCGCAGACCCGCCACCACCGGCCCGGGAGGCGCCCGTCGGGGAACAGCAGCAGGGCCAGCATCGCCAGCGACGGCAGGCCCAGGCTCCAGGTGCCGAGGTAGAACCCCGCAATCAGCCGGGTCAGCGCCGGGGGCCAGTCCGCCGTGATGCCCAGCTGGAGCAGCGGACCGAGCGCGGCCGAGACCAGGTGGGCGAGCCCGGCCAGGGCGAACACCGGGCCGACCGCATTCCGGGGCCGGAACCAGCCGATGGGGGCGCCGGAGCCGACCAGGGCCAGCCCGATCACCACGTTGGTCAGGGTGTAGCTGTCGACCCAGTCCTGCCAACGCCAGCCGAGAGCCAGCGCGAAACCCACCGTGCAGACGGCCAGCGCGACGGCGAGCGCGCAGCTCGCCATCGCCCACATCGCCGGAGCGCGCGCGGGCCGCACGTCGGGCAGCACCTCCATGGCAGCCATCTTCTCCTCGACCCCGGGCACGCAGGTAGGGGCGCGGCCCCATCCGGCCGGGAGTGCGGCCCCGGGGTGCGGGCGCCGGAATCCCGCCCGGGCGGGGGTCCCGGCCTCTGCGGCGCGGGGCGTCCGGGCGCGGACAGTTTGTGGTGCCGATCTGCGCACCCGGCGCCGGCAGAGAGAAGGAGTGATCATGTCCACCACCGCCATCGGCGCACCGAGAAGGATCTGGCTGCGGGTCGGCCTCGTGGTCGCGTCGCTGATCGCCGCCACCGAACTCGTCCTCACCCTGGTCGGGCTGGCTGACTCCGACGGGGTCGGCCTGGTCATCGCCGTCGCGACCGTGGTGCTCGCGCTGACCACGCTCGCCCTGGTGCCGCTCGCCTGGCGGGGACGCCGCGGGGCCGCCCTGGGCGTCGCCGGCACCCGTGTGCTGGCCTCGCTCGCGGGCCTCCCGGCCTTCTTCATCCCGGAGGTGCCGCCGGCCGGGGTGATCAGCGCGGCCGTCGGCATCGTGCTCGCCGTCGGCGTCGCGATCAGCGTCCTCTCCGCGGATTGGAGCCGGTGATGAGCGCCGTCGAGACGCCGCGGACGGCGGCGCGGCACGACGTCCCACAGGTCCGGGACCTGCGCTCCTTCCGGCGCGTGCTCGGGGCGCTGCTGATGCCGATCGGCCCGGCCGTGGTCGCCGTGCTGCGGCTGGTGGCGCAGGACGACACCCACCTCGGCGAGCGGATCGCGGAGTCCCCGGGAAGCCAGCTCTGGTACGGCATCGCCGGCTGGCTGGTGCTCTTCACCCTGGTGCCGGGGGCCTACGCTGCGGTGCACCTGGCGCGCCGGCGGCGTCCGGTGCTGGCCGCCTGGACGGGCGCGTTCCTGATCCCCGGCTACCTGGGGATGACCGCGCTGATCGCACCCGGGGCGGCCGCGCACGCCGGGCTGGCGATCGGGCTGGCGCCCGCGGTGGCGTCCGAGCTGGCCGGCGCCGCCTTCGGTGCGCCCGGGGTCGCGGTCCCGGTGCTGGTGTTCGTGGTCGGTCACATCGTGGGCGTGGTTCTGCTCGGCGTCCTGGCGATCCGGGCCCGGCTGCTGCCGGCGGCGTTCGGGGTGGCGCTCGCTGCGTCCCAGGTCGTGCACCTGGTCGCGACGATTCTCGGGCTGCCCTGGCTCGACTTCATCGGCTGGGGGACGACGGCGCTCGGCATGGGGCTGCTGGGCTGGCGGATGCTGCACACCCCGGACGACGAATGGGACCTGCCGCCCCAGGCCTAGGGTGCCAGCCCGAGGCCGGCCTCCCGGGCCCGCACGATCGCTTCGGCCCGGGAGGCGACGCCCAGCTTGAGGAAGATCGCCGAGATGTGGTTGCCGACCGTCTTCGGGGCGATCTCCAGCCGCTGGGCGATCGCCGCGTTCGAGACGCCCCGGGCGAGCAGCTCGGTGACCTCGCGCTCGCGTTCGGTCAGCTGCGGCAGCGGCTTCACCGGGGCCGCCGACCGGCGCAGGATCCGCTCGACCACACCCTGGCTGAAGACCGTGGCGCCCGCCGCGACCGTCCGGATGGCACGCTCGATCTCGTCCTGCTCGGCGCCCTTGAGCAGGTAGCCGTGGGCGCCGGCGGCGAGCGCATCGGTGATCAGCGACTCCTCGTCGAACATGGTGAGGATCAGGATCGCCGTGCCGGGGTAGCCGGCGGTGATCCGCCGGACGGCCTCGACGCCGTCCATGCCGGGCATTCGCAGGTCCATGACCACCACGTCGGGCCTGAGCAGGGCGACCTCGCGCAGCGCGGCGGCGCCGTCGCCGACCTGCCCGACCACGGTGATCCCGGGCAGGGTGTCCAGCAGCGCGACCAGCCCGCCGCGGACGACCGGGTGATCGTCGACCAGCAGCACGCGGGTGGTCGTCATAGCTCGATTGTCGGCTCGGCGGTCTGATTCGGCATAGGGGCCTGGCCCCAGGTCAGGTTCGGGCGATGAGCAGGTAGCCGAGGTAGGCGGCGTAGCCGGTCACCATCAGGATCCCCTCGGCCCGGGACAGGCGCCGGCCGGTGAGGAACAGCGGCACGCACAGCAGACAGACTGCCACCATGATCGGCAGGTCGATGTGCAGCAGGAAGGTGTCGATCGGTCCGGAGCCGTTGGCGACCAGCACCGGGACGCCGAGGATCAGGGTCAGGTTGTAGACGCTGGAACCGATCAGGTTGCCCACCGCGATGTCCCGGTCGCCGCGAAAGGTGGACACCAGGGCCGTCACCAGCTCGGGGGCGGAGGTGCCGATGGCGACCACGGTCAGCCCGATGAAGGCGTCCGACACGCCCACCAGCCGGGCCAGCTCGACCGAGCCGCGGACCAGCCAGTCGGCACCGACGACGATGATGGCGATGCCGACGGCCAGCAGCAGCGCGAACCACAGGGCGCGGGCCTTGGCGTATTCGGCGGGCGCGGTGACCCGGGCCTCGACGGCGAGGTCGGCGATGAGCTCGTCGGCCTTGCCGGCGTTCTCGCGACGCGTCCACCAACCCAGGCCGACGGTGTAGGCGACGGCGGCGATCACCAGGGGGACGCCCTCCCAGAACTGGAGCTGCTCGTCCAGGCTGAGCACGTAGACCAGCAACGCCACGATCGCCATGCCGGGCAGGTCGAGCAGCAGGGTCCGTCGCTCGAAGTCGATCGGGCGCAACACCGCGCACAAGCCCAGGATCAGCAGCAGGTTGACGATGTTCGTGCCGGCGATGTTGCCCACGGCCAGTGACCCGGCGTTGACCCTCATGGCGTCGATGCCGACCGCAAGCTCGGGCGCGCTGGTGCCGATGGAGACCACGGTGAGGCCGATGATCATCGGTGGGATTCCGAGCCGCCGGGCGAGCAACGAGCCGTAGCGGACGACCAGTTCGGCGCCGGCGATGAGCGCTACGAGGCCCCCGATCACCAACAGCACCGGAACCATGGCTCACCCTACCGGGGTGGCATGAGGGCGCGCAGTCGTCGGGGTCCGGATTTCCCCCCGCGGGCCGCCCGTAGGCTGGGCGGCAGCCGAACGACGGGAGCCGACGATGCAGGATGCCACAGCCGAGGTGATGGCCGAGCTGGCCGCCCTGGACGACCCCCGGACACGCGAGGTGAACCGTAGGCACGGCGACGACCACGGGGTGAAGCTGAGCGAGCTTCGCGCGCTGGCGAAGCGCCTCAAGGTGCAGCCCGAACTCGCGCGCGAACTGTGGCGGACCGGGGACGCCGCCGCGCGGCTGCTCTCCATCCTGATCTGCCGCCCCCGGGCGTTCACCGCCGACGAACTGGACGCCATGCTGCGCGAGTCCGGCACTCCGAAGGTGCACGACTGGCTGGTGAACTACGTGGTGAAGGTGAACCGGCACGCCGAGGACCTCCGCCGGGCCTGGTTCGCCGATCCGGACGCCGTCATCGCCAGCGCGGGCTGGGCGCTGACCGTCGAGCGGGTGGCGAAGAGGCCGGACGGACTCGACCTGGACGGACTGCTCGACGTCATCGAGGCCGAGATGAGGCACGCCCCCGAACGGCTGCAGTGGGCGATGAACCACTGCCTGGCCCAGATCGGCATCTCCCACCCCGAGCACCGGGCTCGGGCCGTCGCCATCGGCGAGCGGCTCGAGGTGCTGAAGGACTATCCGACGCCGCCCAACTGCACCTCGCCGTTCGCGCCCACCTGGATCGCCGAGATGGTGCGGCGTCAGGACGCCGCAGCAGCGGCATCCTGACCGCTCGGACGGACAGCTGCCGACGCGACGACGACGCAGCCACCCGAAATCTGCAGGACTACCGCGCCAGCAGTCCGCGGACCGGCGGTGACCACAGGCTGTGGCCACGGCGTCCCCAGCCGGTGAGCAACTGGTTGGCAGCCTGCCAGCCGGTGGTGGCGGCCCGTTCCATCAGCGCGACCGGCAGGTCGCAGCGGACGAGGTCGCCGGCCAGCACGACCCGGGCGTCGGGCGTGGTCACCGTGGGCCGATCCGCCCAGGGCCGGGTGTCGACCAGCGGGCAGTCCGACTCGACCAGCCACTCCTCGGCGACGACGGGCGCCGTGGCCAGCGACGGCTGGACGCGTGCGGCCTCGGCCCACAGCCGGTCGCGGGTCTCGGGCTCGGGGTTCGTCAGCGCGTAGCCGTGCACCTCGATCACCGCGCCGTGGTGCTGCCCGGCCCAGTCGGCGGCGCCCCACTCGAAGGCGTCCAGCCGCGAGATGTTGTCCAGCGGACCGTACCCGCTGGTGCCCAGGAAGGCCGGCACGGTCGGCTGCGGACGGCCGAGCCAGCGGCGTCCGACCCCGAACGGCGGAGCGACCCGCAGGGCGGCGACCCGCTCGCGCCACTCGGCACCGCCCAAGCCGGCGGAATCGTCCACCACCCGCTGCAGGGCCGCGGTGTCGAGGGCGAGGACGACCGCGTCCGCCTGTTCCTCGCCGCGGTGATGGACGACCCGGACGCCGGCGGCGTCCGACTCCACCCCGAGCACCCGGACGCCACAACGGGTGTCGACGCCCAGCCGGGCCAGGTGGCGGCCCAGCGGCGCCCACAGCGCGGTGTCGTAGTCGTCGTCCGGGACGTCGAACAGCAGCCCCTCGGCGCCGCCCAGGAAGTAGGTGTGGAACATCGCCAGCAGTTCCCCGCCGGAGAACTCGGCCGGGTCGGCGAAGAAGCTGCGCGCGAACACCTCCAGCGCCAGGTGCCGGGCCTGGTGCGGGAAGCGGAGCCGGTCGAGCACCTCGGCGGCGCTGACGCCGTCCAGCTCGGAATAGGTGCGCGGGAAGTCGACCCGCAGCAGCCCGAGGGCGGCCCGGACGTCCACCCGGGCCAGGTCGGACACCCGGAAGGTCGGGCTGAGCGCGACGAAACCGAGGATGCTCCACGGCGGCGTGCGGGGGACGCGGGCGAACGAGTCGGTCGGCCCGCCGGCCAGCGTCAGCGGGTAGTCGGCGACCGGAACCAGCCGCTCCAGGGCCGGGTCGGTGCGGCGCAGCAGGGCGCGCAGGTTGTAGTACTGCCGGAAGAAGGCGTGGAAGCCGCGGCTCATGGTTCGTCCGTCGCCGGCCGGCCATGCCCGGACCCGTCCGCCCAGCTGGTCCCGGGCCTCCAGCAGGGTGACGGCGACACCGCGCTCGGCCAGCCCGGTGGCGGCCGCCAGTCCGGCGATCCCGCCGCCCGCCACGACCACCCGGGGACGCTCCGGCCCGGTGCCGTGGGGCCGCGGCGGATCGACCCGGACGGCCCGCCGGTCGCGTCCGGGACGCCACGGCCTCACGACGACCCCCGCGACCCGCGGCGTCCGGTGACCTCCCAGACGATCAGGCTGGCAGTGATCAGCGCGAAGCCGAAGCCGAAGTCCTCGATCGGGATGTCCCAGGGGAACCGGATCCCGGAGAACTGCTCGGGGTGATAGCTGACGATCGGCGCCGACAGCTTGGTCAGCCAGCCGTCCACCAGCACCTGGAAGAAGAACATGATGCCCAGCGCCAGCCAGTACTGGGCCTTGCCGAAGATCCCGGTGCGCGCCCACAACACCTCGACCAGCACGACGATCAGCATGGCCAGCACCGTGCCGAGGGTGTACTCAAGCATCGTCGGCCCTCCGCCGCGGCCGGCCGCGCAGGATCGTCCCTACCGCCTCGTAGGTGAGCAGCCCGCAGATCGGGATGACCAGGAAGAACACCACCTCTTCGAGCGGAATGTGCCCGGGCAGCAGGACGCCGGTGGTGTAGTCGGGCGAGAACGTCCAGTGGTCGCGTCGGATCGCGAAGACGTCCCAGGCGATGAACAGCAGCGCCACCGGCACTACCGCCAGCAGCATCCGGCGCGGACGCCGGTACACCCGGGCGGCCAGCCAGAACTCCAGCGGCAGGGTGAGCAGCAGGCAGCCGGCCATCAGGGCCAGGTACTGGAACCGGTCCACCTCAGCCGCCCGTACCGGCCGGCACCGTCGCACTGCCGGGCGCATGCACGAACGCGGCCAGCGCGGTGGCTGCCTTGGCCACCGACGGCACCCGCGCGCGTCCGGTGAACACGTCGTAGTCGCGGGCCTCGATCCGGCCCAGGATCGCCGAGTAGAGCCGGTGCGCGGTGGCCACGCAGCGCGCGGACGCCGGTGGCAGCAGCGCGATCCCCGGCTCCGCCTCCCGGTACAGCGCGCGGGCCCGGTCGATCTCGAACCGCATCAGCGCCCGCCAGGAGTCGTCGACCACGCGGCGGTCCGGGTCGGCGCCGAACCGGCGAAGGTCGGCCTGCGGCAGGTAGACCCGGCCCCGGTCGAGGTCCTCGCCGACATCGCGCAGGAAGTTGGTCAGCTGGAACGCCAGTCCGAGCGCGCGGGCCGGATCGACGGCGCGCGGCGAGGTGGGTTCGAGCACGGGCAGCATCATCTCGCCGATCACCGCCGCCGACCCCTCCATGTAGCCGCAGAGATCGCCGAACGTCTCGTAGCGGGTCACCTCGAGGTCCATCGCCATCGCGTCGAAGAACCGGTCGAAGCACTCGTGCTCGATGCCGCAGCTGGTGACGGTGTGCGCGACCGCAGCCAGGACGTCGTCGCCCGGACGCGGCTGGCCGGCCAGCGCCTCGGCGAACCGGGCCCGGAAGTCGGCCAGCGCGGCCCGGGTCGGGGCGGTGTCGCCGGTGGTCGCGCCCGGGGCGTCCACGATGTCGTCGGCCAGCCGGCACAGGGCGTAGACGGCATGGACGTGCCGCCGCCGCGACCGCGGCAGCAGCAGCGCCCCCCAGTAGTAGGTGGTCCCGTAAGCACGCGTGAGTCGGGTGCATTCGGCGTAGCCGGGCTGCAGTGCGGCGTCCGTCATCGGGGCGCTCCCAGATAGTCGCGGACGCGGCGCGCGGCCAGCTCGCCGCTGATCAGCACCATGGGGATGCCCACCCCGGGCGTGGTTCCGGTCCCGGCCAGGAACACCCCGGGACGCCGTCGCTCCAGGTTGGGCGGACGGAACGGGCCGGTCTGTCCGAAGCTGTGGGCGAGGCTGAACGGCGTCCCCGCGCCCATCCCCTGGGCGGCCCAGTCGGCCGGCGTGACCAGGGTCTCGGTGACGATCTCGGTCGGGTAGCCGTGCCGCTGCAGGAAGTCCAGCAGCCGCTCCCGCAGCCGCGGGCCCTCGGCCGCCCAGTCCTGGCCGCCGGTCAGGTTCGGCACCGGTTCGAGCACGTACAGCACGCTATGCCCTGCCGGCGCCATGCCGGGGGCGTCGATGGTGGGCACGGTGACCAGCCGGGACGGGTCGTTCATCAGTTCCTTGCGGGTGATCAGCTGCTCGAACGCCTGCGCCCAGGCCTGCCCGAAGTGGATGTTGTGATGGACGGCATCCTCGGGGGGAGCGCCCCGCACCCCCAGATGCCAGACCGCCGCCGACGGCGAGTAGGTGCCGCGGCGCGCCGCCCGCGGCGGGCGCAGATCGGGCAGCAGGGTCCGGTAGGCGGTCGGCAGGTCGACGGTGAGCACCACGGCGTCGGCGGGCAGCTTCTCGCCACCCGCCCGGACGCCGGCCACCCGGCCCTGCGCGTCGGTCAGGATCGCGTCGGCCGTGGTGTCGTAGCGGATCTCGGCTCCGGCGTCGGTCAGTGCAGCGGCGAGCAGGCGGGGGACGGCGTGCATGCCGCCTGCCGGGAACCAGACGCCGCTGATCGAGTCCATGTAGGTGATCACCGCGTAGAGCGCCAGAGCGTCGTCGGGGGCCAGCCCGGCGTACATCGCCTGGAAGGTGAACAGCCGCACCAGCCGGTCGTCGGCGAACCGGCGCCGGATCGCCGGACCGAGGCGTCCGAAGCCGCCCAGCCGGACCAGCCGCGCGGCCGCCGCCGGATGCGTCAGCAGGTCGAGCGGGCTGTCGAAGTTGCGGGCGATGAAGTGCGGCACCTCCACGTCGTGCAGGGCCTCCAGCCAGTCGACGAAGCCGGCGAAGGCGTCGGCGTCGGCGGCTGACACCTGCGCGGCGATCTCGGCCGTCATGGCGTCCACCGAGGACCGGACGTCGATCCGGGAGCCGTCGGCGAAGAAGCCGCGATAGCCGGGATCCAGCCGGCGCAGCCGGAGCGGCTCGAGACTCCCGCCGACGCGTTGCAGCGGCCGCTCCAGCAGGCCCGGCATGGTCAGCACGGTTGGGCCGGTGTCGAAGCTGAAGCCGTCCGACCGGAGCACGCCGTTGCGGCCGCCGGGGCTCGACTCGCGCTCGACGACGGTCACCTCGAACCCGTCGGCGAGCAGCTCGCAGGCCGCGCTCAGACCGGACAGGCCGGCCCCGACCACGATCACCCGGCTCATGACTCCACCCGGCTCATGACTCGCGCCAGGCCAGCCGGCCGGCCAGCTCCCGCAGCCCCTCGGCGGCACGGTCGTCGATCAGCGGCGACACCAGCGCCCGCTCGGCGGCCAGCACGGACGCCGTGATCAGCCGCTCCACCTCGTCGACGACGCCCGAGCGTTCCAGCTCGGCGCACAACGCCGCCGCGGCCTCAGGGGTGATCGTGTCGCGTCCGATCCGGCGCAGCTCGAGGCGCCAGGAGGGGCTGAACCGCTGCTCGGCGAGGGCGAGCAGCACCGTCGGCTTTCCGGCGATCAGGTCGTCGCCGACCGGCTTCCCGGTCCGCGCCGGGTCGCCGACCACGCCGAGTACGTCGTCGCGCAGGGCGAACGCGTGCCCCGCATGATGGCCGTACTCCTGCAGCACCGCGAGCAGGTCGGGGCCGCCCCCGCCGGCCAGCGCGCCCAGCTGGAGCGGACGCCCCACCGTGTAGGCGCCGGACTTGGCCCGGGCCACCTCCTGCGCATGCTGCAGGTCGCGGCGTCCGTTCGCGGCGCCCACCAGATCGCGGCCCTGGCCCATCATCAGCTCGATCGCCATCGTCCGCCAGGCCGCGCGCAGCGCAATCGGCAGGCCGCCGACCAGCAGGTCGGCCTCGCTGTGCAGCAGGTCGCCGACCAGGATGGCGATGCTCTCGGCGTACCGCCGCGGTTCGCCCAGACCGCCCCGCTCGCGGTGGTCGGTGCGCGCCACGGCGGGCACCGACGGCCGTCCGCGCCGGGTGTCCGAGGCGTCCATCACGTCGTCGTGGACCAGCGCGAAACAGTGCAGCAACTCCAACGCGGCGCCCAGCCGGACCAGGTCGTCGTGGCCGTGGCCGTGCTCCAGGCCGCCGGCGGCAACCCAGCCCCAGTGCGCCATCCGCGGCCGCAGCAGCTTGCCCGGAGTGCCGGCGAACTCGCGGACCAGGGCCAGGATCGAGTCGGCGTGCAACGCCCCTTCGTGGGGCACGGCGACGCTGCCCAGGCTGTCCCACTGCGCGCCGAGCTCATCGAGGGTCTTCTCGACCAGGCCGAGCACCCCGGCCAGGGTGTCGGTGTCCCTGATCCGGCGGTGGCGGGCCAGGTCGAGCGTCGCCGGCCGTTGGGTGGTCCGGGTGGTGGGCAGGCTCATGCGACATCCTCCCCGGGGCTCAACGCGGACGCCAGCAGCGGCACCTGGAGCGCCGCCCACGGGCTGAGCAGTTGCGGGGTCTCGGACGCGGTGTGCACCAGCGCCTGCCACTCCACCCAGGCGAGGTCCATCACCTCGGCGGGGTCGGGGGCCAGCTGGTCCGGGTCGAGCCGGCCCACCCAGACCGGGCACAGCTCATGCTCGACGATCCCCGTGGCGTCGACGGCCCGGTAGCCGAACGACGGCAGCACCAGGCGCAGCTCCGAGGGCTGCTGCCCGAGTTCGTCGGTCACCCGGCGACGCACGGCGTCGCCGGCGGTCTCGCCGGGTCGGGGGTGACCGCAGCAGCTGTTCGTCCAGACCCCGGGCCAGGTCGGCTTGGCCAAGGCCCGCCGGGTCAGCAGCACCCGCCCCGCGTCATCGAAGAGGTAGCTGGAGAACGCCAGGTGATAGGGGGTGTCGCGGCTGTGCACGGCGACGCGGTCCGCGGTGCCGCAGGGTTGGCCGGAGGGGTCGAGGAGGACGACGAGGTCAGCCATGCCGGGCACCCATCGGGACCGCCGGTGTCGCCGGACGCCCGGAGAGGCCGCGGCGGGCCCGGGCCGCCGCCGTGACCGCGAGGATGAGCAGGCCGGCCGCGATCGCGGCGATCGCCGTGGCGAGGGATCGCGGCGAGTCGGTGAGGCGTCCGACGGAGATCCAGGCCAGCGCCCAGGCCATCGCGGCCGCGACGGCCCAACGTCCGCCCAGTCGCACCGCGAACCAGGAACCCAGCAGTCCGGCCACCGCGAGCACCACCACGGCCAGGGCCTCCGACCAGGCCCAGCCCGGATCCACGCCGCCGGCGACCAGCACCGCGGTCACGTTCGCCACCGCGGCCACGCTCACCCAGCCGAGGTAGACGCCGAAGGCGCCGTCCAGCAGGATCGCCTCCACCGTGGACGCCGGACGGCTCTCGCCCAACCGGCGCATCAGCAGGCCGAGCACCAGGGCCAGCCCGAGGATGACCACCACGCTGGCCCACAGCCAGCCGACCTGGGTCACCCCGAGCCAGAGCGCGTTGAGCAGCATCGATGCCCCGGCCAGCCACCAGACGCGCGCCGCCCGGGCGCTCGCGCGCCATTGCCAGACCACGTAGCCGAGCAGGCCGAGGTAGATCAGCGACCAGATCGAGAACGCCGGCGAGGCCGGGGTGACCAGGGTGGCGTCCGCGGCGAAGGCGCCGCCGGAGGATTCCTCGACGCGGGTGCCGAGCAGGCCGAATCCGGCCAGCGTGCCGAGCACCATCACCACAGCGCAGGCGGAGACGAGACCGGCCTGCCAGGTCTTGGTCGCTGTCAAAGCTTTGCTCCCATCGGTCGGGCCGGCACTGAACACCGAGACTGCCCTATGCCGCAACCTTGGACAAGTCGGCCCGAGAACATTGAACACTTTCGGGTGCGGCCATCGCCCTCGGGCGAGCCGGACCCTAGACTCACCGGCGATGGTCACGATCAGTCAGGCAGCGCAGCTCACCGGAGTGGCCGAGCACACGCTGAGGGCCTGGGAACGCCGTTACGGGGTGTTCCAGCCCTCGCGCACGCCCGGCGGCTACCGGGTCTACGGCGACGACCTGCTGTACCGGATCCGGGCCATGAAGGACCTGGTCTCGACCGGACTGTCCCCGCGTGAGGCGTCCGTCGAGGTGCGCCGGCTGGCGTCCGCGACGGTGGCCGAGCCGGACGCCGCCGCGGACCTGATCGACTCGCTCACCCGGCTGGACGTCACGGCGGCGAAGCGGATCATCGACGAGCAGTTCGCCCTGCGCAGCTACGAGGCGGTGGTCGACGACTGGCTGATGCCCGCGATGGTGCGGGTCGGGACGGCCTGGGCGTCCGGGGTGATCTCCGAGGCGGGCGAGCACCTGGTGGCCAACGTGGTGATGCGCCGGCTGGCGGCCGCCTTCGACGCGGTCGGGCCGAATCCGCCGACGCCGCCGGCGATCGTCGGCGCACCCTCCGGCATCACCCACGAGCTCGGGCTGATGGCGTTCGCCGTCGCGCTGCGCAGGGCGGGGGTGGACACCATCTATCTCGGCTCCGACGTGCCGGCGTCCGCGTGGGCGGAGGCGGTGGGCACGACCGGCGCGGCGCTCAGCATCACCGCGGTGCCGCGTCGCGCCGACGCGCGCCGGGTGGCTGCCCTCGCCGACCGGCTGAGCGCCGATCATCCCGCCATGTCGCTGGCGGCGGGCGGCCAGTTCCAGCACCTTGCGCCGGCGTCCTGTCGCCGGCTCGGCCACCGGATCGCGGCGGCGGCGCGGGAGGTCGCCCGGGACCTGGCCGCCCGATGAGGTCAGCGAGCGGGGGTTGCCCGGGATCAGCCGGTTCGGGGCGGACGGCGGGCCAGGAAGGTGTGCAGGATGCCGCGCTGCCAGCCGGTCACGGCGACCTGCTCGACCTCGTCGAACCCGGCGCGCCGCAGCCGGTCGCGCAGGGCGTCGGTGCTGTCGAAGTCGCGGACGCTGCGCCACAGATAGCGGTACAGCCCGGGCGATCCGCGGACCAGCCAGCTCAGCGGGATCACCACCAGCCAGCAGACCAGCGTCCAGACCAGGCCGGCGAGCCGGCGTCCGGCGACCGAGTACTCCTGGATCACCAGCCAGCCTCCCGGGCGCAGCGCGGCGTGGACGTCGGCCAGCACCGCGTCCCGGTCGGCGGCGTCCAGGTTCAGCAGCCGCAGCAGGTAGGCGGCCATCGCGCCGTCGGCCGGCGGCAGGTCGAGCTCGCCCAGACGCTGGGCGGGGAGGTGGTGGAACTCGACCCCGGACGGCCACGGCTTGTTCTCGGCCTCGGTGAGCATGCCCGCCGAGGCGTCGATGCCGATCAGCCGGGCGGGACGCAGCCGGCGCAGCAGGGCGACCGTGGACGACCCGGAGCCGCAGCCCAGATCGAGCAGCAGGTCCGGCTCGGTGCCCAGCCGGTCGGCCAGCTGGCGGGCGGCGGAGTCCAGGTGCCGGTGGTAGCCGGGGTTCATCCCGGTGAGCAGGTCGTAGCGGCGGGCGGCGCGGTCGAAGGCGTCCGCGAGGCCCGTGCGGGCGTCCGATTCGTTCATCCGGGCCTCCTGGTCTCGAGGCGATCGTGGCAGCCGCTCGCCCGCGCCACAACCGTCCGGCGGGGTGGAAGGATCCGCAGGTGACCGCGCGGCGCCGGGCCGTCCGCCCGGACGAGCATGACACCCCGCGGGTCGGTCGGGAGCCGCGGGTGTGGCGGATCCGGTCGCTTGCGGTGGCACGGCAGGTGCTGCGCGCCCGGCACGCCACCACGCAGGCCGGCTTCACCGCCGAGGCGATCCCGAAGGGCTACCTGCGGCACCATCCGATCCTGGTCTCGGACGGGCCGCTGCACGACGAACAGCGCAGCAAGGTGGCCCGCTTCTTCGCACCGAAGGTGGTCGAGGAGCGGTACGCCGCGACGGCGGCGTCCTGCGCCGACCGGCTGCTCGGCGAGGCTCGGGACGCCGGGACGTGCCGGCTGGACGAATTGGCCCTGCTGTACACCGTCGAGGTGACCGCGGCGGCGGTCGGGCTCACCCACGCGCCGGTGCCGCGGATGGCGCGCCGGCTGGTCAGCTTCTTCAACCAGCCGCCGGTGGACGTCACCCGTCCCGACTTCGGCCGGACGAAGGCGATGTGGGCGAAGGCGGCCGTCAACGCGCTGGTGCCGATCGGCCGGTTCTACCTGGCCGACGTCCGGCCGGCGATCCGGTCGCGACGACGGCAGCGGTGGAGCGACGTGATCAGCCACCTGCTGGACGAGGGCTACACCGACGCCGACATCCTGGTCGAGTGCGTCACCTACGGCACCGCCGGCATGGTCACCACGCGGGAGTTCATCGTCATGTGCGCCTGGCACCTGCTGCAGAACCAGGCCTTGTCGGAGCGCTATCTGGTCGCCGGTCAGCCGGAACGGTTCGCCATTCTGAACGAGCTGATCCGGCTCGAGCCGGTGGTCGGGCATCTGTACCGGCGGGCGTCGCAGCCGATCGAGGTGACCGAGGGCGACCGGACTTGGACCATCCCGGCCGGCGACCTGGTCGACGTGTGCATCCGGCAGGCCAACGCCGACCCCGAGGCGGTGGGTGCCGACCCGCTCGAGCTGTGCCCCGGGCGTCCGCTGCCCGCGGGAGTCAACGCCGCCGGGCTGAGCTTCGGCGACGGAGCGCACCGCTGCCCCGGCCAGCCGCTGGCGTTGCTGGAGACCGACCTGCTGCTCACCCGGCTGCTGGCACTGCGTCCGCGGATCGCGGCGGAGCCGACGATCGGCTGGGACAACCTGATCGAGGGCTACCAGCTGCGCGGCATGGTGCTGGAGTTCGGACGCGGCCGACTGTCGGAACCCGGTGGGAGGGTGAGCACATGACGGACAACCAGCCGGAGCAGCTGCATCATCGGAGCTTCACGAACCGCACGCTGCGGGGCTCGCGTTTCGTGGATTGCGACCTGGGCGAGGTGGTGGTGCGGGGCAGCGACATCGCCGGCATGGAGCTCGATTCGCCGTGGCTGCTGGAGGGCGGCAACAGCCTGCTGGGAACGGCGTCGACGTCGTTCCCCTGGTCGATGCCGAGTTGAACCGCCGGTTCCCCGGACGCGAACAGCGATCCGCGGACCACCCCGTCGGGCTCCGCGCGGCCTGGCATGCGGTCGAGGTGGCCTGGGCCGCCACCGTGGGCCGCGCGAGCGGCATGCCGGCGGGCACCGTCGATGCCAGCGTGGCCGGCGAATGGTCGTTCGCCCAGACGCTCCGCCATCTGGTGATGGCCACCGACACCTGGCTGGGTAAGGCGATCATGCGGCGCGAGCGGCCCTACCACCCGGCCGGTCTGCCCAACGACGGCGGCGAGACCGCTGCCCACGACGGCTCGGAGTTCTCGGCGGACTCGCCGACCTTCGAGCAGGTGCTGGACGCCAGGGCCGACCGGCAGCGGATGGTTCGCGAGTTCCTCGGCGACGTCACCGCTGCGGAACTGGCCGAGGCGCGGAAGAACCCACACGACCCCGCCTACGACGAGACGGTGCTGTCCTGCCTGCGGACGATCCTGGAGGAGGAATGGGAGCACCACCGGTACGCCGTGCGCGACTTGGATGCGCTGGGCAGCTGACGGGCGTTCCTGGATCGAGCGCAGTCGCGGTCGTCCGGTCACGGGGTCGACGCCAGGTGCGGTACGGCAACGAGGTTGACGGGCTCTTCGCAGTTGAGGGTGTAGCGGTGGTTGCTGACACTGGGGCGTGTCGGTGAGGGGGTAGGGGTCGAGGCCTCCCGATGATGGAAGTTCTCACACTGCCCATCTGGAAGACCTCGACGTGCACGATGCTACCTTCGCCGGCCCTGACCTGACCACGTTCTGCCGCCTCGACGAACTCGGCTTGATCGCTGTTGGGCAACGATTCGAACCCGACCGTGCGGTGCTGGCTTGCCGGGTCGTCGACGACGAAGGGGACCGGTGGTGCCGGCGCTGCGGCTGCGAAGGAGCGCCGCGAGACACGGTGACCAGACGGTTGGCGCACGAACCGTTGGGTTGGAGACCGACCACCCTCGAAGTCAGGATCCGACGCTACAAATGTGGCGAGTGTGGTCGGGTGTGGCGGCAGGACACCAGCCGCGCGGCTGAGCCTAGGGCGAAGTTGTCGCGGCGGGGGCTGCGGTGGGCGTTGGAAGGGATCGTGGTGCAGCACCTCACCATGGCTCGGGTCGCCGAAGCTCTGGGGGTGGCGTGGGACACCGCCAACGACGCGGTCCTGGCCGAAGGCAGGCGGGTTCTGATTGATGATCCGGCCCGTTTCGAGGGCGTCACCACCATTGGGGTGGATGAGCACGTGTGGCGGCATACCCGCCGTGGTGACAGGTACGTCACCGTCATCATCGACCTCACCGGTATCCGTGCCGGGACCGGCCCGGCAAGGCTGCTGGACATGGTCGAGGGCCGCTCGAAACATGTGTTCAAGACCTGGCTCGCCGCCCGCGACCAGGCCTGGCGGGATGGGGTGGAGGTGGTGGCCATGGACGGTTTCACCGGCTTCAAGACAGCAGCCGCAGAAGAGTTGCCCGACGCGGTTGCTGTGATGGATCCATTCCACGTGGTGCGTCTAGCCGGGGAGGCCCTGGACAAGTGCCGCCGCCGCATCCAGCAGGCCACGCTGGGGCATCGGGGCCGCAAGGGTGACCCGCTCTACGGGGCCCGCCGGACCCTGTCCACCGGCACCGACCTGCTCACCGAGAAGCAGAAGGACCGAGTCGCGGCCCTGTTCGACGAGGCAGTCCACGGAGATGACCATGTCGAGGTTGAGGCCACCTGGGGTATCTACCAGCGGATGATCGCCGCTTACCGTGAACCTGACCGGCCCAAGGGCAGAGAGTTGATGGTCGAGCTGATCGCGTCCGTCTCCTCGGGTGTCCCGAAGGCACTCACCGAAGTCATCACGCTGGGACAGCTGCGCGACAAGGGCAACACCGTGCTGGTGGTGGAGCACAAGCCGGAGGCCATCGCCATCGCCGACCACGTCGTCGACCTCGGTCCCGGCGCCGGCACCGCCGGCGGTGAGATCGTCTTCGTCGGCACGGTGGACGGACTGCGCAGCAGCGGCACCCTGACCGGCCGGCACTTCGACGACCGCGCGTCGCTGAAGCCGTCGGTGCGCCCCGCCTCGGGCAGGCTGGAGGTACGCGGCGCGTCCACCAACAACCTGCGCAACGTCGATGTCGACATTCCGCTCGGCGTCCTGGTGGTGCTGACCGGCGTGGCCGGGTCGGGCAAGAGCTCGCTCATTCAGGGGTCGGTGGCCAATCGCGCGGACGTGGTGACCATCGACCAGACCGGTATCAAGGGCTCCCGAAGGAGTAACCCGGCCACTTACGCGGGACTGCTGGAGCCGATCCGCAAGGCGTTTGCCAGGACGAACGGGGTCAAGCCGGCGCTGTTCAGTTCCAACTCCGAGGGCGCCTGCCCGAACTGCAACGGCGCCGGGGTCATCTACACCGACCTGGCGATGATGGCCGGCGTCGCCACCACCTGCGAGGTCTGCGAGGGCCGGCGGTTCGAGGCGTCCGTGCTGGACTACAAGCTGGGCGGACGCGACATCAGCGAGGTGCTGGCGATGCCGGTCACCGAGGCGCGGGGGTTCTTCGGGACGGGTGAGGCTCGAACGCCCGCGGCGCACGCGATCCTGCAGCGGCTGGACGACGTCGGACTGGGCTACCTCAGCCTCGGCCAGCCGCTGACCACGCTGTCCGGCGGCGAGCGGCAACGGCTGAAGTTGGCCACCCGGATGGGCGAGAAGGGCGGCGTGCTGATCCTGGACGAGCCCACCACCGGTCTGCACCTGGCGGACGTCGAACAACTGCTGGGACTTCTCGACCGGCTGGTCGACTCCGGCAAGTCGGTGGTGGTGATCGAGCACCATCAGGCGGTGATGGCGCACGCGGACTGGATCATCGACCTCGGTCCGGGCGCCGGCCATGACGGCGGCCGGATCGTCTTCGAAGGCACCCCGGCAGACCTGATCGCCAACCCAACGACGCTGACCGGCCAGCACCTCGCTCAGTACGTGCACCACTGAGACCGGGGTGGTGGAGCGTCGGTTGGTCGAGGTTCGGCTGGTCGAGGGGGTCGAGACCCGGCTGGTCGAGCTTGTCGAGACCTCGTTGGTCGAGCTTCGGCTGGTCGAGCTTGTCGAGACCCGGCTGGGGGGTGCGGGCCCGGGTCGGTGATTTCGACAGGCTCGATCGACCGACCGGGTTCGGCTGGCCGAGCGTGCCGGACTTGTCGAGATCGGGCTGGTCGAGCTTGTCGAGACCTCGTGGCCGAGCGTGCCGGACTGGTAGGCCCGGGTCGGTGATCTCGACAAGCTCGATCGACCGACGCGCTGGATCGTCCGACGCGCTGGATCGTCCGAACGTGCTGGATCGTCCGGCGTGCTCGATCGTCCGAAGAGCTCGATCGTCCGAAGAGCTCGATCGTCCGAAGAGCTCGATCAGCGGGTGAGCCAGCTCAGTAGCCCGGCGGACGCTGGAACGGGCCGACCAGGTCGGCGACCTGCTGCGCCACGTGCAGCAGGTCGGGCTCGGACCAACGCCGGCCGACCAGTTGGACGCCGATGGGCAAACCGTCCGGGCTGACCGTTATCGGCATGGCCACCGCCGGGTGACCGGTCAGGTTGAACGGCCCGCAGTAGGCCTGCAGCCCGCCCCAGTACGGCACCGGCTGCCCGTCCACGACGAACGGTTCGCCGATCGGCGCATGACCCAGGGCCGTGGTGCCCACCACCGGGCACAGCAGGGCGTCCCACCCGGTGAGGGCGGCCTCGACGCTGCCGATCACGGCGTCGCGGCGCTCCAGCAACGTCGCGAACAACTCCAGGGTGCACCCGGCCCCCTGCGCCATGCCCCGCAGGAACGGGTCGTCGCCGTGCAGGGCGCTGCGGGTGGAGTCGTCGTCCGGCTGGCCGATGCCCACCTGCGCCTGCCACAGCGCTCCGTAGGTCTCCCACGCCGCGGTCATGTCGATCGCATCGGGCGGCAGCTGCTCGACCCGGCAGCCGGCCGATTCCAGCGACCGGACGAGTTCGTGCAGGGCCGCCTTGATCTCCGAACTGACCGGCATGCCCGCGAAGTCGTCGCACCATACCAACCGCCTCTGCGACAGCGGACGGTGCTCGGCCGCGGGAACCCCCACCGGGGGCACCGACCAGTCCGTGGCGTCCGGTCCGGCGAGCACGCCGAGAGCGAGGGCAAGGTCGTCGACGGAGCGCGCCAGCGGCCCGAGCACCGGGCCGTACCGCAGGAACTGTGCGGCGTTGACCGGCGGCGGTGGCGGAATGTGCCCGGTGAGCGGAATGCGGCTCTGCGTCGGTTTCAGCGCATACACCCCACAGAAGTGCGCCGGTATGCGCAACGAGCCCGCGGCGTCACTGCCGACGTCGAGCGCAGTCATGCCGGCTGCCAGGGCGGCCGCCGGACCCCCGCTGGACCCGCCCGGTGTGCGGTCGAGGTTCCACGGATTGTTGGTGCGGCCGAACAGCGGGTTTTCGGTCAGACCGCCACTGGCCATGGTGGGCAGGTTGGTCTTGCCGAGCAGGACGCCGCCGGCGGCGCGCAACCGCGCGACAACCGGGGCATCGGTCGAGGGTACGTACTCGGCCAAAGGCGGAAAGCCGCTGGTGGTGCGCATCCCGGCGGTGGCGAGGGCGTCCTTCACGGTGAACGGGACCCCGTGCAGCGGTCCCCAGATCTCCCCACGCACCAGAGCGTCGTCTGCCTCGCGGGCACGCCGGCGGGCCCCATCGGTGTCAAGGGTGACCACTGCGTTGACCGGCTCGTTGTACCGCGAGATCTGCAGCAGATGGACGTCCAATAGCTCGACCGACGAGATGGTGCGGGCACGAATCGCGGCGGCCAGGTCGGATGCCGACGTAAACACCACATCGTCCACAGCAGCTCCTTCGGCCGGCATGGGTCCGCGGTCACCGCCGACGTCGTTGCGGAGCGAGCCGACTTACCGGCACGGATGGCGCGGAGGTGATGCGGAGCGGGTGAAGCGGAGCCTACTCCGCAGCCCGGGTGCGCGTGTGGTCGATCCGCTGGCGCAGCGCTTCCAACTCGTCGCGCAGGGCCTCCGGCACCCGGTCGCCGAATTGCTCGAAGTACTGCTCGGTCAGGTCCGCCTCGTGCGCCCAGGCGTCGGGGTCGAGGGCGAAGAGGGCGTCCAGTTGCTCGTCGGTGATCTCCACGCCGTCGAGGTTCAGGTCCTCGGGGTGGGGCAGTCGTCCATTGAGCGAGTCGACCGCGCCGACCTCGCCGTTCACCCGGCGCAGTGCCCACTCGATCGCCCGGGCGTTGTCGCCGAAGCCCGGCCAGAGGAACCGGCCGTCGGCGCCCTTGCGGAACCAGTTCACCTGGAACACCCGGGGTGCATGCGCACCCAGCCGCTCGCCCATGGCCAGCCAGTGCGCCCAGTAGTCGGCCATGTTGTAACCGCAGAACGGCACCATCGCGAAGGGGTCCCGGCGCAGCGCTCCGACGGTGCCCTCGGCCGCGGCGGTCTGCTCCGAGCTCACCGTCGCCCCCACGAACACCCCCTGCTGCCAGTCGTAGGTCTCGGTGAACCGCACACTCAAGAAGCGCGCCGCCGACGTGCTCGCCTACTTCGAACGGCCGGGAACGTCGAACGGTCCCAGCGAGGCGATTAACGGGAGGCTGGAGCACCTCCGCGGTTCCGCGTTGGGGTTCCGGAACCTGACCAACTACATAGCCCGCAGTCTCCTCGAGACCGGTGGATTCAGACCCCAACTACACCCGCAAATCGGATGAGCCGGTTGACGCGACCGCGACGCCGGTCGGTTGTTCCTCGCGACGAGGTCAGTGGTGATCCTGATCCGCCGGCGGTCGTTCTTGTTGGGGGAGGCGTAGTCGATTTGCTACTGCCTCGGCGCAGTTCGCCTTCGAGATCGACGGTTGTGCAGATAGTCATTCACGACTGAGTGAACACATCCCGCGAGGACGAACGCCGCGAACACGGCGGCGACGACCGGCAAAGTGTTCGTTCTGAATGGGACGGCCAACGAGTCAAGAAGCCACCACTGCTCTTGAGGAACACGATTGATCACGAAGAACGTCAGCACCACAACCACAAAGCCGACACCAATGCAGCAGTAGAGAAGCAAAATCGTCGCCGGCCTGCGGGGCCGGGAGCGGTAACCCGCGGGGCCCGCGTGACCAGCCTCTCGGCCGGATCGGCGTGGTCTGACTCGCTTGCGTCGCTTGGACACTTCCACATGGTGGCACAGCGTCGGGGCGCCGGCTCGCAGGGCGGACGGGGCAGCTTCTCACGCGCGTGACTCTTCGAGGTTCCGCGGCCGCTCACCTTTGACGCCCGCCGATGACAAGTCCATCGCCGGACGGCGCGAGCGGAGTGGCGAAGGCCCTTGTCGGAGGGCAGGATGGGCGCTTGAGGATGATCTTGGGACCCACGTCCGGACCGGCAGTCCCAGGCACTCGGGGCTCGACTGGGGGATCCGTCGCGATCGTGCATGGCCTTGGTCATGTCGTCGGGCTGGGTCACTCGACGACCGGGGCCATCCTGGCCGGAAGACTCATAGGACAATGGCACGACAACTTTCAAGTCTGACGATATTGCAGGCGCCACTGGTACGT
>JBGALC010000048.1:0-26152 GCA_044224095.1 Micropruina sp. | reverse complement strand
TGATCGCTGACCGTGTAGCCCTCGATGCTGTTGGAGCCCTGGATCGCCCGCGCCTGAGCCGTCCGCCGCAGGCCCCCATCCCACCGCTTGGGGATGCGCAGCACCGATGCCAGGCGCTCGCGGATCTGGCCTATCTCGGCGATGACGGCCAGATCGTCGAGTCCCAGGTCGGGCGGCTCGAAGATGGTTGGCATGGCGATGTCCTTATGTCCTAATCATTAGGACATCCAGGGTAGATGCCGACCACCGATGTCGCAATGATTGAGACATAAGGACGTCCACCGAACGGCGCGGCCGCCCCGGCAGGCCGAACAGGAACTCTCGACGAGCCGAACCCGCTCAGCGATGGAAGGACCGGCCACCGGCCCGGATGATCGTCCCTGGCATTCCCCGACCGGATCGCGCACGCTCACCGGAACTGTCGGCGACGCCGTTTACCCTGTTGGCGAGGTTCGGAGAATGATGAGCAGTGATCGAGTTGTGGCACGGGCCGCGCGGCTGCGGCGGTTACGGGACACCGATGCGGGTCTGGCCCTGCTGCGCGCCGATCTGTTGCCGGTACTGGTGGCGGTGCTCGCCGAACGCTTCACCGGCACCCGGCGCAGCTGGCCGTCCGCGGAATTCCTGGAGCTGCTCTCCGACGATCTGGACGTCTTGCGCGACGCCGGCTTCGACCTCCCGCGCACCGCCCAGGACTATCTGTCGGAGTGGGTGCGGCAGGGGCTCCTGATCCGCCGCGCCGGGGAGGCCCGCGAGGAGATCATCGAACCGTCGCCGGCCACCGCCCGCGCGCTGCGGTTCGCGGCAGACCTGGAGTCGCCGCACTCCGCGGTCACCTCGTCCCGGCTCGGCAACCTCGCCGAGCTGCTGGGACGCCTGGCGATCGACACCGACCCCGAACAGGCGTCCAGGCTGGAGACGCTGCAGCGTCAACGCGATCTGCTGGACGCCGAGATCGCCGCCGTCGAAGCCGGACGCTACACACCGCTGAGCGACGACCTGGCGCTGGAGCAGCTGACGGAGATCCTGCACCTGGCCGCAGAGATACCGGACGACTTCGGCCAGGTCAGCGCCGCCCTGGAGGAACTCAACCGAGGGCTGCGGGAACAGATCATCGGCCAGTCCGGGTCACGTGGGGACATCCTCGACGAGGTGTTCGCCGGCGTCGATCTGCTGGAGAACTCCGAAGCCGGGCGCACCTTCGCCGCCTTCCACTCGCTGGTCCTCGACCCCGAGCAAGCGGTCGCTCTCGATCAGGCGGTCGACAGCGTGCTGTCCCGCGACTTCACCGCGGCTCTGACCCGCGACGAGGTGGTGTTCCTGCGCCGGCTGCTGACCACCCTGCAGCGGGAGAGCACCAGCGTGCGCCAGGTGATGACCGGGTTCTCGCGCAGCCTGCGGCGGTTCGTCGAGACCCACGCCTACCGAGAACACCGGCGGCTGGCTACAGCGCTCGCGGAGGCCCAGTCGGCGGCGGTGGCGGCGTCCCGGGTGGCTCGGCTGTTCGACCCGTCCGGGTACGTGCTGGACTCCAGTTCGGTCCCGATCCGCTCGATCAGCTCGTGGAGCCTGCACAACCCCGCCGACATCCGTACCGCCCAGCCGGTGACCGAGCATGTCGCCGCGCCGCTCGACCTGGCCCTGCTGCGACGCCAGGTGCGCGAGAGCGAGATCGACTTCGCCGAACTCCGTGGAGCCGTGGTCGACGTGCTGCGCCGGCGTCCGGTGGCGAGCATCGCCGACGTGCTCAGCGAACATCCGGCCAGCCAGGGCCTGGCGTCGGTGGTCGGCCTGCTGTTGCTCGCGCACAGCGCCGGCAGCCGAGCGGACGGGGTCGAGGACCTGACCTGGCGTGCGGTAACCGGTGCGCCGAGATCTGTCAGTGTCGCCCGCTACGTTTTCCACGATGTTCCCGACGAGTGGAGGACGGCATGAACGCCCGGCGCGCCTATGACGACATCCTGCCCGCTGCCGCGCGTGACGAGACCGACTCCCCGGCGCCGTCCGGCAGCCTGCCCGAGTCGACCAGCCGGGCGCTGGTCCAACTGCTGCAGGGGCCGTATCTGATGCGCGACCGGCACCCGCGGCTGTGGCCGGCGCTGCTCGCCGACGAACCCGTGATCAGGCAGCGGCTGGCCGACCTGTTCCTCGAGCTGGTCATCGACTCCGACGCCGGGCTGGCCTTCGTCCGCAACCGCAGCGACCCCGACGGCGACCTGCCGAAGGTGATCCGGAGCGCCCCGCTGACCCTGATCGACACCGCCCTGGTGCTGCACCTGCGCGACCTGCTGCTGCGGGCGGAGGCGGCGGAGGGCCGGGTGTTCGTCGGCCGCGACGAGATCGACGACCACCTGGGGGTGTACGCCGCGGCCAGCAGCACCGACCGGGTCACCTTCGCCAAACGGGTGAACGCCTCGGTGGAGAAGCTGAAGAAGAACTCGGTGCTGCTCAGTTCCGCCGAGGAGGGGCGCTACGAGATCTCGCCGATCCTGGCGATGGTGTTCGACGCCGACCAGGTGCTGGCCGTCACGCGCGAACTACGCGCCCTGGCGGGGGTCACGGAACCCGGCGACGGCGACGCTCCGATGAGTGAAGGCGGCGGGGTATGACGTTCGAGGGTCAGCACCGGCTGCGGCGGGTGCAGTTGGTGAACTGGGGCACCTTCAACGGCGCCTTCGATCTGGTCGTGCCCCGGTCGGGACTGCTGGTGACCGGGCCGTCCGGGTCGGGCAAGTCCTCACTGCTGGACGCGTTGGCGGCGGTCCTCGTGCACCCGAAGTGGCTGCAGTTCAACGCCGCCGCGCAGGAGGGCGGCGTCACCGACCGGGCCCGTTCGCTGGTGTCCTACGTGCGCGGCGCGCACAAGCGTGAGGCGGACGCCGAGAGCGGTGAGGTCGCGACCGCCTACCTGCGGCCGGGTGCGACCTGGAGCGGTGTCGCGCTGACCTTCGACGCCGGTGACGGCCGGTTGACCACCCTGATCCGGCTGCTCCACCTGCCCCGAGGAGCGAACGCCGTTACCGATGTGAACTCGCTGTTCGTGCTCGCCGACGAGTCTGTCGAGCTGCTCTCGCTGGCCCCGTACGCCGAGAACGGGTTGCAGCAGCGCCAGCTGAAGGCGGCGCACGCGGGCTGGCCGGTCTCCCCCACCTACCCTCCGTTCGCGGCCCGGCTGCAGCGCCGGCTCGGGTTGGCGTCCGACCAGGCGCAGCGGCTGTTGCACAAGACCCAGTCCGCCAAGAGCCTGACCAGCCTCGACACGCTGTTGCGCGAGTTCATGCTCGACGCCCCCGACACCTTCGACCTGGTGCAGCAGGCGATCGCCCAGTTCCAGGAGTTGGCGGCCGCGCACGCCTCCGTCGTCGACGCCCGGCGTCAGGTCGAGACGCTGCAACCGTTGCAGCAGATCGCCACGGAGCATCGCGAGTTGGAGTCGCGCCAGGCCACGCTCGCCGAGGAGCAGCTGCATCTGGACGCCGTCCGGCTCGAGTTGCACCTGCAGCGCTCCGCCGCCGAAGCCGAACGACTGGCCGACACCCTGGCCGGTCTGGAGCAGGAAGTGCAGCGCGCCGACGCCGCGCTCGCCGAACGACGCCGCGACCGCGACGCCGCCAAGAGTGCCGTCGACGGGCTCGGCGGCCAGGAGCTCGCCACCCTCGACCGCAACACCGACGAGCTCACCGAGCGACTGGATCGAGTCACCCGGCAGCGCGCCCGGGCCGAGCAGTTGGCGTCCGGCTGCGGGCTCTCCCTGCCCGACGCCGGTGCCGATTGGGACCCGTTCCAGCTCAGGGTGTCGGCGCGGCTCACCGAGCTGGCCGAGACCACCGAGCAGAAGGAGCGGCGCTACTCGTTGAGCGGGGCGCACGCCGACGCCCACCAGCAACTCCGGCGCCTGGAGACCGAGCTGGAGAGCCTGGACCGGCAACGCTCGACGATCGATCCCGGGCTGCTCGCGCTTCGCGACGACCTGTTGCGCTCGACCGGGGTGTCTCGCGAACGGTTGCCGTTCGCCGGCGAGCTGCTGGCGGTGCGTCCCGAACACGCCGAGTGGACCGGCGCGATCGAGCGGGTCCTGTTCTCGTTCGCCCGCACCCTGCTGGTGCCCGACGACCTGTACCCGCACGTCAGCGAACTGATCGAGCAGCGCCATCTCGGCTTGCGGCTGCGTTATGACCGGGTGCCGTCGGTCCATCGCGAGGCGGGCGCCCCGTCCGATTCCCGCTCGCTCACCCTGCGGCTGGCGGTGGTCGACTCCGAGTTCGCCGGTTGGCTGCGGTCGACGCTGGCCGCGCGGTTCGACTACGCCTGCGTGGACTCGGTAGCCGAGTTGCGGGCGGTGCAGCGCGGCGTCACCCGGACCGGCCAGGTGAGGCACTCGGCGACCCGGCATGAGAAGGACGACCGGACGCGGGTCGACGACCGCCGGCACTGGGCGCTGGGCTCGTCCACGGCGGCCAAGAGGGACGCGCTGCAGGCCGCGATCGCCGAGGCGCGCGAGGCCGAACAGGGCGCCCGTAATCAGCGCGACCACGCCGAACAGCGCCGCGACGCCAAGCAGGAGCAGGCCGGCCAGCTCGGGCAGTTGGCAGCATGGGAGTGGGCCGACCTCGACCGCGCCGGGGTGGCCGACCAGCTGGAACTCACCCGCGCCCGGGCCGCGAAGCTTCGTGCCACGAATGTCGATCTGGCGGCAGCGGTCAACGCCTTCGAGGCTGCCGAGCACGCGGTCACCGACGCCGAGAACGTGCAACGCGGCCTGATCACCCAGCAGTCCCGCGCTCAACATCGATGGGAAGCCCTCACCGATCGACGCACAAGCTGGAGCGAAGAGCTCGGCCAACTACAGCCGGTACCCGTCGCTACCCGCGACGCCCTGACTACCCGGTTCGAGGCGGCGTCCGACGACCCTGAGGTCGCCGCCCGAACGGTCAGCGCCGAGCTGGTGGCTGCCACCCAGCGGGTCACCGGACGGCTCGAACAGAACCACCGGCGGACCGAGCGGATCATGCAGGACTACAAGCAGAACTGGCCGGCCCGCGCCGCCGACCTGGCCATCCAGGCCGACTTCCTGCCCGACTACCTGACCATCTTGGACGGGTTGCGCGCCGACCGTCTGCCGGAGTTCGAGGACCGCTTCTTCGACCTGCTGCAGGGCCAGTCGCGCAACAACATCGGCGCGATCGCACAGGTGCTGAACAACTCCCGACGCGAGATCCGCGAGCGGGTCGATCCGATCAACGCGTCCCTGCTGCGCACCGAGTTCGCCCCCGGCAGACATCTGCACGTCCGGGTCGACGACCGCCGGCTGCCCGAGGTGACCGACTTCCTGCGCACGCTCGCCGAGATCACCTCCGGGTCGCTCGAGGACGCCCTCGGCTCCGACCTGAGTGCCGAGGCGCGCATCGCCGCCGAGCAGCGGTTCGTGGTGCTGCGCGACCTGCTGACCCGGCTGGCCTCGTCGGAGCCGGCCAATCAGCGTTGGCGCAACCAGTGCCTGGACACCCGGCTGCACGTGCAGTTCGTCGCCGAGGTGCGGGAACGGGACGGCCGGGTGGTCGATCTGTACACCGGCGCCGGCGGTTTGTCCGGCGGCGAACGGCAGAAGCTGGTGGTGTTCTGCCTCGCCGCCGCGCTGCGCTACCAGCTGGCCCGTGACGGCGACGATCAACCCAACTACGGGTTGGTCGTGCTCGACGAGGCGTTCGACAAGACCGACCCGGCGTTCACCCGGGCGGGCCTGGACGTCTTCCGCAGCTTCGGCTTCCAACTGGTGCTGGCCACCCCGCTGAAGATGCTGCAAACGCTGGAGGACTACGTCGGTGGCGCAGCGGTCGTCCTCAACGAGCCGGGTGTCGGGTCGCGGTTCGAGGTGATGCTGTTCGACGACGCCGAGCAGACGGCGCAGACCCCGAGCGAGGATGCCAACTCTGCCCGCCCGGCCCAGGAGTCACTGGTTCAGCCGACCCCAGCCCAGGAGTCACTCGTTCAGCCGACGCCGGCCCGGCCGTCCCTGACCGAGCCGTCCCGCGCGAGACGCCAGGAGAATGCGGTGTGAGGAACGTGGCCGAGCTGAAGGCGTGGGCGGCGGTGAAGTATCGGGCCGGCCATCGCCGCTGGCTGGGTAGCGACGACCTCGGCGCCGGCCTGGAACTCGGCTATCCCCTGCAGCCGCCGACCGAGACGATCGCCGCCGCCGACACCGCCGCCGTGATCCGGTGGGCGGGCGGTTGGCGGGCGGCGATGCTGCCGTCGGGCGTGGACCTCAGCTGGCGTCAGGTGCGTTGGCGCAGTTTGGGCACCCAACAGCTGCCGGCCAGCGTCAGGGTACGCGGCGCCGACGCCGTCGCGGCTCTGGCCGGCGCATCGATACCCTGGCGCAGGTTGTCGGGAATCGGCGGACGGCTCCGGAGCCGCTGGCCGACCGCAGCCGTGGTCGAGGCGTTGCCCGGCCTGGCGGCATCGTTGCTCCGGTTGACGGACGGCGACGAGCGGCGACTATGCGCGGTCGTGGAGTGGTTCCTCGCCCACCCGGAGTCGGGCCTGTTCGGCCGCCAGCTCCCGATCGAGGGGGTGGACACCAAGTGGCTGGAGCGGCATTCCTCACTGGTCCAGCGGTTGGTGGCCGCGCACACCGGCAGCACCGATCTCGGTCTGCGGCGCGAGGCCCGGCGGTTCCGGGTGAGGGTGCTGGATGCGTCGATAGCCGGCGAATTGCTCGACTTCAACGCGCCGACCAGCGAGTTGGCCCACCTCGCCTGGAGTCCGCGATGGGTGTTGATCTCGGAGAACCTGCAGACGGTGGCAGCGACCGAACTCGCCACCGTGCCCTGGATCGCCGGCTCGCGAGTGCTGTACTGGGGCGACCTCGACAGCCACGGCCTGGCGATCCTCGGCGCACTGCGGGCCGTGCTGCCACAGACCGAGTCCGTCCTGATGGGCGCCGAGGTGCTCCAGCGGTTCGGCCACCTCGCCGTCGCCGACCCGACGCCGCGACGAGGATCGGTCGGGCACCTCACCGCAGGCGAGACCCGGGCTCTGGAGCTGCTGCGCGCGGGCGACCTGCGGCTCGAGCAGGAGCGCATTCCGTGGCCCTACGCTGCGACGGCGATCATCCGCGCCATCGGCACTTCGCCCGGCGTCGTCCGCACCAAGTGACTTCACCCCGACGGTGGGGCGCGCACCGTCGGCCCCACAAGCGGCGCTGGAGGAGAACATCGGTCGCCTCGTCACGGTGCGGCCTTCGCTGCGGCATCGCGGATCTCGGCAACAAGGCCCGGATAGGGGTCCACCAGCGACTCACGCTGACCACGGATGGATCGCACTGCCAGGGGTCTACGGATCGTAGCGGTGGAGGCGCTCCGCCAGGGCATCCGCGTACCGATCGCAGAGCGCCAGCACCTCCAGGATCCGTTCCTTCAGCAGCTCGTCCGGAAAATCCTGATCATCCAGCGTCGGGCCGGGCGTGACCCGGGTGAGGGCCGCGCGCAAGATGGGCAGTTCCGCCGGCGGCAACTGGTAGTCGTGCCCGATGCTGTGCAGCACGACCCGCATCTCCGGGGCGAGCACCGGCCCGGACGCCTCCATCACCTCGATCGCCGCGTCGAGCCACGCCGCGTCGCCCTCGTCGAGCTCGGCAGCGTCGGTGACCAGGTTGTACAGCATCATGTGCGCCTCGAGCGCCGCCGGCGTCTGCTGCTCACTCTCGTCACGGGGCAGCCGTAGCGCCGTGTCGACGTACCGTCCGGCTTTCGCCGGGTCGGCGGCCAGCACCGCACGCGCCTTGTGCAGGACGTTCGCCGCCATCTCCCAGTGCGGCCTTCGGACGCGCTCCTCGAGCTCCTCGTAGGGGTCGCCCCGGCGGAATGCGGCGATGCCGAGCAGGCTCCTGAATGGGTCCTGAGGATCGGTCATGCTGGAACGCTACCGGGACCGACCGCGCGCCGGTTCGTGTCCAGTTGTGCCGTTGCCGGCGTCCCGTCGTCACGACACCGACGCAGCCCGCGGGGATCCACCGAGTCCGACCTCGGCAGGGCGGCCAGCCCGACCCGAAGGGGCGCCCCGCCGGCCGCAACCGCCGGCCACCTGGACGCGGCGCGCACCTGCGGCACTCAGCGGCGACCCGCAGGCACCGCGTCCTCGGACGCGTCGAACTGCTCGATGACGCGCAGTTCCTCGTTCATCGCCAGATTCAGCGCCCGCAGCAGCACCCGGATCCGGTCGTCGTCCCATTCCATCGCGGCGATCTCCGCGCTGCCGGTGAGGATCGGCAGGGTGAGCCGGTCGCGGATCGCCTGGTAGTACCCGAACGCCTCGGTCTCGGACGCCTCCTCCGCCAGCACCCGGACGGCCGCGTCGGCCAGCAGCTCGGCGTCCCGGAGCGCGTCGGTCAGGCCGTGCGCACTGATCGGGTCCTTCCACGAGCCGGCGTCCCCGACCAGCGCCCAGCCCGGTCCCCAGGCGCGACGAAGGTGGCCCGGCTGTCCCACGAAGGTGCGGACGGGGGACGCCGGTTCGGCCGAGCGCACCCGGTCCGCGAGATGCGGGGAGGCGTCCGCCAGCGCGGCCTCCAGTCCCGCGCGCCCGCGTCCGAGGCGTCCGGGTCGCTGGGCGACGAACACGCAGATGGCGTCGTCGTTGGTGGGGATCAGCCCGGCCATCCCGGACGTCCGGTACGCCCACTCGTAGCCGGCGCACGGCAGTCCCCGGTAGTACCCGTAGGCGCACGCGGTGGTGAAGCCGGCCCGATGGGTGATCGGTGCCTCCACCAGGTGGGCCAGCGTCGAGCGGCGTCCGTCTGCACCGATGACGAGCGGCGCGTGGATCGCCTCGACCCGGCCGTCGCGTCCGCGGACCTCCACCCCCGTCACGCGGCCCGAGCGGGTGCGCAGGCCGACCAGCGTCTCGCCGTACCGGACGACGGCGCCCGCCTGTCGCGCGGCCTCGACCAGCAGCGGATCGAGCACCGTCCGGCGGGGCGCGTAGAGGGCGTCCACCCCGCCGCCGGGCTTGATCGGCAACCACACCGACTCGTCGGCGTAGTGGAAGGTGGTCTCCCGGATGGGCGGGGCGCCGGCCCCGATCACGTCGTCCAGCAGCCCCCACCGCTGCAGCTGCACGACGGCTCCGCGCATCAGCGCATGGGTGGACAGGGTGTCGCAACCCGGCCGCTCCCGGTCCACCACGACGACGGACAGCCCGGCCCGGGCCAGTAGCAGCGCCGTGGCGGCGCCGGCGGCCCGGGCACCGACGATCACCACGTCGGGGTGTGTGCCGGTCATCATGCCTCCCGTCGTCGGGCCGCCGGCTCGGACGCCGAATCAGCCGGCGTCGACGTCGAAGGTGACCGGGACACCGTTGGTGAGCGCGTCGAGCACGGCCGAGCGGGCGACCGACTGATCGAAGACACGGCGCAATGCCTCGGGGTCATCGCCACGCAGCCGGAACGACACCCGGACGCCCTGGAACCCGTTGCGGACCGCGGGATCCAGGCCGAGCAGGCCCATCAGGTTGATGTCCCCCTCGACCGTCGAGGTCACCTCGGAGAGCCGGACGCCGCGGGCGGCCGCGATGTTCGCCAGGCCCGCCGTCAGGCAGGCGGCCAGGGCATGCAGCAGGAACTCCACCGGGGTGGAGCCACGGTCGTTGCCGGTCAGCACGGCGGGATGGTCGGCGTCATAGCTGCGCGGTTCCACGTGGGTCAGCTCCTGCATCGCCCCGTAGAAGGAGTGGATCGTGGTGCGGCTGTTCGTGCCGCTGAGCCATTGATTGCTCGCCCGGAACTGGAACGCCGCGATCTGCGGGTTGGCCTTCACGGCGTCGATGGTGGCGAACAGCGTCTCGACATCGACGCCGTTGCGGATGGGCTGGTCGGTGAGTGTCATCGTCGTTCCTCCTGCTGCGTGGGTTGGCTCACCCACTGTCACCCGGCTCGGACTCGTCGCACATCCGGGGCCGGCACGGAACTCCTGGCTCCGTGGAAACCACGGAGGGAGCTCCCCGCTCGGCTGCTCTCGGCCGACGAGCCCGGGACCACCGTGCTATCAGCGATCATTCTGAAATCGACCTCAGAGTGGCCAAAGGGTTCACCGCTCGCAGCCGCGCGGGAGGCGAGCCGACCCAAGGCGGGCGTCGACTCTGAGGTCGATTTCAGAATCCGGAGGCGGGAAGGCTGCCCAGACGGCCGGCTCGAGGCAACGCCGAGGTCAGGCGAGGAAGCGCTGCACCTCGTCCAGGAACTGGGCGAAGGCGATGTCGCGCTGCAGCAGCACGTGATTGCGGCTGTTCAGCGCGACGAAGCGGGCGTTGGGGATCAGCCCGGCCAGGAACCGTCCCTCCTCGAACGGCACGCCGCGGTCTCCGGTGGCATGCAGCACGAGGGTGGGCACGGTCACGCTCCGGGCCAGTTCGGTCACGTCGAGGCCATGGAACGCACCCTCCAGCAACGGCGCGTTCTCCGGTGTGGTGGTGGTCCGCAGCTGGTCGTTGAACCAGGCGATCTCATCCGGGCCGGCGTCCGGGACGAACGCGCGTCCGAAGTTCTCCCGGAACTCGGCACTCTCCATCTGCCAGCCGATGCGCGCCATGCCCACCTTCACGTCGGACTCGGCCAGTTGCACCGGATCGTCACGGCGCCGCATCCCCCGGGCGTAGGTGCCGTAGAGCACCAGCCGGCGCACCCGTTGCGGGTAGCGGGCGGCGAAACCCAACGCCACCGGCCCACCCTGGGACAGCCCGAGCAGCGAGACCGGCTCGTCCCCGAGCGAGTCCACGACGCGCCGCAGGTCGTCGATCCACAGGTCGAGGTCGGTCAGGTCGCAGCCGGCCAGATCGCGGTCGGAGAGTCCGCAGCCGCGCGGGTCGTAGCGCACGTAGCGGTAGCGGGCACCGAGCTCACGCACCCAGTGGCCCCAGATCGGACTGGCCTCGGTGTCCTTGTCGACCTGGGTGAGCCAGGTCGCGGTCTTCACCAGCGTCGTCGATGTGCCGCCGCTCTCCGCCACCGCCAACCGGACGCCGTGGGCGACCTCGACGAACCGGATCAGCGACCCCGTCGGAGCGGCGGTGGCGCGAGCGGGGCCGGTGACTGGGTCCGCCGCCCGGCCGAGCGCGCGCCGATCGGCCGCCCCGAGCTTGCGCAGCAGCGACGACACGTGGGTCTCCACGGTGCGCACCGACACCACCAGTTCCCGGGCGATCTCGGCGTTCGTCCAACGTTGCCGGACGAGCTCGAGCACCGCCCGCTCCCGGGGCGTGAGCGTGGACCGGACGTCCGCCATGCGCAGATTCTGCCACCGAGTGGGCAGTGCGGACCCGACGCTTCTGACGGCACGTCCCCAGCCGCGCTCCCGTTTGCCGGTATCACGCGGGACGACGACTTCTCGGTCTTCGCCGATCTCGGTCTGGTCGGGGCGGTCCGGGTCGGACAGCCTGACGACCCCGCCAGGACTCAGGCCGACAGCCGCGTTCCCGGACGCCGGCGCCCGCGTCCGCTGCCCTGCCGGGAGAGCTGGACCACCGCGTCCCCACGCCTGCTGGACGCGATCGGAGCGACGACACCGCGGCCCGAGCCGGAGTCGGTGCGGGAGCCCGCACCGGCGCCACGCCGGCGCTGACCGCGACCACCCGACCCGCCGGCCGACCTGCCGGCGCCACCGGAGCGGCCGGCTCCAGCCGACCTGCCGGCACCGCCGGAGCGCGCCGGGTCGGACACGACCTGGGCGGCCTCGTCGGGGATCTCCGCCACCGACACCCGCTGCGCCACCTCGCCGGCGACCTCGACGATCTGCCGATCGCCGGCCCGGACCGGGGTGGGCTGCACGGTGATCTTGGCCGCCCGGGCGAGGGCGGCGAAATCCTTACGCTGCTCGGGCAGCACCAGGGTGACCACGTCCCCGTCGTTGCCGGCCCGCGCCGTCCGCCCGGAGCGGTGCAGGTATGCCTTGTGCT
The DNA here is from genome assembly GCA_044224095.1 of Micropruina sp. Lineage (GTDB taxonomy): Bacteria > Actinomycetota > Actinomycetes > Propionibacteriales > Propionibacteriaceae > Micropruina. The sequence goes on along the minus strand of JBGALC010000048.1, from coordinate 14,203 downwards.
CGGCCGGCGGGTCGACGTGCACGACCAGCTCGACCTCGTCGACGTGGATGCCGCGGGCCGCGATGTCGGTGGCGACCATCACCCGCACCCGGCCGTCGGCGAACGCCTTGAGCCCTCGCTCGCGGGCGTTCTGGGACAGGTTGCCGTGCAGCTCGACCGCCGGGACGCCGTCCGCGGTGAGTTCGCGGGCCAGCCGGCGGGCCTGGTGCTTGGTGCGGGTGAACAGCAGCCGCCGCGAGGTACCCGCGGCGAGCTCGCGGACGATCGCCCGCTTCTGGGCGGCGTCGGCGACCAGGAACACGTGGTGGGTCATCGCGGTGACCGGCGACTCGGCGCCGTCGACACTGTGCACCAGCGGCCGGTCCAGGAACCGCTTGACCAGCTTGTCGATGCCGTTGTCGAGGGTCGCCGAGAACAGCAGCCGCTGCCCCTCGCGCGGGGTCGCGGTGAGAATGCGGGTGACCGCCGGCAGGAAGCCCAGGTCGGCCATGTGGTCGGCCTCGTCGAGCACCGTGACGGTGACCGCGTCGAGCTTGGCGTGACCCTGGCCGATCAGGTCCTCGAGGCGTCCGGGGGTGGCCACGACGATGTCGGCGCCGGCCCGCAGCTGCTGCACCTGACGGGCCTGTCCGACGCCGCCGAAGATGGTCATCACCCGTAGTCCGGCCGCCTTGGCCAGCGGCTCGAGGGTCTCCAGGATCTGGTTGGCCAGCTCCCGGGTCGGGGCCAGCACCAGGCCCCGGGGCGCGCCCGGACGCGTCCGCGGCGCGATGCCGGACGCCGAGGGCACCAGCCGGGCCAGCCGGGCGACCAGCGGCAGCGCGAACGCCAGGGTCTTGCCGGAGCCGGTCCGGCCGCGGCCCAGGACGTCCCGGCCGGAGAGGGTGTCGGGCAGGGTCGCCCGCTGGATCGGGAAGGGGTCGGCGATGCCGCGCGCGCTGAGCGGGGCGAGCAGGGCCGAAGGGACGCCCAGGGACGCGAAGGTCGCCGGGGCGGACTCGTTTCGTGACACGAAAAAACTGCTTTCGAAGAAGGTTCACCACGGTCCAAGGTCCGCTCGCGATCCTCGGCGGATACCCGCCGGCGCGGTGCGGAAAGTGGTGCGATGCCGGGCTGCGACTGTCGCGCCCTGCCGACCATCATCGCACAGTCGGCGCCAGACCCCGGAATCGCATGACCCGAGGGCGGTGGTGGCGGCACCGAGGTCCGCCGTGGCGCACGCCCATCGACGTCGCGCGAGTCGACCGGCACGTGAGTCGACCGACATGGTGAGTCGACCGACATGGTGAGTCGACCGACGTTGCGCGGGTTGGCCCACGTTGCGCGGGTCCGGGACCCGCGCAACGTGCCCGGAGCCGCGCGACCTCGGGTGGCGGATCGCCGACCACGCGTCTGCACGCACATCCGACCTCGCCGCGGGGAATCGGCACCCGGTCAGCGATGGTAGGCTGACTCTCCGTGCGAGTCACCCTTTTCCCCATTCGCACGGATCGGCATGCCGGTCAATCGGCGACCTCCCTCCGGGAGGCCGGCGAACCATCGGTGCGGCTGACCGCCAGGTCAGCCGTCCCGACCCAGATCATCGGTGCGGCTCCCGCCGCCCACCCACCCACGATTCCCCACCCCGGCGCCGTCGGGGTGGTCACCCGGACCGCATCCCGCGGTCCACGCACCACAGAAGGAAATACCGACATGGCCACTGGCACTGTCAAATGGTTCAACTCCGAGAAGGGGTTCGGCTTCATCGCTCCCGACGACGGCTCCGCCGACGTCTTCGCGCACTTCACCGCGATCGAGGGTCGCGGTCGCCGCGACCTCTACGAGGGCCAGCAGGTCGAGTTCGACACCGAGCGCGGCCAGAAGGGCATGCAGGCCGCCAACATCCGGGCGCTCTGACCCTGACGCGACAATGGGGACGGACCAGCCGGTCCGTCCCCATTTCCATGCCCGCGTCGAGCGTTCAGCCGCGGCCCATGCTGGCCGCGGCCGGGCAGCTGAAGCTGTGCCGGGCCGCCCAGCCGACGTCGCCGATGTAGCGGACCACGATGGTCAGCGCCGCGCCGAGGTTGTTCTCCACGTAGGGGACGCCGTACCGCGCGCAGTGCCGGCGGACCAGCACCCGGGCCCGATGCAGGTGCGGACGGGGCATGCCCGGGAACAGGTGGTGCTCGATCTGGTAGTTGAGCCCGCCCATCAGGGCCGTCGCCCACCACCCGCCGGAGACGTTGCGCGAGGTCATCACCTGCTTGTCCAGGAAGTCGAGCTTCACCCCGTGCGGAACGATCGGCATGCCGATGTGGTTCGGGGCGAAGCTGATGCCCATGTAGAGGCCGAACACGCCGAGCTGGACGCCGAGGAAGGCGAACGCCAGTCCGATCGGCATCACCCAGAACACCAGCCCGAGGTACAGCGCGAACCGGACGCCGATCAGGCTCAGCTCCAGCGCCCGGCCCTCCAGCTTGCCGGGCCGGAACAGCCTGCGGATCGACGCCTGGTGCAGGTCGAGGCCGAGCAGCAGCATCAGCGGGTAGAACAACCACCCCTGCCGGCGGGTGATCCAGGCCTGGAAGCCGGTGGCGTGCTCGGCGTCTGCGTCGGTGAACGACACCCAGCCCGGGGCGATGTCGGGGTCGCGTCCGATCTGGTTCGGGTTGCCGTGATGCCGGGTGTGCTTGGTCATCCACCAGGCGTAGCTGATGCCCACGAAGGCGGTCGCCAGCAGCCGTCCGAACCGGTCGTTGGCCGGCCCGGCCGCGAACACCTGCCGGTGCGACGCCTCGTGGCCGAGGAAGGCGAACTGGGTGAACAGGACCCCGAGAGCCGCGGCGATGAGCAGCTGGAACCAGGAGTCACCGAGCAGCACCATGCCGGTCAACGCCGCCGCGAGGGCGGCCACCAGGCCACCGAACAGCACGAGGTAGAAGCCCGTCGTGCGGTCGTTCAGCCCGGCCGCGCGGACCTGCTGGGCGAGTTCGGTGAAGCTGTTGGTGCGACGCTCCCATTCGGCGCGGGCGGCGGCACCGCGGGTCGGACGGACGGGCGCGGGGGCATCAGTGGCCGACATGCACTCTCTTTCTCTTCTGTGACGGTTCAGCGGTGACCGTTCAATCAGAGAGACCCAGGCCGGCGGCGCTCGAGAACAGCTGGTGCCAGCCTACGGGATCGTAGGTAACGATGGATACGAGCAGCCCGGATGCCGTCCGATGGATGGAATCAGCCGGGCCGATCGGGACGCCGTATGCGCCCGGCATCGTCAGCCGAGCAACACCAGCAACTGGGCGAGCAGGATCTTGCCGACCATCGCCGCCGGGTAGACCAGGGCGTAGCCGAGCGACACCCGGTTGTCGAAGCCGGTGCGGGTGTTGGCGAACGCGAGCAGCGCCGGCTGGGTCTGGGCGCCGCCCAGCTGGCCGGCCAGCTGCACCCAGTCGGTGCGCTGCAGCCGTCCGGCGGCCAGCAGCGCCGCGGCGGCCACCGCGGTGACCACGAACCCCAGCAGCGCTACCTTCCAGCCCAGGCTGGACGCCATCGCCTCGGCGAACAGCAGCCCCGCCTTGGTGCCGGCGTAGGCCAGGAAGACCAGCATGCCGAGCGCGGAAAGGGCGTGCGCGGCGGCGGTCGACATCGAGATCGGCACCCGGCCGACGCGTCCGACCCGGGCGAACACCAGGCCGGCGAGCAGGGTGCCGGCCGCCGATCCGAGGGTGAAGGTTCCTGTCGGCAGCGGGATCGGGACCATCCCGACGCCGATCCCGACGGCCAGCCCCAGCGCCAGGCCGAGCGGGTTGATGTCGGAGAAGCCCCGCTCCGAGTCACCCAGATGGGCCCGGATCGCCAGCATCCGGTCGCGCGGCGCGACCACCCGCAGCCGGTCGCCCAGCTGCAGCACCAGGTCCGCGGTCGGGATCATGTCGACGTCGCCGCGCCGGACTCGGGAGACGTGCCCGCCGAATCGCTCGCCGAGTTCGAGGTCGGTGATGCCGCGACCGGCGAACCGGGCGATCGACAGCGTCACCCGGTTGGAGTCGAGGTCGGTGCGGTCGCCGATGATGTCCACCGACGAGACGTGGCCGAGCTCGTCGACCACCGAGTCGAGTTCGTCGGCGGGACCGATCACGCTGATCAGGTCGCCCTTGTCGAGCGGCTCGTCGGGCGAGGCCACCCTCATCGGTCCGGTGGCGTGCTTGATGCGGGTCACGCTGACCGCCCCGGCATGCTGCCGAAGGAGCGTTCCGACGGTGGCCCCGTCGTCGCGATCGACCCGCACGGTGCGCTGTTCCAGCCGTGGGGACGCCGTGCTGCCGTCGCGTGCGCCCCGGCGCAGCGCCCAGGCCGCGGCCAGCATCATCCCGACCACGCCCCACAGGTAGCTGATCGAGTAGCCGACGGCCGGCAGCTGGGCGTCGCCGGCGGCCTGGCCGGCTGCGGCGAGAGCCGGGGTGTTGGTCAGCGCCCCGGCGAAGGTTCCGGCGATCACCGGGTTCGGCAGGCCCAGCGCCCGGCCGGCGAGGGCGGCGACCACGGCGGCGACGGCCACGCACCCGAGCGTGGTCAGAATCACCGGCCAGCCGCGGCGCAGCGAGCCGAAGAAGTTGGGTCCCGAGATGATGCCGACCGTGTAGGTGAACAGGATCAGGCCGAACGTCCCGAGCACCTCCGGCACGGTCAGCTGGACGCCCTGGGTGATGCCCCAGGCGGTCAACCCCAGGGCGACGAACAGGACCGCCGCCGGCCCCAGCGTGGCGCCGGCGATGCGGAGCTGGCCGAGCAGCGCGCCGAGCACCAGCAGCAGGGCGAAGAAGAGCATGGGGAACTGCTCCAGGAAGGCGAACATTCAGCGTCCTCGGGTGGGGTCTGGGTGGGTGATGGCGGCGGTCGGGCGGCGCGTCCCACCGCCTCGAGTCCGGCTCTCCACCGGTGCCCTCCCAGCGTATCGAGGCCCCCCGGCGCGCGTGCCCGGACCGCGAAACGCACCCCGCCCGGACGCCTGGGGCGGCGTCCGGGTGGTAGCTGCGGCGAGGTCGTCGCCGCCGGACCGCGAGTCGGCGAGGTCGCGGGTGCGTGCTTCTGCACGGTCGGTGGCGGCGGCGCCGGGACGCGGCGGGTCTCAGCCCAGCCCCGCCCAGCGGGCGTCCGAAGTGCGCAGCGCGCGGAGCGCCAGCAGGCTCAGGCCGATCACCTGCAGCGCTCCCCCGGTGACCGCGAACCACTCGTTGCCGACCACGATGTTCACCACGTGACCGACCGGCCAGCCGATGATCAGGGCACCCGCCTGCCAGGGCAGGTCGCGGCTGAGGACGACCGCGAGGCCGAGCAGCAGGGTGCCGATCAGGTTGCCGACGACGAACAGGCCGAAGATCCACAGCCCGGCCGGGTGCTGCTGCCCGGCGTCCAGGGCCGCCCCGGCGTCCACGCCGGCGACAGCCAGCGCCAGGGTGCCGAAGTTCGTCGTGACGATGCCGAAGTAGCACACGTAGCCCGCGATCATCAGCGTGACGGCGGTCAGCGCCAGCCGCGGCCGGGTGGCCCGGAGCAGTCTCAGCGCGGCGAGCAGTCCCGGGATGGCCAGCAGCGAGCCGGCCAGCGAGAACACCGTGGCGATGATCATCTCGGTGGGGAACATCGCGTAGAAGGTGAGGGAGTCGGCGCTGGAGCCGGTGTCGTCCAGTCCGCTGGTGTCGACGGCGCGGGCGTACAACACGTTGCAGACCAGCTGGCAGGCGAAGGCCAGCGGCAGGGTGATCGCGCCGACGGTGCGCCGCAGCCCGGTCGTCGGGTCTGCGGCGAGCGCGGCGGTGGTGGGCCGCTCGGTGGTGGTGGTCATGGATGTTCTCCTTGGTCGGGCCGGCGGTGTGCCGACCCGTCCAGCGTCCCGGCCGCGGCGCCGGCGGGGATCGGGGCCGGCACGGCACCGTGCCGGGTGCTGGCACGGCACTTCTCTACCGCGGCGACGCGGCGCGGCCTATCTTGTCGCCATGAGCGGCGCTGGATCCTCGGGCGTCCGGTCGCCGGCCGGGCGGACCGGCTGGACGCTCCCGCGCGTCGGGGTGGGCGTCGCCTGGGGGTTCTGGGCCGGTGTGCAACCGACCCAGCTGCTGGTGGTACCGGAGGCCGTCCGGGACATCGGGGCGCTGGTGGTGCTCACCCTGTGCAGCTCGGTGCCCCTGGTGCTGGGCACGCTGGTCGCCGCCCGCTCCCCCCGGCATCCGGCAGGACCGCTGCTTGCCGCGGCGGGTGCGGTGCTGCCGGCCGCCAACGTGCCGGCCGAGGCGGCGCCGGTGCTCGCCGGCACCTGGATGCTGCTCTATCTGCCGTTCGCGATCGTCCTGCTGCTGGTGCCGGACGGACGTGCCGGCTCGCCCCGCTGGAAGGCCGTCGGCTGGGCGCTGACCGTGGTGGTCGCGGGCTTCATCGCCGGCTGCGCGGCATTGGCGCTGCGGCCGCAGTGGGAGGCCGTCCTGAACCCGATCGGGTACACGCTGCTGGCGGCGTTCCTGGCGCTGCTGATCTGCTGCGCCGCGGCACCGATCGTGCGCTACCGGCACAGTTCGGACGCCGACCGGCTGCGGCTCCGCTGGGTGCTGCTGGCCGGCACCGCGCTGCCGCTGACCCTGCTGCTGTGCTGGGCCAGCTACCTCGTGCTCGGTGTGCCCGACCTGGTCGGTCTCGGCCTGGCCCTCAGCTACCTGCTCATCCCCGCCGGCATCGCTGCCGCCATCCTGCGTCCTAACCTGTTCGACATCGACCGGGCCACCGTGGCCACGGCCACCGCGGCCGCGCTCACCGCGATGGTGCTGGCGGTGCTGTCGGTCGCCAGCGGACTTGCCGGACTGACCCTGCTCAACTGGTCCCCGATCGCCGCCATCGGCACCGTTGCGGTGCTCACCCTGGCCGCCGTGGCGGCAGCCCCCGGGTGCGACGGGCGTTCGACCGGCTGCTCTATCCCGACCGCGCCCGGGCGCTGACGGCGCTGGCCGCGCTGCAGCGGCGGGTGGACGCCGGGTCGGCCGAGCCGGAGGACCTGCAGCGGGTGCTGCGCGAGGCGTTGCGCGACCCAGGCCTGGTGGTGGCCCACCTCAGCCCCGGCACCGACCAGCTGATCGGGCTGGACGGGCGTGCGGTCGCCGCCGGCGGCGTCCCGGTGGTCGTCCGGCATGAGCGGATCGGCCTGCTGGTGCCCTCCGCCGACCGGACGACACGTCCCGCGGCGTCCGTGGTCCGGGCGGTCGCGCCGTTGCTGGACGCCGTCCGGGTGCGTGCCGAGCTGGCGCATGCCCGCGTCCAGGTGGAGGAGTCGCGGCAGCGGGTGCTGCAGGCCGGCTATGCGGAACGGCGACGGCTGGAACGCGACCTGCACGACGGCGCCCAGCAACGCCTGGTGGCGCTGGGGATGCGGCTGCGGGTGCTGCAGCGTGGCCCGGCGGCCGGGTTGACCGACGAACTGGACGCCGCCGTGGCCGAGGTGGCCACCGCCGTCGCCGAGCTGCGCAGGCTGGCGCACGGGATGCGACCCAGCGCACTCGACGACGGCCTGGCGCCCGCCCTGGCCGACCTGACCAGGTTGCGCCCGAACTGCTCGAGCTCGACGTGCAGGCCCCGGAGCTGCCCGATCCGGTGGCCACCACGGCCTACTACGTGGTCAGTGAGGCGGTCACCAACGCCCTGCGGCACGCGGGCGCGGAGCGGATCCGGGTCACCGTGCGTCAGGCCGGCGACGAGCTGCGGGTGCGCATCGATGACGACGGCGAGGGCGGCGCTGCGCCGGTCGGCACCGGCGGCGGGTTGGTCGGCCTCGCCGACCGGGTGGCGGCGACCGGCGGCCGGCTGCGGATCGACTCGCCGCCCGGTCGCGGCACCACCGTGGAGGCGGTGCTGCCGTGCGGATCGTGATCGGCGAGGACACCGCCCTGTTCCGGGAGAGCCTCGCCGCCCTGCTGGAGTCGGCCGGGCACGAGATCGTGGGTCGGGCCGCGACCGGCCCCGCCGCGGTCGCCCAGGTCCGCGCGCACCGTCCCGACGTGGCCGTGCTGGACGTCCGGATGCCGCTCGACGACGAGGGCATCGAGGCGGCCATCGAGATCAGGCGGTGGGACCCGCCGACGCCGGTGCTGCTGCTGTCGCAGCACATCGAGACCCGGCGCAGCGTCGAGCTGGTCGCCGGCGGCGCCATCGGCTACCTGCTCAAGGACCGGGTGCTCGACGTGGACGAGTTCCTCTCCGCGCTGGCGCGGGTGGCGTCCGGCGGCACCGCGCTGGACGCCGAGGTGGTCGCCCGGCTGGTCGGGTCGGCACGCTCGACCTCGGTGCTCGACGGCCTCACCCAACGCGAACTGGACGTCCTGGGCCAGATGGCGCAGGGCTCCTCGAACGCCGCGATCGCCCGCCGGCTGTTCCTCTCCGAGCGCACCGTCGAGACCCACATCGGCAACATCTTCGCCAAGCTGGCGCTCCCCGAATCCCCGGACGAACACCGCCGGGTCAGGGCGATCCTGGCCTACCTGGACGCGAAGGCGCGCTGAGCGCGCCGAGGCGACGAAGACCCGCGTCGGCGGCAGCGGGCGAAGGCCGGTGGCACCGCTCACCGCCCTCCGGGTGAGCAGCCTGGCGGGCCGCCGGATTAGGTGCTGAGGTGGGAGGCGACCGTCCGTCCTGCCCGAAGGAGCGTCATGTCACAGCTGATCGCCATCATGTCCATGTCGCTGGACGGCTTCGTCGCCGACCCCGACGACGGCGTGAACGAGGTGTTCGACTGGTACTTCCACTCGGGGGAGGTCGAGGTCCGGGCGGGAGGCTCGGATGTCATGACGTTCCGGATGTCCGAGGCCAGCGCCGGGCACGTCCGCGAGCTGACCTCCGGCCTCGGCGCCGTCCTGACCGGACGCCGCACCTTCGACAAGGCGGGCGGTTGGGGCGGCAACCATGGCTGGGGACGGGCCTTCGTGCTCACCCACGAGATTCCCGACGGGTGGCCGCGTCCCAGCTCCACCGTCCACTTCGTCACCGACGGGATCGAGAGCGCGGTCCGCCAGGCCAAGGCCGCCGCGGGCGGGAAGTCGGTCGGCGTGCACGGCGCCGACACCATCCAGCAGCTGCTCAACGCCGGGCTGCTGGACGAGCTCGCCATCGACATCGCGGCGGTGCTGCTCGGCTCCGGCGTCCGGCTCTTCGACCATCTGGACGCCGCACCGGCCGTCCTCGGCGACCCGACGGTCACCGCCGGGGTCGGTGTGACACACCTGCGCTACCCGGTGCGGCGGGGGTAAGGGCCGGCCGGTCGCCCGGACTCGAAGGGGCGGCGTCCTCGGAGGGTGGCGGCCCCGGAAGGGGTGGCGGCCCCGGAAGGGTGGCGGCCCCGGAGGGGTGGCGCGGATCTCGTACCAGCGGCTGGCCAGAGAGTCGGCGCTCCCGGCGCGCCTCGCAGGAGCAGTTGCCACCCGACCGCTCCGAGGACGGTGGCTCAGCGCATTTCTGTGGGTGCCGCTCGATACCGTCGAACCATGAGGGGCAGGACGGCGAACCCGGTGGCGGTGAGTGCAGCATGTGCCGCGGTGAGGTTGGTCGCTCGAGTCGTCGGCGGCACGTGGCGTGCCCTCGGTGGTGTCTGGAAGTGTCGTCAACCGTGTCCTGACCCACTCGAATGGACGTTCAAGCTGCGCGACTTCCTCGGTGTTGTCGTGCTGGCGGCGGTGACCTTGATCTGGCGGATGAAGGACTTCGACCTTTCGGTCGAGTTCAACGCGGCGGTGACGGGCCGTTTCACGTCCGTCCTGGTGCTGGTCGTCGTGGTACCTGGCACAGCGCTGACGTTTGCACTGATCGCTCGCCGCGGACTGCGTCTCCGGGCCTTCTCGTTGTCTGCCATTCCCATCGTTGCAGTGATGACAACCGTGGCTGTGGTGGCAGGGCCAAGTCTGCTGGGGCAGTCAGAGGCGTGGCACGCCTTCTCGGCCTGGCTGTCGAACGGGCTGCAGCACCTGATGACGAAGGCGGGGCCGGCGAGTTTCCTGATCGGTTTGGCCCTCGTGCTGCTGGCCCTGCTCGGCGGCATCGTCCACGTGACGGCGATCGTGGCGGCCGTCGTCATGTCATTCACCTCCTCGTTCCGCGCCGGCGACGCCCACCCGCTGATGGCCTCGGTGGTCGGCATCGCGTTGGCGCTGTACGCGGTCTCGACCGGAGTGTGGCAGAGGGCATCGGGCGCAGATGCAGCCGTGCCGCTCTGGATCGCCTGGACCATCACACTCGGCGGTCCCCTGGTGGTGATCGCCTTGTCGATCTGGCAGATCGCCCGCCTGCGGGCGAGCGGGCTGAGGTTTCGCGTGCCCCACTGGCAGGTGCACAGCGATCCCATCGCGTCGGCCACTCATCGGATCCTGCTGGCGCCGAAGGCGCTCATCACCCGGGTCCGGCGGCGCCGGCCGAGCAGGTCGCCCACCCCCAGCTGAGACCAGACGTCGGAATGCCTGGCGGCAGGCTCGGAGACTGAGCAGTGGGGACGTCGGGTGTGCGTTCGCGCCGTCACCACGTCCGGGCGGTGCCCAATCGCCCAGCGCGAAGAGCGGGTTGCTCGTCAGAGTCTCCGCCGCCGGTTACTGGGAATCGAGCCAGGCGGGCTATTCAATGGTGGCGCCGTCGGCCTTGCCGAGCGCATAGTTCTGGCCGAAGTTGTTGTCCCAGTACTGCGCGCCGCCGCTCAGGTCGCGGTAGAAGACCGCCAGGCGGAAAGCCGGGGACGGATGCAGGTTCAGGGTCGGCGTCTTGAACCGCCACACCTCGGCACCGGAACCGACGAAGACGCCGGCACGGGTGGTCAAGCCGGCGAACGCGGCCGGGCTGTCCTGCCACGTCGCTCCGTCGGCCGAGTAGCGGACACCCACACTCTTGGCGAAGGCGAGGTTGTTCACCAGGATCTCCCCCTCCAGCCACGAGGTCGTGAAGACGAAGCCGCCACCGGCCTCGCTCCCCCGACGAGCCGTCACGGTGTTCAACACGACGTTGCCACCGACCGCCGCCAGGTTGGTGGTGAACTGATAGTTCTTTCCCGCGTTGTTGTCGTAGAACGATGCACCGCCGGCGGTGTAACGAATGACGAACTCGGCGACCTGCTCGTTCACCGTCGCATCGAACACGTCATGGTCGCCGTAGTTCGTGGTGAACGAGAGCGGCCGGTCCTTCCAGGTGACGCCGTCGGGCGTGTAATGAACAACGACCTCCTTGTCGAAGGCGAGATTCTGGACCTTGACCGAGAGCGGGGAGTAGGAGCCGCTGAAGCCACCACCGGCGAAGAACTCCCGCCGTGCCAGTTTGAGTCGTACCGGGTCAGCCATGGTTCTGTCCCTTCACGCGGGAGCGGAGGCCGGGCGAGTCGCGCAGCGTCACCCGCAGTATCTCGCAGCCCGATCAGGGGCCGAGCACGTCCCATGTCACGGCCCGAAATCGCAGGCGGTCCTGTGTGCTGACAGGACCTGCAGACGATCTCGCCACAGTTGGTCCGCGGCCAGTATGTCTGCGTACCCGGACCTGGGCCCAATCATCCGGACCGAGCGTTCGGTGACCATTGCTGTGGTTCAGGGCCGTCCTCATAATGACTGCGTGAAGTACATCGCGCTGACGATCCACGGAAACTACGTTCGGTGCGGGCCGGGAGCCGGAATCCTCGGTCCTCTCCAAGCCGTCAATGCCAACGGCACAGGGCTGGGGAATGAATCCATCTTCGAGCGGATCGAGGTCGCGAACGGTGTCGTCCTGCACCCCTTGTCGGGCGGCTACCTGCAGGTGCGGCCCGACGACAGCGTCGCCGTCAATCCCGACGGATACGACGTCTGGGAGACCTTCCAAGAGATCGCGTGGCCGGACGACCGATTCTCGCTGAAGACCTGGAGAGGCAAGTTCGTCTGCGCCGAGGGTGGTGGCGGTGGTCCCGTGGTGGCCAACCGGGTCGCCGCCGGCGAGTGGGAGAAGTTCTACTACGAGGTTCCTCCGACCGGCCTGCTTCCCCCCGAACCGCCGCCGGCCAGAGTGGACCCGCGGATCGACCAGAAGCGGAGGCTACCCACCGGGGAGAGATCCACCCACATCGACGAGACCCGCAGGCGATTCCCCTGACCTTCTCCGGCGACGAACGGCGCCCATCTTCCTGGGCACCGGTGGCGGCCCGGCTTACCGGCCACGGATCGGGATCGGCATGGCGGATCGCCGTCTCCCTCGTCGGGGGGTCATCAGCTTGAAATCGCTGGTGGGCCCACTGGGAATCGAACCCAGAACCCGCGGATTAAAAGACCGTCTCGGAAATCGTTTTCACTAGGTAACTTACGGTTGCGTAACCATTTTCGTGCACGCCAAATGTACAAGATTCAACTTTTGAAATCCGCGGATTGATGGTCTCGATCGACCTCGCCAGGCTTGCCCCAAGCCGGAGCGATGCGTACTCATCCAATCGCCAGGGCGGTCTCTGAGTAGAGGTCGGGAGGCATCGGGCTGCCTAGCTTCCAGGTGATTGCGATGGGACGGTCGCCGGTGTGCGCGACGTGGGTCGCTGCTCCGAGGTAGGTGTACGGGGCCGTGCCGAACTCGTTCTTGCGCTCCCGCCGGACGAAGAGCAACACCGTGCTGCCTCCGTTGAGATATCGCTGTCCGGTCTCCGATGCGACAGAGGTGGTGGACTGGGATTCCCAATGAAACAACGTGGGGCTGATCGGGTAGTCGCGGTACATCGTGCTTGGTGAGTACTCGGCCTCGGACTTGTTGAGGGTGACGAAGAACGCGTCGACTGTCCGTCCGTTCACGTCGACCTTGAGCACACCCTCACGGAACTGGCTGGGCGGCCGGGTCAAGTTCGCATGTCCAAGCGCAGCCAGAATCTCCTCGCGCTGATAGCTTCCGTGCAGAGCCAGCGGTGCCTGCGCCGCCCCGTCCTCGGTTCGAGTGAGCCGGCGGCTGCTCCCGAAGGCCATCTCGATAACGAGTTGCATCTCCTCCCGAGCCACGCCGTGGTCAACGAGCGCAGTCCAGCCCTGGTTGAAGTCGACGTATCCCCCGCCGCTGGGCCAGAGAGTGAAGTAAAGCATTCGAGCGAAGGGGTCTTCTGGGTCGAACGGCCGAGTCCCCGAGAGCAGTTCACGATAGGCGTCGACCCGGCGGGGATCGTCCACGTGGGCGAGCGCGCGTACCCGCTTCAGGAGGGGTTCCTCCCCCGCCGGAGCGTCTCCAAGCGTCCCAGCCTGACGCCGAAGGCTCGTCCAGGACCGATCGCTTCGGACGACCTGCCACAACTCGACCCCGCTGTCGTCCAGGAACTGCGGCAGGCTGTTCGTGGGGTGTGCCCGAAGTTCGCGGACGAGCATGTTCCACCGCAGCGCGAGGTGTTGGCGCACGCTGGCGAGGACATTCGCCTGGGTGACTTCGTCGAGGACGATCTGGCACCCGGACGGCAGAAACGGGAACCCGCGGTCGACGTCACGTTCGAGGCCTTTGCGAGTCGCTCCAGTCAAGGCGCGGTAGCGGAGGTCGAGCCTGAACTCGGCGCGGTTGTTGCCGACGAAGTCCAGCACAGTCAGGACGTCCTTGTCGGGAGCGAGCCTCAGTCCTCGGCCCAACTGCTGCAGGAACAGGGTCGGGCTTTCTGTTGGGCGCAGAAACAGGACCGTGTCGACGACGGGGATATCGACGCCCTCGTTGAGCAGGTCGGCCGCGAAGACAACATTGATGGCTCCGGCTCGCAGATCTGCCAAAGCCTGCGCACGCTCGGCGCTGGGGGTCTGACCACTGATGGCGACCGACCGGATGCCAGCACCGTTGAATCGGTCGGCCATGAAATGCGCATGATCCACGCTGACGCAGAACCCCAAAGCACGCATCCGATGTGGCGCGCTGATCTTGTCGCGCACTTCCTTGACGACGATCGCAGCTCGGGCGTCATTGCCGGTGTAGAGGCTGGAAAGTGCCCGTTCGTCGTACCTGCCTCTCATCCAGGGGATCTGGCTGAGGTCGGTGTTGTCACTGATCCCGAAGTAGTGGAAAGGGCTCAGCAGGCCCTGGTTGATGGCGTCCCAGATCCGGAGTTCCGCGGCGGTCCGACCGTCGAAGAGTGCGCGGACGTCCGTGCCGTCGCCGCGCTCCGGGGTGGCAGTCAGGCCAAGGAGCTCGCGCGGCTGAAGGTGGGCGAGGATGCGTTGGTACGTGGGCGCCTCAGCGTGGTGAAACT
>JBGALC010000047.1:0-25626 GCA_044224095.1 Micropruina sp. | reverse complement strand
CCGTCCACCACCTGCCGGACGCGGTCCCGGACGGCGGCGGTGGCGGGTGCGGGCAGCGGCCCGCGCAGGTCGAGCGCGCGGGCGGCGCTGACGATCTCGCCGGCCAGCACCCGGGTGAGGCCGTCCAGGGCGCGGCGCAGTTTCCGTGCGGACGCCCAGCCCATCGAGACGTGGTCCTCCTGCATCGCCGAACTCGGGATGGAGTCCACCGATGCCGGCACGGCAAGGCGTTTCAGCTCCGAGACGATGCCCGCCTGGCTGTACTGCAGGATCATGTGCCCGGAGTCGACGCCCGGGTCTCCGGCCAGGAACGGCGGCAGTCCGTGGCTGCGCTTCACGTCCAGCAGCCGGTCGGTGCGCCGCTCGCTCATCGACGCCACGTCCGCCACCGGGATGGCGAGGAAGTCCAGCGCGTAGGCGACCGGCGCGCCGTGGAAGTTGCCGTTCGACTCGACCCGGCCGTCGAGGGTGACCACCGGATTGTCGATCGCCGAGGCCAGCTCGTTGTCGGCCACCCAGACGCAGTGGTTGAGGGTGTCGCGGGCGGCGCCGCTGACCTGCGGCGCGCAGCGCAGCGAGTAGGCGTCCTGCACGATCGGGTACACGTGGTCGGCGTCGTCGGCGTGACTGGCGGTGATGCCCGAGCCGTCGAGCATCGCCCGGATCACCCGCGCGCCCACCGCCTGGCCGGGCTGGGGCCGCAGAGCCTGCAGGTCGGCGGCGAACACCCGCGGCGTGCCGAGCAGTGCTTCGACGCTCATCGCGGCCGCGATGTCGGCGGTGAGCAGCAGCTGGGCCAGGTCGTGAGCGGCGAGGATCAGCTGGCCGAGCATGCCGTCGGTGCCGTTGATCAGCGCCAGGCCCTCCTTCTCGGCGAAGACGACCGGTTCGATGCCGGCGTCGCGCAGCGCCTCCGCGGCCGGACGCCGTTCGCCGGCGGCGTCGGTGACGAGGCCTTCGCCCATCACCGCCAGCGCGCAGTGGGCCAGCGGCGCCAGGTCGCCGGAGCAACCCAGCGAGCCGTACTCGTGGACCACCGGCGTGATGCCGGCGTTGAGCAGGGCGGCGTAGGTCTCGGCCACGACGGGGCGGACGCCGGTCCGGCCGGTGGCCAGCGTGGACAGCCGCAGCAGCATCATCGCGCGGACGACCTCACGCTCGACCTCGGGCCCGGTGCCCGCGGCGTGCGAGCGGATCAGGCTGCGCTGCAGGTCGGCCCGGCGCTCGGTGGGAATGTGCCGGGTGGCCAGTGCGCCGAAGCCGGTGGACACCCCGTACACCGGCCGGTCGGACGCCGCCAGCGCCTCGATCCGGCCGCGGGTGGCCGCCAGGGCGGTCGTCGCGTCCGCGGCCAGCTGCACACCGGCGTCGTGCCGCGCCACCGCCACCACCTGGTCGCGGCTGACCGGACCCATTCCGACCGTGATCGTCCTCTGGCTCATCTCCAGCGCACTCCTCTCCACGCCCACCGTGTCGACTCGGCCGTCGACGGTCCAGACCGAGCCGGCGGACGTCTCGGATCCGAGCCCGCCACTCCCAGCTCGATCCCGGGGTGCACCCCGCCCAGGTCGGAGCTCCCGGGCTCGGGCTAGCCTGAGAGCACAGCATCTGGAGGTACCGGTGGCGACCACCCGCAGCAGCGGCGGTTCATGGCGCATCGCGGCCGTCGCTACGACGCTCGCGGTGGCGTTGTTGGCGCCGGTGCCGTCCGCCCGGGCGTCCGGCTACGCCAGCGACACCGACGAGCCCAGCCTGACCACGATCCTGACCGGATACCGCTCGCTGTGGCGTCCGGCGACATCGACCGGGCTCAGTGGGACGGTCCGCAAGGCCGGCCAGCTCGCCTGGAACGACCGGCTGGCCAGCTGGATCAACCAGCACGCCAGCAAGGACCAGCAGTTCCGCGCCCTGCAGGACGCCGAGTACCTGGCGTCCGACGGATCCGGCTACGACCAGTCGATCACGATCGGCGACGGCCTCGGCCGCCGCCTCGGCGCCTTGTACGTGAAGGGCCGGCTCTCCGGCGCGCTGCCCCGGACGTCGAAGCTGCTCAACACCACCGACGGGTTGGTCGGCGACTACCTGACCACGGGGGCCGCGAAGAAGGCGTTCAGCTACCCGCGGCCCTATCTGCGG
This sequence comes from Micropruina sp., assembly GCA_044224095.1. Lineage (GTDB taxonomy): Bacteria > Actinomycetota > Actinomycetes > Propionibacteriales > Propionibacteriaceae > Micropruina. The sequence continues at coordinate 23,490 of JBGALC010000047.1, read as the reverse complement.
ACGAGCTCGGCGCGGCGAAGCGCCGGCGATTCGGCCTCCTGCGCCCCCGGAACGGTGAACGCGAGGTCGCTGACCGGCCTCCGCAAGGGCGAGCCGTGGGCCGACGCCAAGGGCAACCTGATCATCACCCGGGTGCCGGCGACGGTGGACACGACAAGGGCTTTCGCGTCGACCGACGTCCGCCTGGACGCCGGCTACGGCACCAAGGGGCTGTGCACCAGCGGATCGTTCCCGAGCGGCCACACCCGGGCGGTCTACGCGGCCGGACTCACCCTGGCGACGCTGCTGCCCGAGTTGGCGCCGTCCATCCTGGCCCGGACCTCGGAGGCGGCGAACAACCGGATCGTGCTCGGCGTCCACTACCCGCTGGACGTGATCGGCGGACGGATGGCGGGCCAGGCCGCGGTGGCCGCCCGCTTGTCGGACAAGCGTTTCCGCGAGAAGGTGCTGGCACCTGCCCGGGCCGAACTGGTCGGCTACCTGGAGGCGGGATGCGACCAGCCGCTGATCGCCTGCATCGCCGCCGACACGCCGTACGCGAACAGTCCCTACGACGGCGGGGCGCCGCCGGCCGGGACCGGCCAGGCGGTGGCCGGCCGGACCACCGCGCTGGCGACCTACACCGAACGGCTCGGCTACGGGTTCGCCGCCACCCAGCAGCGCGGACGGGCCGCCTCGGTGCCGACCGGTGCCGAGAACCTGTTGCGGACGGCCTACCCGTCGTTGACCAAGGCGCAGCGCCGGTCGGTGCTCGCCCAGACCGAGATCGACTCCGGCCATGCGCTCGACACCACCGAGCTCCATCGCAAGAAGAAGGGACCGGGCTCGTGGCAGCGGCTCAACCTGGCCGCCGCGCTCTCGGCGACCGTGCTGCTGCGGCCGAACGGAACCGTGGCCGTGGTCTCGGTCGGGGACGTCCCCGTGGTTCTCGCGGCCTCCGCCCTGCAGAGACAACCCGCCGTCTGAGGCGGAAAGCCCCCGATGGGGGCACCGTCACATCTCCAGCAGCCCGCGAATGTCGTCCGCGGTCAGCGGGGCGGCCAGGTCACCAGCCTCGCCGACCACCTTGGCGAACAGGTCGCGTTTGCGCTCCTGCAGGGCGACCACCTTCTCCTCGATCGTGTCGGTGCTGACCAGCCGGTACACCATCACCGGCTTGTCCTGCCCGATCCGGTGGGTCCGGTCGATCGCCTGGAGCTCGGCCGCCGGATTCCACCACGGGTCGAGGATGAACACGTAGTCGGCCTCGGTGAGGGTCAACCCGAATCCGCCCGCCTTCAGGCTGATCAGGAACACCGGGTCGTTGCCCGCCCGGAACTGCTCGATCCGGGCCGCCCGGTCCCGGGTGCGTCCGTCCAGGTAGGCGAAGCCGATGCCCTCCGCGGTCAGCCGGTTCCGGACCAGTCCCAGGTAGCCGGTGAACTGGCTGAACACCAGGGCCCGGTGACCCTCGGCGGCCAGCTCGCCGACCAGGTCGACCAGCGTGTCGATCTTGGCCGAGACCGGCGGCTGGCCCGGCAGCACCAGCGCCGGGGACAACGCCAGCTGCCGCAGCGAGGTGAGCGCCGCCAGGATCGTGATCCGGTTGCGGGTCAGGTCGTCGACCAGCCCGAGCACCTTCTTGCGTTCGGCCGCCAACTGCCGGTCGTAGAGCCGGCGGTGCGCCGGCGACAGCTCGATCGACAGCACCTGCTCCTGCTTCTCGGGCAGCTCGGCGGCCACCGTCTCCTTGGTGCGCCGCAGCATCAGCGGCCGGACGCGGCGGTGCAGCCGGGCCAGCGCCTCGCGATCCGATCCCGACTCGATCGGCTTGCGGTACCGCTCGGCGAACCGGTTCGGATCGGCGAACAGGCCCGGCGCCACGATCGACAGCAGCGACCACAGGTCCATCAGGTTGTTCTCCAGCGGCGTGCCGGTGATCGCGAACTTGGTGCGCGCCCGCAGCTTGCGCACCGACTGGTGACCGCGCGCCTGCCGGTTCTTCACGAACTGGGCCTCGTCGAGCAGCACAGAAGTCCACGGCTGGGCGACGTACTCGTCCTCGTCCAGGCGCAGCAGCGTGTACGAGGTGACCACCAGGTCGGCGCCGTCGGCCACCTCGGCCAGCGGCTGAGCACGCTTCTTGGCCGTCTGGGTGACCACCCGGACGTCGAGGCCGGGCGCGAACCGGGCCGCCTCGGCCGCCCAGGTGCCCAGCACGGAGGTCGGCGCCACCACCAGCAGCGGACGGTCGAGCTCGCCGGCCTCCTTCAACGAACAGGTCAGCGCCAGCGCCTGCATGGTCTTGCCCAGCCCCATGTCGTCGGCGAGGATCCCGCCGAGCCGGGCCGCGTGCAGGAAGCGCAGCCAGCGGAAGCCGTGTTGCTGATAGGGCCGCAGCGTCGCCTCCAGCCCGGCCGGCGGCGCGACCTCCGGCAACTCCTGGACGTCGAGCAGCGCCGACACCGACCGTTGCCAGTCGGCCGACTGCTGGGCAACCACGCCCAGGCTGACGAGCTCCTCCCAGAGCCCGGCGTGCTCTGTGCGCAGCCGCAGCTGCGGGTCGCCGTCCGGCGCCAGTTCCTGCGCCTCGGCGATCAGCGCCCGCAACTGCTCCAGCTCGGGCCGCTCCAGGCTGAACCAGGTTCCGGACGGCAGGATCAGGTGGGTCTGCCCGGTCGCCAGCGCGGTGAACAGCTCCCGGTACTCCACCGGTTCGCCCTCGATGCTGACCCGGACGTCGAGGTTGAACCAGTCGGCGCCGTCGGAGGGGTCGGTCACCGACAGCTGCACCTGCGGCGCCTCCGCGGCGTAGCGGTATTCGGCGGGCGTCCCGGTGATCTCGACGATGGTCCCCGCCGCCCGCAGCGCCGGCAGCCCGTGCTCGGCCAGCTGGGCGGTGCCCGGGCCGACCAGCGTCGCCCGCTCGACCGGACGCCGCGCCTCGGCGTCCGACATCGGCCACGGGCCGTCGGGCAGGGCGTCCAGCAGCCGCTGCTCGAGTTCCGGGTCGCGCGGCACCGGCTGCCGGCCGAGGACCTCCAGGTCGACGTCGAAGTCGGCGTCGCCGACCCGGTAGCGGAACGCCCAGGCCAGGGTCGCCAGGTGACCGGGCAGGAACGCCACCGACAGCACCAGCCGGGGCGGCTGGGCCTGCGGCAGTTCGACGTCGTCGGCGACCTCGAGCCGCACCAGGCGTCCCAGCGCCGGCCGGAACTGGGCCGCGAACGCCGGCACGTCCGCCTCGGGGATGTCCAGCCGCGCGTGCTGCAGCAGCAGCGCCTGCTGGCCCTTGCTCAGCGGCTCGGCGAACGGCACCAGCAGCAGTTCGTGGTCGTGTTCCACGGCGAAGCCGTGGGGCGGGTCGCCGAGCAGGTTGGCGTAGGGAACGGCCCTTTCCAGGTCGCCGGTGGCCGCGACGGTCTGCAGCCGCAGGCCGGCCTCGGTACGGGTCAGCCGGCTGATCAGGTGCGCCGGCTCCCCCACCCGGATCGGCGGGGTGTCCCGGCCCGGCACCAGCTCGACGCCGGCCGCCACCGCCAGCCGCAGCCAATGCCAGGCCGGCGCGCCCAGCTCACCGAGATCCAGCTCGTCGGAGCGCCGCGCGTAGTAGTAGCTGGAGGCCGGCCGCTGGTCGCGGGTGCGGGCCAGGCCGGCCAGCGCCTCGCGCTGCGGCTCCTGGAACTGTCCCGACCAGGAGTACTGCAGGTTGTCCCAGCCGACGCCGGTCTTCACCCAGCGTCCGGAGCGGCCCCACAGCAACGGCCGCAGCTGGACCGACCCGCCCTGCCGGGTGACCTGCATCGCCAGCGCCTCGCCCCGCCCGGGCTGGATGGTGCCCGCCGTCACCTCGGCGAGCGCCCGCTGCCAGGCCGGGGTGAGCGCCCGTTCGTTGGCCAGCCGCATGTGCCAGACCAGCGCCGCCGCATGCTTGCAGCGCTGCCGCACCGGGCACGAGCAGTTCGTGCCGATCGCGCCGCTCGCCGCGTCATGGCTGACCACCGTCTGATACACCCGGTACGACGAGCCGCGTATCCGGGCCTGCACGACACTGCCGTTGTCGGCGAAGCCGACGCCGATGTTGCCGACCCGGCCCTGCTCGGCGTAGGCCTGTCCGCGGCTCAGCGTGGTGGCCCCGAACAGCCCGGTCAGGTCGCGCTCGCTCGCCTGATGCACCCAGGCCGGGTACCTGGCTGTGGTCATGCCGCGGCCTCCCGCGGCCACCGCCGGCCCGACCGCGCGGACGCCGGCCGGGTCGATCGCCGACGGCCGGCCCGCGCATCCTGCCGGGTCGCGGTGAGCGGATGGCTGTTGTGCACGGACCCCCTTCGGGTTCTCGGTCTGGCGCCGGGCTCAGCCCAGTCCACCAGTGTGCACCGACAGGCCGCCCTCACCCCAATCCGGTGGCTCGCGTCGCCCGCCGCGGGAAGGCCAGAATGGTGCGATGCTGCTACCGCCGAACCTCGCCCAGGGCGTCCGCGAGGGCACGGTGAGCCTCGCCTTCCGGCGCTGGCGACGTCCCGACGTCCGGCCGGGCTCGCAGTTCCGGACGTCGGCGGGCGTGGTCCGGGTGGACGCCGTCGAACCCGTCGATCCCGCCCTGATCAGCGACCGGGACGCCGACCTCGCCGGCCACCCGGACGCCGATTCGGTGCGCCGCCGGCTGGCCGGCGAGGCCGGGTGGACGACCTACCGGGTCCGGCTGTCCTGGGCGGGCGAGGATCCCCGGCTCGCGCTGCGCAGCGACGACACCCTGAGCGCCGACGATGTCGCGGCCATCGACGCCCGGCTGGAACGGCTCGACCGGGCCAGCAGCCACGGCCGCTGGACGATGGTCACCCTTGCCCTGATCGGACGCCGGCCGCACACCCGCGCCCCCGACCTGGCCCAGGAGCTGGGCCGTGAGCGCGACCCGTTCAAGATCGACGTCCGCAAGCTGAAGAACCTGGGGCTGACCATCAGCCACCCGGTCGGCTACGAGCTGAGCCCGCGTGGCCTCGCCTACTTGGCCCGGACGCCGCGGGAGGGCTGACCGCCCGCCCGACTTCCCGGGACTGAGTCCACGAGCAGCAGGTGAGCGGGCGAGGCGGGCGGCGCACCGACCGGGACGCCGGCGGTCAGTCCCGCCTACCCAGCCCCGCTTCCCGGGCGGCGACGATGGCCGCCGACCGGTCCCGCGCCCGCAGCTTGGTCAGGATCGCCGAGACGTTGTTGCGCACCGTCTTCGGCGACAGGTAGAGCCGGGTGGCGATGTCGCCGTTCGACAACCCGGACGCCACCAGGTCGAGGATCTCGCGTTCCCGCTCGGTCAGCTCGGGGAACACGCTCGGCGCCGCGACGGACGGCCCGGCGGCGAAGACCCGGGCGATCCGCTGGGCCAGTGAGGCGCCGAACACCACCCCGCCGCCGTGCACCGTCCGGATCGCCTGGACCACCTCGTCGGCGTCCGCGCCCTTGAGCAGGTAGCCGCGGGCACCGGCGGTGACGGCGCTGAACACGGTGCTCTCGTCCTCGCCCATGGTGATCACCAGCACCCCGGTCTCGGGCAGCTCGGCGAGCACCCGGCGGGTGGCCTCGATGCCGTTCAGCCGGGGCATCTGCAGGTCCATGATCACCACGTCGGGCCGGGACGCCAGCGCCTGCTCGACGGCCTGCACGCCGTCCGCGGCTCGCCCGACCACCTCGATCCCGGGCAGCGGTTCGAGCAGCGACGCCAGCCCGTCCCGGTAGATCGGGTGGTCGTCGGCGATCAGCACGGTGATCGTCTCGGTCATCACTCACCTCCGGTCAGCGGCAGCACGGCCCGGACGACGGTGCCCCCGGCGGCCGGGCATTCGACGGTGGCCTCGCCACCCAGCTCGGCGGCCCGCTCGCGCACCGACAGCAGGCCGACCCCGGCGGTCCGCTCCGACGATATCCCGATGCCGTCGTCGGCCACCTCCACAGTCAGGCCCGCCGCTTCGCGCCGCAGCCGGACCCGGACGCCGCCGGCGCGGGCGTGCCGGACGACGTTGGTCAGCGATTCGGCCACGATCCGGTAGGCGGCGACCTCGACCGCGGCCGGCAGGGCGTCCAGTCCTTCGGCGTCGACGACGACCTCGAGGCCGGCGGTCCGCAACTGGTCGGCCTGCTGCTCGACCGCCGCGAGCAGGCCCAGGTCGTCCAGCGCCGGCGGGCGCAGCCCGTGGACCAGCCGGCGCACCTCCGCCACGGCCTCGCGCAGGTCGGCTCGCGAGGCACCGATCAGCTCCTTCGCCCGGGCCGGGTCGGCGTCCACCGCCTGCTCGGCCGCCGCCAGTCTCAAGCCCACCCCGCCGAGCGCCGGCCCGAGTCCGTCGTGCAGGTCGCGGCGGATCCGGCGCCGGTCGTCCTCCCGGGCCAGCACCAGCCGTTCCCGGCTAGTCTGCAGCTCCTCGGTCAGCCGGGTCAGCCGGACGGCGATCGCGGCCTGTCGCACCACGTCCATCAGCAGCGCCTGATCGGCCCGGGTGAGCACCGCCCGCAGCCCACCGCGGACCGGGAGGATGAGCCGTCCGACCTGCTGGCCGGAGTAGGCGATCGGCAGTTCGCTGACCTGCTCGGGGCGGCGTCCGTGTTCGGCCAGCAGCCGTCCGCCGTCGGAGGCGAACACCTCGACGCCGACGTACGGCACCCGGAACGAGTCGGCCACCGACGCCACCAGCGCAGGCAGCTGGTCGGCGACCGAGCCGCTCGACTCCAGCCGGGCGGCCAGGCCGGTCACCACCTGGTATCGGTCGCCGCGCCGGCCCAGCAGGGCGCGCCGGACCCGCACCCAGAGCAAGCTGCGCAGCGGCGCGTAGAGCAGCACGGTCAGCAGCAGCACCACCAGGGTGACGTCACGCTGGTCGAGGTGGTCGCCCATCGTCCGGCTCACCACGGCCACCATGGCCAGGTCGAGGCCGATCACGATGGCACCGACCGCGCCCCAGGCCACGGTGTCGGCGACCAGGCCGTCGACGTCGTAGCGGTCCGGTGCGCAGATGCCGATGGTCACCGAGACCGATGTCGCGGCGACGGCGGTGAACAGCATGTAGCTGGCCAGCGCCCCCGATGGCGCCAGCAGGCTGATCACGGCGAGGAAGGCGCAGATGATGCCCGCCCAGAGCAGCCAGCGGAGCCGGCGCCGTTCCAGGCCGGCCGCCAACCGGTGCCGGACCACCACCTGGACCAGCGCGGGGATGATGGCGGCGAGCGTGACCAGCCGGGTCACCACCAGCATCGGGAAGCCGATCTCGGCCGGGATCGGCAGGCTGAGCAGGTCGGGGTCGACGATCGGGTGTGCGGGCATGCCGAGGTCGAGCACCGCGGCCGGCATCACCAGCAGCGTGACCGGCAGGAGCGCGGACGCCGCGACGGTGGCGATGCCCAGCCAGCGCCAGCCGCCGGCGAGCAGCCGGCCGGTCGGATAGACCACCAGCAGCAGTGGCAGCCCGACCAGCAGGAAGGCGCCGGCGCGGGCGACGAACCAGTAGGCGAACGCGGTGCCGGGCAGCATGTCGTCGGGCGGCGTGCCGAACGGCGGCGTGATGCCCAGCCCGTACCAGGCCTCCAGCGCGCCGTCGAACGCCCAGAGCAGCCCGAAGCCGACCAGGATGCCGCCGACGGCATGCCCCGGACGGCGGGACAGGATCACCGCACCGCAGGCGGTCATCACCAGCCCGAGCGGCGCGGTCGGCGACGCCAGGTCGACGATGCCGCCCGCGCGCAGCCGGAGCGCCTGCCCGACCACCGTGAACGCCACCAGCGCCGCCGCGAGGCTCAACCAGGCGATCGGGAGCGGCCGCAGCCGGGGCATCCGCAGGGGCATTCCCGCATTATCGCGGGCTCGGCGTCCCAGCCGCCCGGGACCGGCGTCCCGCCGGCACGGGACGTTTCCGCCCGCCGACAACGGGACGGCGCACCCTGGGGCGCGGGTCGCCCGGCCCAGCACGGTTGTCACCAGCAAGCCGGCACCGGGCCGGCTCACCACAACGAAGGATCCGCTGATGTCCGTCTCCCAACGGCCCGCACCCGCCCGCTCCGACCTGCCCGCCGCCGCGGCCGAGACCGCCGCCCCCGCCGTCCGGCGGCCGTACCGCCGCCAGGGCCTGCTGCTCACCATTGGCAGCATCGCCTGGGCCACCACCATGGTGCTGTTCGACCTCGACCCCACCTCCCGCATCGGCGTGATCGGCTACGCCTTCGGCTCGGGCCTGTTCCAGGCCGGGCTGCTGGCTCTGCTCTGGGTGCTCTGGCAGACCGACGCCCTCGGCACCGGACGGGTGGCGAAGACTGCGCTCGGCATCGAGGCGGTGCTGGTCACGCTCGCCATCGGCTCGACGATCGCCGACGGCCTCGGCGTCAGCGACATGAACCAGCCGGGCTGGGCGCTGCTGGACGCCTTCTGGCCCTTCTCGATGCTCGGCATGTTCCTGATCGGCATCCGGATCGCGATCGCCGGCCAGTGGCGCGGCGTCCGCCGGTTCTGGCCGCTGCTCGCCGAGAGCTGGGCGGTGGTCACCATCCCGACCCTGATCGTCCTCGGCCCGGTGGTCGCCCAGATCGTGGCACCGCTGCACCTGCTGGTCGGCTACGCCGTGCTCGGCGTGCTGGTCGCCACCAAGCCGGCGGAGCGCTGAGCCGCCGACGCCCCACCCGATCTCCCCGACGTCCCGCCGCTGAGTGCGGCGGGACGTCGCCGTCGGTTCCCGGCCGGGCAGGACCAACACAGCGATCAGCGCAGGCCGAGCGTGAATCGTCCGGCGATTCGGCGGCGATTCACGCTAGCGTGGGGCCACCCTCCCCGCACCGACCGCCCGCAACGGGTCTCGTACCCGCGCCCGCCGCCGAGGAGCGCCGATGAAACGCCCACCCGCACGCCTGGCCCGCCTCAGCGCCGCAATCGCCCTCGCCGCCGTCCTCACCGGTTGCGCCGGCGCTCCCGGCCCGGGTGCCGGCGAGCCCACCGGTGCAGCTCCGGACGCGGCCACGGCGTCCGCTCCGAGCCCCGCCGAGTCCGGCCCCGCGACGGACGCGATCCGTTCGCTGAACCCGAAGTCGCTGGCCTGGAAGTGGTTCGAGGACCATTCCCGCTCGACGAAGGTCGACCTGACCGGGCCGGACGCCCACGGACGGACCTACACCCTCGGCAAGCCGGTCTACTCCGATGCCGACGGCGACGGGCTGGAGGACATGGCCGTGCCGCTCGCGCAGCGCGACGGCAACGGCTACCGCGAGCACTGGCACATCTGGCTGGCCAAAGCCGCCGGAGGCGCCGAGCAGGTGCTGGTGCCGATCGGGCTGAGCGCGCGTTGCGGCGACGCCACCACCAAGGTGAGCGCGGTCAAGGGCGGCTTCCAGGTGCAGGAGCGGCTGCGCGAGCCGATCATCGACGACCGGCTGCCCTGCTCCAGCGCCGGCACCTTCCGGTCGACCCGTCAGGTCGGCGTCGAGCGGGTCGGCAGCACCCACGCCCTGGTGAACCTCAAGGACCGCCGCGGCTACGGCGGCGTCTGCCCCACCCAGCCCCGCACCGAGACCGGCCGGGTGAAGGTGTGGGGTGCGGTGGCGCCGACCAACGCGGCGCCGCTGACCATCGACGGCACCCGGATGTACCTGATCTGGACCCACCCGCACGAGCTCACCAGCGGTGCCGAGCCGATGAGGCTCGCCGCGGTCTGGCCGGCCGGCGGCAACTCCGACAAGCGGCTCTGCGTGTGGACCGATCCGGGTCGCTACGAGAGCTCCTGACGCCGCCGGACCCGACCGGACAGCCCGCCGCCTCCGGCCGATCGCGCCGCGCCCCGGTCAGCCCGGACGCCTCCAGCAAACCTCTACGCATTCTTGAGCTGTTCTTGAGGTTGCCTCCAGACCGTCTGCAACCGGGGCCCGCAGGATAGGTCTCACACCCGGGGACTCGTGAGGGACCGGGGCTGGATGCGAGGGGTCGGAGGGAGGACTGGCATGGGGGTGACAGTCACTTCCTCCGGTGGTCGGGGGGCCGCCAAAACACCCTGTCGCACCGCTCCGCCACCGTGCGGGGGTGCGTCGTGAGTTGCCTGCCGGCGCGGGAGGACGCCGGCAAGCAACCCGACTACGCACCGAACGCCCCGGGTGTTTCATCTTTCGACGCCGCGCTGGCCGATCTGCGTGCGCAACTGGGCGATGACGCCGCCGTCGAGCGGTTCAGGGAGAACTACCTGGCGTTGCTGGAGCAACGCATCGCCGACATCGCGCGCCTGATCCGGGAGGGCCGGGCCGAGGAGAGCATCACCAAGCTGCTCACCCTGGAGACATCGAGTCACATGCTCGGCGCCGACGAACTGAGCCTTCGGGCGGCGGCGCTGCGGCTGGCCGTCGGACATCATCAACCCGACATCGGCGTGCTCTACACCGAGCTGACCCGGGCGGCGACCTCGACCCGCGACCTGCTGGCGACGCACTGAGCCGGCGCGCTGAGCAGCCCGGACGCCGGGCCGCGGGTCAGAGCTCCAGACGTGGCGGCTCGGCGAGCGCCCGATCGATCCGGTCGACGAGCTCCGCCACCACGTCCAGTCCCGGCCGTAGGTCGGCGATGAAGAGCTGCTGCAGCTCACCCGCGGCATCCGCGGCGGCCTCGTGACCGAAGGTGCCCGCCGACCCGCGCAGGCTGTGCGCGACCGCCCGGCCGTGCTCCTGCTGGGCAGCGGTGAGGACTCCGGCACGCCGCCAGTCGGCCACCAGGGCGGTCAGCTCCGCCGCCCGGCCGCGGTTGGTGTCCCACGCCCGGCGGGCGAGCGCCGCGTAGGCGGTGGTCATCGGATCGGCCGAGTTCATGCCACCCAGCCCAGCAACCGGGCGATCTCGGTGCCCAGCCGCATCGGGTCGAACGGCTTGCGAATCAGCCCGGCGATGGTATCGGTGGGATGATCGCCGTCCACCCGGGCGGTGAGCATGATCACCGGAATATCGGCGGTGCGCGCATCGGCCTTCAACCGTGCCAGCGTCTCCAATCCGTCCATGCCGGGCATCATCATGTCGAGCAGAATTCCGTCCGGGCGGTGTTGTTTCGCCTGTCGCACGGCGTCCAGGCCGTTGGTCGCGGTCAGGGTGCGGTAACCGTCCACCAGTTCCAGCGCGGCCGAGGCAACGGCACGGATGTCGTCGTCATCGTCCACGAGAAGTAGGAGCTTGGGTTGCGCGGTTACCGGCGTGGACATGGCAACTCCTCCTTTAGGGGGCATCGGCAAGCATAAGGCCGTGTTGCATCAATGCATCTGGGCCTGACCAATTGCCTCGATAATTCCACAGCCAAGCTCTCCTGCAACGGTTTGTGACAACGCCTGCGACACAGCCATATACTCGCACCCGAGTGCCCCCCTTCGTGAACCTCCCTGTGCTGCGAGCCGCCTCCATGCTGAAAGTCCCGTCCCGCGCGTACGCCGCCGTCTGCGTCATCGGCGCGCTGTCGGGCGTCCTGTTCACCGTCCTCATCACGACGACCGCGGACCCGCTCGAGCGCGCCCAGACGACCACCTTGTTCCTGCTCAGCTTGGGCGCGGTCGCCGCCATCACCGCGGTGCGGCGGGTCGGTACCAGCTCCGGACGCCGCCGTCGCGCCTGGTTCAGCCTGTCCATGGGCCTGTGCATCGCCGTCCTCGTCAACGCGATGAGCGTCCTGATCGAACTGACCCTGCTGCCCGCGGAGTCGAGCGGGCTGATCGACCCGCTGCTGATGGTCGGGCTGGTGCTCTGCATCGCCGGACTCACCCTCTTCCCGGCCGCCCGTCGGCGGGGCACCGATCTCGCCCGGCTGATCATGGACGGCATCGTGGTCGGCGGATCGGTGCTGCTGATCGCCAGCACGATGATCTTCCCGACCCTGCTGGCCGGCCGCGACACCTCGCTGGCCTCCGAGGTGCAGATCCTGGCGCTGCCGGTCCTCGACCTGGTCATCGCCACCCTGGCCGTCCTGCTGATCGCCCGCAGCGGCAGGTCCAGCCGGACGCCGCTGATGCTGGTGGGCTTCGCGTTCGTGCTCTACTGCATCTCGGACATGGCCTACGCGGTGAACCTGTCCGCCGGGACGTCCGGACTGGGCAGTTGGTGGGACCTGGGATGGCTGGGCGGCTACGTGCTGTTCTCGCTCGGCGCGCTGCACCCGGACGCCGGGGTGTCGACACCGGAGGAGTCGCCGGAGGCGTCCTCGGTGCGCAGCACTATCTTCTTCTTCGCCATCTTCCTGGCCGCCACCGCGACCAGTATGGCGGTCTCCCTCTCGGACGGCCTGACCGTCGCCAGCCGGGCGATCTGGGGGGTGCTGATCCTCACCGTGGTGGCTCGCCAGATCGTGCTGGTGATGGACAACGAGCAGCTCCGCCGGTCGCTGGAGATCAGGGTGCTGGAGCGCACCAAGGAGTTGCGTGAGATCACCACCCAGCGGGAGCTGCTGCTCGCGTCGGTGGCCGACGGAATCTACGGCGTCGACCGGGACGGCACCATCACGATGGTGAACGGCGCCACGACCAGGCTGCTGGGCCGTCCCGAAAGCGCCCTGATCGGCGCCAACGCCCACGACCTGTTCCACGCCCCGCAGAGCGACGGCACCCCCTACCCCGCCGAGGGCTGCTACATCACCGAGGCGACCCAGTCGGGGCTGACCGCGTCCGGCGAGGACGACATCTACCTGCGCGGCGACGGCAAGACCATCGTGGTGGAGGCCACCGCCAGCCCGCTGCGCGGCGACGCCGGCATCAGCGGCGCCGTGGTGGTGTTCCGCGACGTCAGCCAGCGCCGCGAGATGGACCGGATGAAGCAGGAGTTCATCTCGGTGGTCAGCCACGAGCTGCGCACCCCGTTGACCTCCATCCGCGGCGCGCTCGGGCTGATCGCCGGCGGCGCCTTCGGCGAGTTGCCGCCGAGCGCCGCGAAGATGATGGACATCGCCACCACCGGCAGCGTCCGGCTCGGACGCCTGGTCAACGACATCCTGGAGATCGAACGGCTCGACACGGGTATGCTGCCGCTGGCCATCCGCACCCATGACGTCGCCTCGGCCTGTCAGGAAGCCATCGGCGCCACCGCGGGCATGGCCCAGGCGGCCGACATCACCCTCGAGCTGCGTGCGGCGTCCGGGCGGGTGCGGGCCGACCGGGACCGGCTGGTGCAGGTGCTGATCAACCTGCTCGGCAACGCCTCCCGGTTCAGCGATCCGGGCGACTCGGTGGTGCTGGAGGCCCGGCCGAACGAGGATCGCATCGAGTTCTCGGTGCGCGACACCGGCCGGGGCATCCCGTCCGACAAAATCGAATCGATCTTCGACCGGTTCAGCCAGGTGGATTCCAGCGACACCCGGGAGAAGGGTGGAACCGGGCTCGGCCTGGCGATCTGCCGAGGGCTGATCGAAAGGATGGGTGGCCGGATCTGGGCGGAGAGCGTGCTCGGCGAGGGTTCCACCTTCCGGTTCGAGTTACCGGCGGACAGCGACGTCGACGCAGCGCTGTCGGTGTCCGCCTGATTTGCCAGCAGGAGGTCTTTCCGCGGACACCGGGGTGATCCGCGCTTACAGGGAGGGTAAGTGCCGACAGTGACGAAGCAGGACCACCTCACCGACCGCTCGGGGCAGCCGTTGGTGATCAGGGTCAGCAGTGGCAGCGGCAAGGGGCGTACCACGATGGCCGCCTTCGACAGTGCGCTGCGTTCGGCCGGGGTCGCCGACCACAACCTGATCCGGCTGAGCTCGATCATTCCCGCCGGGTCGTTGGTGCAGGCGTGCCGCCCCGACGAACAGTTGCGCGGCGACTTCGGGGACGCCCTCTACTGCGTCTACGCGGTGGCGTTCGCCACCGAGCGCGGTGACGACGCCTGGTCGGGTGTCGGCTGGTCCCGGGCCACCGACGGCTCGGGCCGCGGGTTGTTCGTCGAGCACGTGGGTCATGCAGAGGAGCAGGTCCGATCGATGATCACCTCCAGTCTCACCGACATGGGCGACGGACGCCGGGAGACGTTCGCGGTGGAGGACATCGTGCTCGGCTCGGCGCACTGCTCGGGCCAGCCGGCCTGCTCAGTGGTGGTGGCGACCTACCGGACGGCGGGGTGGGCCTCCGCATGAGCGAGGACGTCGAGCACAACGTCGACGGGCCGTGGGACTACGGGGACTTCAGCATCGACTGCAGCCGCGACACCCACCCCGAGCTGATGGCCAGCTTCTGGCCGGTCTATGATGACTCCTTCGGTCCGCTGCGGGTGCTGGCCGCCGCCCGCCAGGTGCTCACCGAGGACGAGTTCTCCGCCGAGCTGCACGACCCGCGGGTGTGGAAATACGTGGCCCTGGACGCCGACGGACAGTTGGCGGGGCTCACCACGCTCGCCGACGACCTGTCCACGATGCCGTGGATCAGCCCCGAGTACTATCGGTACAACTATCCTGACGAATGGCAGCGGAAAGCACTCTTCTACAGCGGTATTTCGTTGGTACGGCCGGACATGCGTCGCTATCCCGTTTTCTCGCGGATGGTGACATGCTTGGCCCAGCGCGTGGCGGCGGCCCGGGGCGTCCTGGCGTTCGACATGTGCGGCTACAACGTCGATGAGCGGTCGCTTGCTCGAGCCTCCGCACAGATCCTGAACAGGGTCGCCGAGTTCGAAGTGCAGGCCGTTGACGTCCAGACCTATTACGTCGCCCGCGCGACGGGAAACGGAAGTAAGGAAGATTCGTGAGTGAAGCCACGCCAGGAGAACGCTGCGCGGTTATCGTCGAGGACGACCCTGAGATCGCAGACCTGCTCGCGGTCGTCCTGACCCAGGCGGGCTTCCGCACCTATGTCGCCGAGGACGGCCTTCGCGGGCTGGAGTTGATCCGTGAGCGGGAGCCGATGTTGACCACCCTGGACGTCAACCTGCCCGGCATCGACGGGTTCGAGGTGGTGCGCCGGATCCGGAGCTTCTCCTCGACCTACGTGATCATGCTGTCGGCCCGCCGCGACGAGATCGACACGCTGATGGGCCTCAACTCGGGCGCCGACGACTACCTGGCCAAACCGTTCCGGCCGCGCGAGCTGCGGGCCCGGGTGGAGGCGATGATCCGCCGCCGGGACCTGGAGCAGCATCAGACCGCCGCCGCTGCCCCGGCCGAGCCGTCCGAGGCCGAGGTCGGCGACTGGCTGCAGCACAACGGGCTGCGCCTGCACCCCGAGATGCGGCTGGTCGAGCTCGACGGCAGCCCGGTCGAGCTCACCCGCACCGAGTTCGACCTGTTGTCGGCGGTGATGCAGCGCAGCCGTCGGGTGATCACCAAGGACGAGCTCTCCGCCTTCGCCCGCAACGACGCGATCAGCTACGTCGTCGAGGCGGACCGCCGCTCGATCGAGAGCCACATCGCCAACCTGCGCCGCAAGCTCTCCGACTCGGTGACCCAGCCCCGGTTCATCGAGACCGTCCGGGGGGTCGGCTACCGGCTGGCCAAGGCCCAGGCCTGAGCTTTTCAGCCCGCAACCGGCCGGGGACGCCGCCCTGCCCTCTCCTCGGCGAGCAGCCGCCGAGCCGGCGGGTCCGCAGCGGCGCCGCGGCCGGCATCGACACCCCGGATTGCCGGCTACTGCTCGCGGCTTCTCCTCCACCGCTCGAGCGATTCGGCGCGCTCGGCGGCGAGGTCGACGATCGGGTCGGGGTACCCGCGGCGCCGCTCGGCCGGCAGCTTCCACGGCTCATGGACGGCCGCGCCGGCAACGTCGGCCAGCTCGGGCACCCAGCGACGCACGTAGCCGCCGGCGGGATCGAAGCGCTTTCCCTGCAGGGTCGGGTTGAACACCCGGAAGTACGGCGCGGGGTCGGTCCCCGTCCCGGCCACCCACTGCCAGCCGTGCTGGTTCGAGGCCAGGTCGGCGTCCACCAGGCGGTCGAGGAAGTGCTGGGCGCCGACCTGCCAGCGGGTGTGCAGGTGCTTGACCAGGAAGCTGGCCACGATCATCCGGACCCGGTTGGGCATCCAGCCCTCGGCCAGCAGCTGGCGCATCCCGGCGTCCACGATCGGCACCCCGGTGCGGCCCTCCCGCCACGCCGCGACCCGGTCGGGGTCGTCGTCGTAGGTCATCGACGCCAGGGCCGGGGTGAGGTCCTCCCAGGCGCTGGCCGGGCGGTGGTGCAGCACGTCGGCGTAGAACTCACGCCAGGCGAGTTCGGTCTGGAAGCGCTCGGCGCCCCGGCCGCTCCGTTCGGCCAGGTCGGCGAGCAGCGTCCGGGGGTGCACGACGCCGAGCTTCAGGTAGGGCGACAGCCGGGAGGTGCCGTCCAGGTCGGGACGGTCGCGCTGGGTGGCGTAGTCGCCGAGCGCCTCGCTCAGGAACCACGTCCAGCGCTCCGCCGCGGCGGCCTCGCCGGCGGGCGGCAGCGGGACGGGCGACTCCGACGCCGTCCGCTCGATGAGCCGCCAGACCTCGGCATCGCTGCGGTCGGCGGCGAGCCGGAGCCGTTCGGGCTCGGACGCCGGGCCGCGCCAGCCATGCTCACGCCAGCCCCGCAGGAAGGGCGTGAACACCCGGTAAGGCTCGCCGTCCGCCTTCCGCAGGCGTCCGGGCGTGATCGCGTAGGGGCTGCCGGTGCGCAGCAGCGGGACGTCGTGGCCGGCCAGCGCGGCCTCGACCTCGGCGTCGCGGCGGCTGCCGTCGGGTTCGGTCTCGGCGGAGATGTGGACGGCGCCGGCCCCCAGCTCGGCGGCCAGGTCGGGGATCACCTGCCGCGGGTCGCCGGGGCGCACGGTGAGGTTGCCGTCGTAGCTGTCGCGGAGGCTGAGCAGGGTGGCGGCCAGCCACGAGCGGCGCGGCGCACCGGCCGGCCGCCACAACCCGGGATCGACGACGAACGCGACGGCCACCTCTGCCCCGCCGTCCGCCGCCGCGGCGAGCAGCGGCAGATCGGCGCGCCTGAGGTCCCTGCGCAGCCAGACCAGCTGGGTGGTCATCGGGTCGCGGTCGTCCGGCGGACCGCGCGGCGGCGTGCGACGTCCGGGACCCTGCCCGAGCGGACCCCGTTCACCGGTCCTCGTCGGGGTTGAGCGCGGCCACCTTGCCGGACAGGGCGGCGGCGAACGCGCACCAGGCCGCGTACACGCCGAATCCCAGTGCGGGTGCCGACCCCACGGTGACGGCGCGGCGGGCCAGCCGGCCAGCGGAGGACGCCAGCGCCGCGGCCCCGGCGGTCGCCGCCGGCAGGTTGTGGGCCCGGAAGAACAGGCCGGACCAGCCCGCGTTGAGCACCAGGTTCGCGGTCAGTGCCCGCTTGAAGCTGGACGCCTCCGCCTCCCGCCCCTGCGCCTCGAGCCGGGTGACCACCGTCGCGGCGGAGACTGCGATGATCGCGTACAGCGACGTCCAGACGATCGGGAAGGCGGCCCTCGGCGGCTGCCAGGACGGCTTCTTCAGCTTCTCGTACCAGGGGCCGCGCGCGTCGGTGAGCAGCGATCCGACCGCCGCACAGGCCGCGACGCCGGCCCCGATCACGGCCAGGTTCCGGCGTGCTCGGGCACGGTGGGCGGTCGATCGATGCTCGGGCATGGGGCTTCTCCTCCGTCGCCGGCTTCGGGTGGGTCGTGCCCACGACGCTACCCGCCACGGCAGGGCCGGGTGAGGACCCCTACGGGTGTTTTCCTGCGTCCGCGCCCGCGACCAGGCCGTCCACCCAGGCCTGCCAGCGGGGGCCGTCGCGCTCGGCGAGCGCCGCGGCGTCCGGGCCGTAGAACGCGAGCCACAGGCTGACCGCGGTCGCCCCGCCGTGCGGTTCGATCGCGACCAGCCCGGTGCCGGGTGCCGGGCCGTCGAGCGCGAAGGCCAGGCCGCGGTTGGCGTGCAGGGTCACGGTGCCGTCGAGCGGCGGGACGGCGCCACCGTCGGTGTGCACGACGTCCCCGTCTCCGGTGAGCGCCCGCCGGGCGGTCGCCCAGATGGCGTCCGCGTCGCCGGTTCCCGGTTCCATCGCCATCGCCAGCACCCGGGTCGCCGGCTGCCCGGCGAAACGCTGCAGGTGCAGCTGCAGGATGTGCAGGAAGATCCGCCAGCCGTTCTCGGTGGCGTCGTACTGGTCGTCCCATTCCTCGCCGGAGCCGAAGCCGCTGTTCACCAGCCGGACGACGCAGCTGCCGCCGTCGCGCGCCTCGACCAGGAACTCAAACGCCATCGCCCCGGGCGCAGGTTCGGCGTGCTCGCCGAAGGTGAACCGGTGCGGCGGCTGCCAGGCCTGCACCCGTCCCTCGACCATCATGCCCGGGCCGAAGTCCTGGGTGATCACGCCACCGGGCTCGCCCACCACGGTCGTCGGCACGAACCACGCCGAGATGCCCGGGCCGGTGGCGATCGCCTCCCAGACCTGTTCGGGGGTGCCGGCCACGGCCACCTCCAGCTCGATCGCGCGTCCCTCATCGTTGCCGGTCATCGGGTGTCTCCTTCGGGGTTCGGACGGGGATGGGCGAGGATCACCAGCCGGTGCCAGCGACCGCCCTCGGCGTCCTCGTGGTGGTAGGCGGCGACGAGCCCGGTCACCGCGCGGGTGAGCTCGTCGGTGAACGCGGCCCTCTCGGCCGCGGAGCGGAAGCGGATCTCGGCGTCCAGCGAGAGGGTCGGCACCGTGCGTCCGGACGCCCGCCGCAGCATGTCGCCGACCTCGCGGATGGCGCGTCCGGCGAGCGCGACCAAATACCGCGCGGACAGCCGGTCGGCCTCCGGGACCTGCTCCGGGGCGGCCGCGGCGTCCCCCAGCGCGGAGGGCGAGACCAGGTAGGACGCCGCCGACGCCCGCACGATGCGCTCGGTCACCCCGCGCCGCGGCCGCTCCTCGACGAGCTCGACGAGCCCGCGGGATTCGAGCTCGCGGACGTGGTAGTTCACCTGCTGGCGCGGCAACCCGAGCCGCTTGGCCAGGGTCGTCGCGGACGCCGGCGCTCCGGCCAGCGAGGCGAGCAGCCGGCTGCGCCG
The DNA here is from genome assembly GCA_044224095.1 of Micropruina sp. GTDB lineage: Bacteria > Actinomycetota > Actinomycetes > Propionibacteriales > Propionibacteriaceae > Micropruina. The sequence goes on along the minus strand of JBGALC010000047.1, from coordinate 4,570 downwards.
CGGGTCGAGCGCGACGATCGCCGCCTCCGGCGATTCGATGACGCTGACGCTCTGCATGCGTCCAGGATGGTTATTGAAAGGGAAGTTTGTCAATAGCTCGCCGGTGGTCATCCCGGGCCCCTCCGTCATCCCGGGCTCGCCCCGGGATCTCTCCCGCACCCGACCGACAGGCTCGGCCCCGTCGTCCCGGAACTCGCGACGTAGGCTCGACGCGACGAGCAACGTCAGTCGACTCACCGACGAGAGGACCCCGACATGCAGCGCATCGTCCCCAATCTCTGGTTGGATCACGCCGCCGCCGAGGCGGCCGACTTCTACACCTCGGTGTTCCCGGGCGGGAAGGTGATCGAGACCGTCCACTACCCCACCGAGGGACTCCCCGACTTCCAGGCCGATATGGCCGGCGACGTGCTGACCGTCGAGTTCGAGCTCGGCGGCTACCGGCTGATCGGCATCAACGCCGACGCGACGTTCCGGCCGAACCCGTCGGTCTCGTTCTTCGTCAACTTCGACCCATCCGTCGACCCGGACGCCCGCCGGCACCTCGACGAGCTGTGGGCTGCCCTGTCCGAGGGTGGCAAGGTGTTGATGGAGCTGCAGGAGTATCCGTTCAGCCCGCACTACGGCTGGGTGGAGGACCGGTACGGCGTCAGCTGGCAACTGATGCTGACCGACCCGGACGGCGACCCGCGTCCGTTCATCATGCCGAGCATCATGTTCGGCCACACCGCACTGGGCCGCGCGGCCGAGGCGATGGACTACTACACATCCGTCTTCGGCGGACGCCTCGGCACGGTGGCGCCCTACCCGGCCGAGGCCGGACCGATGGCCGGCCAGGTGATGTTTGGCGAGTTCCAGGCGCTCGACCAGTGGTTCGCCACCATGGACGCCGCCGACCAGGACTTCACCTTCACCTGCGGCGTGTCGCTGATGGTCTACTGCCACGGCCAAGAGGAACTCGACCGCTGGTGGTCGCAGCTCAGCGCCGTCCCCTGTCCTGGCAACTGGTGCCCGACAACCTCGACGAGTTGATGAGCAAGCCCGGTGCTTTCGAGAAGCTGATGCAGATGGGCAAGATCGAGATCGCCGCGTTCGGGTGACGGCGAGCGGGACCTGAGGCCGCGGCACCGCAACGGGCTGACCAGCGACGCGGTCAGGCCCGTCGAGCCATCCGCCGACCAGGCCGCCGGTCTCGGTGACCCCCTAGCCAGCGGCGAGTAGGCAGGCCACCCCGACCACCAGCAGCGTCGCCCCGCCGAGCAGGCCGCACCAGTAGCTGCGTGCCGCCTGCTCGTCCGGCAGCCGCGCCGCGAGCACCGCTATGGCGGTGGTGACGACCCCCGTCAACGCGTAGATCGGCTGAGCGAAGACCCACGCCAGCGGTATGAAGTGGACGCCCACCACGCCGAGCGCCAGCGGCGCGTACAGGTCCTTCCGTCCTCGCCGTGCCGCCCACCGCGCCAGGACGACGATCGCCGCGATCTCGATCCAGAACACGACGATGTAGGCGACGAACGCCGGGCCGCCGACGACGAGCGCGGTCGGCGTGTTCCAGTGCCGGATCGCCTGAGTGACCCCGAGGCCCCCGGTCACCGCGCCGCCGACCTGCACGGCGGCGAGCAGCAACCGCGATGGCCAGCCCTTCGGTGGGCGCTCCTGCCCCCAGCCCGCCCAGGCGAAGGCGGCGATGCCGAAGATCGCGGCGGTGACGAACAGGTCCCTCGGGAACTCGGTGGCGATCATCCACCTCACTCAATCACACAGGAGATCGTCGAGCAGCCCGACGCCGGGCCGAGCAACGCGGCGGCGATATCGAGGTCCTCCAGCAGTCGCGTTGACTAACTGCCGAATGCGTTAGCGTCGTGCACGCCCAGTGCCTTCAGAGATGCTGCATCATCCTTGGCGCCGGTACCCGATCGGGACGCGTCGACTGCGGAGTCGGACGCAATCTACTGTTGGCCATCCGCATTCTCGACGATCATGTAGAAGAACTCAGCAGCCAACGGACAATCCTCAGTGCCGAGGCGAGCGAGAGGCAGGGTTCCACGGTCCCATGGACGACCTGGGTCCAAGCCCAGCGGTTGAGGAGAAGTGATAGTCTTCGGGATCTTCGATCCACCCCCACTCTTGCGGAGGTCCACGTGCGGTCTGCCCTCGCTGCCATTGCAGTGTCCACTATCGCGTTCGCTGCCACGTCTGGCTGCTCAACAACTTCGCCGGCTTCTTCCGCCGAACCGACGTCGCCTGGCAACGGTGGCGGCACAGCGACCACGCCAAAGGAGGTCAAGTACTACGAGAATGGCGATCACGTCGTCGGCACAGGCATCAAAGCCGGCGTATACCGAGCAGAGGTCGAAGAGAGCGCGATTTCCTTGTGCACCATAAGCCAGACCTCGAGCAACGATAAGGTCATGGATATACGGAATGCGAATGAAGGTTCCGTGATCTTTACGGTTGCCAACAAGAAGGGAACAGTCGTCTCATTCTCGGGGTGTGCCAAGATCGCACAGGCAGCCGACGTGCTGCGCAAGGACGCCAAGCCAGGCAACGGCTGGTTCTTGGTAGGCAGCGAACTCGCCCCCGGAAAGTACACTGGTAAGGTTGACACCGAGTCGCTGATGAAGCTGGGGACTATCACCCAACACAGCGCCAAGGGCACGGTCATGGGAATACGTAACGCCAACGCTGGCAACGTCGTGTTCACTGTGAAGAAGTCCCAGGGATCCGTTGTGAGCTTCTCCGGCTTCAGTTCGGTCAAGAAGACCAGCTGACGCTGGCGGCGTCACGTCCTGTCGGTGGCTGAGGCGTCACAACGACGCCCGCAGGGCACTGTGAAGAATCGCCGGATCGATCCATGCGCCAGAGCCTTCGAGGCGCTCGCCTGATCAACCTGTGCTCAACGGGAGCGCCCCATACAGAGCGCGTGCGATCAAACCGATGCGAGTGACGGCGCCCCGGAAGTAGCTCCCGGAATCGCCTGGACGTCGTCACGCTCGATTCGCCAGCCGATCCAGCACATCCCGCCCACCCACTCGTTCGACCACGGCGGGATCGCCGACCACGACCAGCCGGTCGGTGGCCCGGGACAGCCCGACGTAGAGCCGCTCCCGGCTGCGGTCGCGGGTGCCGTCCTCGTTGAGGCAGAGCACGACGGCGCGCCGTTCCATGCCCTTGAAGCCGAGGACGTGGCCGTAGAACACGTCGTCGTCGGACCAGAACTCCTCCCAGTACGCGGCGAACCCGAGCGTCTCCTGGCGCTCGCGCTGCACCGGGTGCCGCGGGCCGACGGTGAGCAGCGCGACGTCCTTGGGTTCCCAGCCCTCGTCGAGCAGCCGGTCGACCTGGTCGTCGGCGGCCGCGATGGCGTCGTCGACGGACGAGGCCACGAACTCCACCTCGGGACCGTCCCCGCCCCGCAGCACCATCGAGGACGGTGCCAGCGACACGAAGCTGGAGGCGATCTGCTTGGTGTTGCGCAGGTTGTGGTCGAGCACGAGCGGCACCAGGGCGAGCGGTGGGCGTCCGAACCGGGCGAACACTCGCTGCCGCTCGTCGCTATAGGCGTAGACGCCGCCGGTCGCCTCGTCGCGCAGCGCCCGGACCAGCGGCGTCCACCAGTCGTCGGCGAAGTCCTGGGCCTCGTCGACGACGACGGCGTCGAACCGCTGCCCCTGACTCAAGTCGGACGCCCGTTCGGCCATCAACGCCGGCAGCCGGGACTCCCAATACTCGGAGTCATCACGCGAGCCGGCGACGTCGAGGCCCCAGCTGCGTGCCAGATCTTCGAACGTGCCGACGAACGCCGGACGCTTCGACCTCGACCCGACGAGCAGGGCGCGCCGCAGGTGGTGGGCCAGTCCATAGCTGTAGCAGACCACCGCCACCCGCTGCCGTTGCCCGCTCATCCGGCCGCTGGCAAGCTCGGACGCCTGCCGGATCGCCAGCACCGTCTTGCCGCTGCCCGCTCCCCCGCGGATCTCGACCCGGTTGAGCAGCCGGGCGACCCGCAGCAGATCGGCCTGCTCCATGGTCAGGCGGTCGGCGTAAGCGGCGCGGTCCTCGGCGATCGCCACCAGGTCGCGGGCGGGAAGGTTGCGCCCGACCAGGATCTCCCGGATCAGCTGGACGTCGTTGGCAGTCGGCGGACGGGCGTCCGCGCGGTGCAGCGAGGTGACGTCCCAGAGCCGCTGGCCGAGATCGGCCAACTCCTGCTTTCCGGACGCCATCCAGCGCGGGCACTCGGGGGTGGCGAAGTCCTCGTCGAGCGGCGTCCGGGCCAGCACCACGTGATGCCCCCATCGGATCCGGGTCCGCGAGCCCCAGCGCGGGTCGGTTTCGACATAGCGCCGAATGGCGTAGAGGGCGCCGCGCGCCTGGCCGACCGGGTCGATGGGCTTGGCACCGTTGCGCTCGATCATCCACTGGCCGTTCGGCTCGACCCAGACGTGGCTGCCCTTCACCTCGACGATCACGATGCCGGAGCCGGGCATCAGCACGACCAGGTCGGCCTCGTGATCCTTGTCCCGGTCACTCAGCCGGTAGTTCGCCAGCAGAATGCAGTCGTGGCCGA
>JBGALC010000046.1:0-27678 GCA_044224095.1 Micropruina sp. | reverse complement strand
GAACGCGTTCACCCGGGCGAACGACGCCAGCGAGCCGATCAGGCCGATGTTCGGACCCTCAGGGGTCTCGATCGGACACATCCGGCCGTAGTGCGACGGGTGGACGTCGCGGACCTCCATGCCGGCGCGGTCACGGGACAGGCCGCCCGGACCCAGCGCCGAGAGCCGACGCTTGTGGGTCAGGCCGGCGACCGGGTTCGTCTGGTCCATGAACTGCGACAGCTGCGAGGTGCCGAAGAACTCCTTCAGCGCCGCCGACACCGGACGGATGTTGATCAGGGTCTGCGGCGTGATCGCCTCGATGTCCTGGGTGGTCATCCGGTCGCGGACGGTGCGCTCGAGGCGTCCGAGGCCGATCCGCAGCTGGTTCTGGATCAGCTCGCCCACGGTGCGCAGCCGGCGATTGCCGAAATGGTCGATGTCGTCGGTCTCGACCAGCAGGTCGCCGAGCTGCTCGCGGCCCTCGTGCAGCGCCACCACGTACCGGATCGCCGAGACGATGTCCTCGACGGTCAGCACCTGGGTGTCGAACGGCAGCCCCAGCCCCAGCTTCTTGTTGATCTTGTAGCGACCCACCTTGGCCAGGTCGTAGCGCTTCGGGTTGAAGTAGTAGTTCTCCAACATCGCCTGCGCGGCCTCGCGGGTCGGCGGCTCGCCCGGACGCAGCTTGCGGTAGATGTCGAGCAGCGCCTCGTCGGTGTTGGCGGTGTGGTCCTTCTCCAGGGTGAGCCGGATGGACTCGTACTCGCCGAACTCCTCGAGGATCTGCTCGTTGGTCCAGCCGAGGGCCTTGAGCAGCACGGTCACGTTCTGCTTGCGCTTGCGGTCGAGCCGGACGCCGACCATGTCGCGCTTGTCGACCTCGAACTCCAGCCAGGCGCCGCGGCTCGGGATGATCTTGCAGGTGAAGATGTCCTTGTCGGAGGTCTTGTCCGGGGTCTGCTCGAAGTAGACGCCCGGGGACCGCACCAGCTGCGACACCACGACCCGCTCGGTGCCGTTGATGATGAAGGTGCCCTTGTCGGTCATCAGCGGGAAGTCGCCCATGAAGACCGTCTGGCTCTTGATCTCGCCGGTGTCGTTGTTCATGAACTCGGCGGTCACGAACAGTGGCGCGGCGTAGGTGACGTCGCGGTCCTTGCACTCCTCGACCGAGTGCTTGGGATCTTCGAAGCGGTTGTCGCGGAAGGACAGCGACATCGTCTGGGACAGGTCCTCGATCGGGGAGATCTCCTCGAAGATCTCCTCCAGGCCGGACTTGGTGTTGACGTCGGTGCGTCCCTCGGCGAGGGCTGCGGCTACCCGGTTCCGCCAAGTCTCATTGCCGACCAGCCAGTCGAAGGACTCGATCTGCAGGTCGAGCAGATTCGGGACTTCGAGGGGTTCGGCGATCTTGGCGAACGAGATCCGCCCGGAGGCGGAGACGACATTGGTGTTCTTCGACGCAGAGCGCGAGACGGCCAAGGTGATGGTCCTTCCAAGAAACCCGGCGTTGAGCCGGTTCTTTGCACGCAGAACGGCCCGCGTCAAATCACGGGTCGTGGGTGAGCGATGGGCAAACAAGCACTATAGTCCATCCCTCCCGGGATGACAAACCGGGAGGGCCGTGCTCACTGTTCGCGCTGTGCGGCGGATGCGCCGGCCCCCGCGCTCATCGTCGAGCCGGCCGGTCCCGCCACCGGACACCATAGTCGCACCCGAGCGCCCGCGCTCGGAGTTCGGCGCGGACCGGCGCTCCCCCTGCGTGTCGGTCGGCTCGGCCGACCGCCCGTTCGGCCGGGGTCCGCCCGCTCAGCTCGAACCGTCCGAGGTTGTCGGGGTTCGGCTGAGTCCGAGCCCGGTCGCGCCCGTCTCGCGCAGGCATCGGACGACGCCGCGCGGTCGAGCGCAGGTTGCGCGCGGACGAACCCGCGCAACGAGCCCGGAACGCGCGTCCATGGATCGGCATGCCCGGATCTTTGGAGCGACGATCGCCCGGATGTTCGGCCGCCGCACGCGCGGACGGGGCCGGAGGCTGTCATGTCAGTCATCAAAGGACCGACGGCGTCCACGGAGAGATTCATGAAGGTGCCACAGCCAGAACGCACTGAATCGGTGCTCGCCTCGGGCAACGGGAGGAAACTCACAAGGCGAGCACCGATCAGCAGTGCCCATCAACGACGCTATCGGGGGGTTGTGCCGTCGACAGGAGTAATCACACCACGAACTTGACAGTGCTGTCAAATGGCAACTGACTGACCGATCACATTCTGGACACGGAGGTTCTCCAGAGAGGCGGCCCGCTGCCAGCACTGGCTCGCCTGACGGAACTGCTCCTGCTTGCCGTAGAGTCCCGCCGCGCGGATGAACGCCGCCCGAGCGCGATCCGGACGACCCAGGTCGAGTTCGATCTCGGCCACCAGCTCCTCGCCCTTGCCGTTGCTGACCACGGCGGGACGCATCGCAGGATCGGCGAGCAGCGCCTCGACCAGCCTGATCGCGTCGTTCGGATGACCCTCCTGATGGGTCAGCTTGGCCTCCGCGAGCCGCAACTCGTACACGTCGAAGGCGTTCCCGATCAGGCTCAGCCCACCCCGGGCGACCTCGAGCATCTCCTTGACGCCGTCGGTGATGCCGGCGTCGAGCCGGCAGCTCGCCGCAGACCGGTTCAGCCGCAGCCACATCCGCAGGTCGCGCCGCGGGCTGAGCAGCTCCATAGCGAGGTCGTGGAGCTCCAGGCCCTTGGTCACGTTGCCGGACTTGAACGCCGCCGTACCGAGCGCCCAATAGATGACACCTCGAGCATGAGCCGACTCGACCTGCAGCGAGACGTCTTCCAATCGGACGCACAACCGGTCGGTCTCCGCGGTCGGACGTCCGGCCTCCAATGCACTGCTGATCAGGCACATCAACGCATCCGCCAGCACGATCGGGGGAGCCTCGCGGGCGAGCTCGACGGCCTGGCCGGCGTGCACCAGTGCCATCGTCAGCTCGTCGCCGACCCGGTGCGCGGTGGCCGACAGGCACAGCGCCTGGGCCCGCAGCGTGGGCGAGCCGGCAGCCACCTGATGGGCGGCGAGCTGCTCGGCAAAGTGGATCGCGTCGGCGAAGTCGCCCTCAGCCAGCGCCGCCTGTGCCTGCACGTAGAGCGCCTGCCAATGCCGCTCGGGCTGGCCGGCATTGAGCGCCGACGCGGCCGCCCGCGTGGCCAACTCGCCGGCGGTGGCCCAATCGCGGTCGTACCAGGCACGCTCGGCGACCAGCAGGTGCTCCAGGGCGTGGCTGTTGTCAAGACTGTCAACAGGCTCGGGCAACGCGGGCTCCATGCCGAGCTCGTCGGCGGTCACCCCCAGCCGCATGGCGAGGAACTCGACGACATCGTGTGAGGCCGCACGGCGTCCGCTCTCCAGGTGAGAGATGTAGCTACCGCTGTAGCGATCGCCACCGAGTTCCGCCTGCGACATACCGAGTCGTTTGCGGGTAGCACGAAGTCGAGGGCCAAACCCATCCTGGGTCAGCGAAGTGGTCAAAACGCACCTCCTCCAGACTTCCGCCCCTAGTCTGACCACTAGTTGACATGTCCGTCAAGTGCCGATAGCTTTTGTCAACAGCAATCCTCATCAATCGAGTCGGGGGACCCATGATGAAAAAGTCGATCCGCAAGGCCTTCGTGGCCGTCGCGGTGCTTCTCGCCCTCTCCGCCGTGCCGGTCGCTTCCCAGGCGTCCGATCAGTCATGGCGCGGCGGCTATGGCGATTGGCCTGTCAGTTCCCGTATCGGCGATCTCTGACCCACAAGCCAGCCCACACCCACCCCCGCAGGCAGCTCGGCGGCGGAACCTCGTGTTCCGCCGCCGACTACTGGTGTGTGAGCTGAAGTAGATCCACCCGCGCAGAGCGCTCCCCACATCCGCGATCTCTACGGACGCCCTGCCGGCTCCGTAAGCCATTGGCGGACGGGTGCCACTCCGCGACCCTGTGCCGCTCGCGCGACCCTGTTCGCGCGCTTCGCCGGACGCGATCCCGTTCCGGACGTCGTCGCCGCTGCAGCGATCCTCGCGGGCACCCGCTCCGAGATGTCGTGGCTGCTCGCCAGAGCTCGCGCTCGTTGTGCTCGACGCGGCGTCGTCGCCGCAGTCCTACCGCCATGCCCCCCTCCGCACAGGCAACAGTCCTCCAACAAAGGCGATCGGCGGCGGAACCCTGTGGGTTCCGCCGCCGATCGGTTTTCCGAGTGAGTCAGCTCACTTGACGGACACGGCGGCGCCGGCGGCCTCCAGGGCCTCCTTCGCCTTGGCCGCGACGTCGCGGGCGACCTTCTCCAGGACGGGCTTCGGAGCGGCCTCGACCAGGTCCTTGGCCTCCTTGAGGCCCAGGCTGGTGAGCGCGCGCACCTCCTTGATGACCTGGATCTTCTTGTCGCCGGCGGACTCGAGGATCACGTCGACCTCGTTGCTGACCTCTTCCTCCTCGGCGGCCTCGCCACCGCCGGCGGCGGCCGGCGCGGCGGCGACGGCCACCGGGGCGGCGGCGGTCACGCCGAAGGTGTCCTCGAACTGCTTCACGAACTCGGAGAGCTCGATGAGGGTCATCTCCTTGAAGGCGTCAAGGAGTTCGTCGGTGCTGATCTTCGCCATGATGATGTTCCTTTCGTTCTACTTCGATGCAGCGTCAGCCGCGTCTTCGGTGGCCTCCGCAGCGGGCGCTGCATCGGTTGCCGGGGCGTCCCCGGCCTGCTTCTGCTCGGACAGGGCGGCCAGGACGCGAGCGGCCTGGCTGAGCGGGGCGGCGAACAGGCCCGCGGCCTTCGCCAGGTTGCCGTTCATCGCGCCGGCCAGCTTCGCGAGCAGGACCTCGCGAGACTCCAGGTCGGCCAGCTTCTTGACCCCTTCGGCGTCCAGGACACGACCGTCCATGACGCCACCCTTGATGACCAGATGCGGGTTCGCCTTCGCGAAGTCACGCAGTCCCTTGGCGACGTCGGCGACGTCACCGGAGATGAACGCGATCGCGGTCGGGCCGGAGAGCTGAGTCTCCAGGCCCTCGATGCCGGCTTCCCGGGCAGCGATCGTGGTCAGCGTGTTCTTCGCAACGGCGTAGCTGGCGTTCTCACCCAAGGACCTGCGCAACTCCTGCAGGTTCTTCACGGTGAGACCGCGGTACTCGGTCAGTACAGCGGCAGCCGCGTTGGTGAAGCTGTCCTTCAGCTCCGCCACGGCTGCGGCCTTGTCTGCCCTCGCCATGAGTCTCCTTCCCACTTCCGTTAATCTGCCTCGGACATGGAAAAACCCCGGCGCGCAGGGCTACCCGGGGCGAACTCGTGACGAGCTGTTCTGGAGTACCTGCGCGGGCGATCGTTGATCCTTAGGACACCGTGCGGTGTCACCAGCGGTCTTCGGCTCCGCTCAGGATAGTTCAGGGCACACCTGCCGGCCAAATCGGGCTCGGCCGGCTGCGACGTCCTGCGCCGATCTCACCATCGGGAGCCGCTGTCACCTTCGCCGACGGCTTTCGTGCCATTGCATGAGATCGGCCACCGAGCCGTCCACCCGGCACCGATGGTGAGATCCGTGGTTCGAGCGACCCGGCCGCCATCAGTCAGATCGGGCGGCCAGGATCGGCGTTGCCAGACCGGCGGATGCGAGCCGGAACAGCCGTCTCCTCAGCGGCAGGTCCCGGACGCGGAACGGCCCGGCACCTGAGGTGCCGGGCCGTCGCTGGAACGCTGGTTCTGGTCACTCCGCGGGCTTGACCCGGGTCGGGTCGACGCCGACGCCCGGGCTCATCGTGGAGGACACGGTGACCTTCCGCAGGTAGCGGCCCTTGGACGCCGACGGCTTGAGCCGCAGCACCTCGTCCAGGGCGGCGAAGTAGTTCTGGGCCAGCTGCTCGGGGCTGAACGAGGCCTTGCCGACGATGAAGCACAGGTTGGCGTGCCGGTCGACGCGGAACTCGATCTTGCCGCCCTTGATGTCGGTGACGGCCTTGGCGACGTCCATGGTGACGGTGCCGGTCTTCGGGTTCGGCATCAGCCCGCGCGGGCCGAGCACCCGGCCGAGGCGTCCGACCTTGCCCATCATGTCCGGGGTGGCGACGACGGCGTCGAAGTCGAGGTAGCCGCCGGTGATCTTCTCGATCAGGTCGTCGGCACCGACCTCGTCGGCGCCCGCGGCGGTGGCGTCCGCTGCCTTCTCACCGGTGGCGAAGACGAGGACCCTTGCCGTCTTGCCGGTGCCGTTGGGAAGGTTCACGGTGCCGCGGACCATCTGGTCCGCCTTCCGCGGGTCGACGCCGAGCCGCATGGCGACCTCGACCGTCTCGTCGAATTTGGCGCTGGCGTTCTTCTTGACGATCGCCAGGGCCTCCTCCGGGGTGTACGCCTGGTCCGCGTCGCGGTTGTCGGCCGCGGCCCGGTAAGCCTTGCTGCGCTTCATGTTCTGGTCTCCTTGTGATGTCGGCCCCGTGTGGCCGAACTGCCAGGTGCGGTACGGACGTCGTCCTGCCGCGAGGTTTCAGGTGGTTCCGAAGGTCTCGACCGACGGAGGGACTGCTCAGCCGTCGACGGTGATGCCCATGGAGCGGGCAGTGCCCTCGACGATCTTGGCGGCGGCCTCGATGTCGTTGGCGTTCAGGTCGGGCAGCTTGGTGGTGGCGATCTCGCGGACCTGGGCGGCGGTGATGGTGCCGACCTTGTCCTGATGCGGACGCGCGGAGCCGCTCTTCACGCCGGCGGCCTTCTTGATCAGCTCGGCGGCCGGCGGGGTCTTGGTGACGAACGTGAACGTCCGGTCTTCGTAGATGGTGATCTCGACCGGGATCACGTTGCCGCGCATCGGCTCGGTTTCTGCGTTGTACCGCTTGCAGAACTCCATGATGTTGACGCCGTGCGGGCCGAGCGCGGTGCCGACCGGCGGAGCCGGGGTCGCCGCACCCGCGTTCAGGGCGACCTTGACGATGGCCGCTACCTTCTTCTTGGGAGGCATGTGTGTGGGTCCTTAACTGTTGTGTTTCGGGTTCGCGAACTAGACCTTGGCGATCTGGTTGAACGTCAGGTCGACCGGGGTCTCCCGACCCAGGATCTCCACCAGGGCCTTCAGCCGCTGGCTGTTCGCGTTGATCTCGGTGATCGTCGCGTGCACCCCCGAGAAGGGGCCGTTGACGACCATGACGGAGTCACCGACCTTGAAGTCGGCGACCTCGACCTTGCGGGCGCGCTTCTTCGGGCCGGACGCCGCGGCGGCGGCCTTGGCCAGCGCGGCCGGGGCCAGCATCTTGTGCACCTCGTCGAGCGACAGCGGCACCGGGGCGTTGGCGTGGGCCACGAAGCCGGTCACCGACGGGGTGTGCCGGACCGCGGCCCAGGACGCGTCGGTCAGCTCCATCCGGACCAGCACGTAGCCGGGCAGGACCGTCCGGGTGACCGTCTTGCGGGTGCCGCTGCGGGTCTCGACGACCTCCTCGGTCGGCACCACGGTCTCGAAGATGTACTCCTCCATGCCGAGCGTCTTCACCCGGGAATCCAGGTTCTGCTTCACCCGGTTCTCCATGCCGGAGTAGGTGTGGATGACGTACCAGTCGCCGATCTGGCCGCGCAGCTGCTCGCGCAGCGCCTCGAGGACCGCTTCGTCGCTGGCGTCGGCCTCGTCCGCGACCTGCTCGGGCTCGGGCTCGCTGAGGTCGATCGACAGGCCGTCGTCGGGCTCCTCGGTGGATTCGACGCTCAGGTCCACCTCGAAGTCGTCCGACGGCGCGGCAGCGTCGGCCGGCCCGAGGTCGATCTCGAAATCGGGCTCATTGGTGGCATGCGTATCAGACACAGATTTGCTTCTCTCGTTGACTTCTTCTGGCTCAGCCGAAGATCTGCAGCAGACCCCAGCCGAACAACAGGTCCAGGGCGCTCACGTAGAGGATCACCAGCAGAACGAAGACCAGCACCACGACGAAGTACTGCCGCAGCTGGGTCGCCGTCGGCCAGACCACCTTGCGCAGTTCGCCGGCCGATTCGCGGACGAACGCCACCGGGGTGGTGCGCTTGCGCACCTTCGCCGTGCCGCCCGCGCGCTGCTTGGGCGTGGCGTGGTCCTTCTTGCCGTCCGAGGCTTCCGCCGGCGACGATTTGCGAACCGGACGGCTGCTGGCTGCCGCCCGCGCTACCTCACGCGTCGGATCCTGGGCAGCCGGAACGCCGTTGTCGCCCTCGGCATTTTCCTTGTCCGCCACGCATGATCCTTCGCACTCGACTCGTCCCAGCAGGGCAAGAGGGACTTGAACCCCCAACCTGCGGTTTTGGAGACCGCTGCTCTGCCAATTGAGCTATTGCCCTTCGTGGTGGCCCGGCCTCGCCTGCACCCGACGCCTTGTGAGCACCGCACCCAGCGCCTTGTGAGCGTTGTGGGCATGGGCCAACTGAGGTGAGGCCACCAAGACAAGGATTCTAGCGGGCTTGCCTGGTCGAGTCGAACCGGGGCCTTTCAGCCTTGCCGGACGTCGGCGATCGCCGCGCAGACGTGGTCGATGTTGGCGTCGTTGAGCGCGGCGACGCAGATGCGGCCCTTGTCGGTGCCGTAGACGCCGTGGCGTCCGCGCAGTGCGATCATCTGGTCCCTGGTCAGCCCCGAGTAGCTGAACATGCCGACCTGGGTGGCGATGAAGCCCATGTCGGTGATGCCGGCCGCTTCCAGGCCTGCCACCAGGCGCAGCCGCATCGCCTTGATCCGGTCCCGCATCGCGGCCAGCTCATCGACCCACAATGCCCGCAGCTCGGGATCGGTGAGCACCGTGGCGGCCAGTTGCGCGCCGTGGGTGGGCGGATTGGAGAAGTTGGTGCGGATGACGATCTTGTCCTGGGAGAGCAGCCGGGCCGCCTCGTCGGCGTCCGCGCAGATCACCGACAGCGCTCCCACCCGTTCGCCGTAGAGGCTCAGGCTCTTGGAGAAGGAGGTGGAGACGAGCACCGGGAGGCCGGTCCCGGCGAACCGGCGGACGACGGCGCCGTCGGCGTCCAGCGACTCGGAGAAGCCCTGGTAGGCCATGTCGAGGAACGGGACCAGGCCGGCGGCGGTCACCGTCTCGATGACCCGCTCCCACTGCTCGGCGGTCAGGTCGTAGCCGGTCGGGTTGTGGCAGCAGGCGTGCAGCACCACGATCGTCCCGGGCGGCGCCGCGGCCAGGTCGGCGAGCATCCCCTCGATGTCGACGCCGTTGGCGTCGGCGTCGTAGTAGCGGTAGGTCTCCACCGTGAAGCCGGCGCGGGTGAACAGCGCCTCATGGTTCTCCCAGGACGGGTCGGAGATCAGCACCTTGGCGTCCGGATCGAACCGGCGCAGGAAGTCGGCGCCGATCTTCAGCGCGCCGGTGCCGCCCAGTGCCTGGACGGTGACCACCCGGCCGGCCGCGACCGCCGGCGAGTCGGCGCCGAAGACCAGTTCACGCACCGCCCTGGTGTAGCCGGGCAGTCCGTCGATCGGCAGGTAGCCGCGCGGCTTGGGGTCCTCGGCCAGCCGCTGCTCGGCCCGGCGGACGCACTCCAGCAGCGGCAGCTTGCCGGTGGCGTCCTGGTAGACACCGACGCCGAGGTTGACCTTGTTCGGGTTGGTGTCGGCGACGAAGGCCTCGGTGAGGCCCAGGATCGGGTCGCGCGGGGCAAGCGGAACTGCGCTGAAGAGGGACATGGCGGCGAGTCTAGTGGCGCTCGCACGCGGGGCCGGCACGCCGTCCCAGGCTTGCTCGGATCTCCCGGAGGGCGGCTCCAGCAGCGCTCCGTCGAAGGAACTCGAGCGGGCTACAGGCTGACGCCGACCAGCACCGGCTCGGGCACCAGGGTGACGCCGAAGGCGTCCCGGACGCCGTCGCGGACCCGGCGGGCCAGGGCGACCAGATCGCCGCTGCCCGCTCCCCCACGATTGGTGATCGCCAGGGTGTGCTTGCTGGACAGGGTGGCCGGAGGAGTGCCGAAGCCCTTGTGGAACCCGGCCGCCTCGATCAGCCAGGCCGCGCTGGTCTTGACCCGGCCGTCGGCCTGCGGGAAGCGCGGGGCGCCCTCGGGGAGCCGCGCCGCCCGCTCGGCGTCCAGCACCGGGTTGGTGAAGAACGAGCCGGCGCTCCAGGTGTCGTGATCGGCGGCGTCCAGCACCATCCCCTTGGCCCGGCGCAGTTCCAGCACCGCCTCCCGGACGTCGGCCATCGGGGCCCGGCCGCGGCCGTCCAACTCCAGCCGGCGGGACAGCTCGCCGAACCGGATCGGGGTGGACAGGGTGCCCTGACGGAACTGGAAGGTGACGCTCAGCACCAGGTAGCGGCCGGGCTCGGCCTTGAACCGCGAGGTCCGGTAGCCGAACCCGCAGTCGCCGACGGCGAAGGTGCGGAAGGTGTTGCTCTGCCGGTCCCAGGTGCGCACCGACCAGAGCCAGTCGGCGACCTCCTGGCCGTAGGCACCGACGTTCTGGATCGGTGTCGCCCCGACGCTGCCGGGGATGCCCGAGAGTGCCTCGATCCCCCGCCACTCCTGGGCGATGGCGTGGGCGACGAAGTCGTCCCAATTCTCGCCGGCGGCCACCTCGATCACGGCGCCGCCGCACATCGCGGCACCGGGTTCGTCGATGGTGCAGGACCCGCCGGCCAGCTCGATCCCCTTGGTGGCGACGTGGACCACGGTGCCGTCGAAGCCGTCGTCGCCGACCAGCACGTTGGAGCCGCCGCCGAGGATCAGCAGCGGCTCACCGGCGGCGTCGGCCGACCGGACGGCCGCCACCAGCTCGGCCTCGGTGGTCGCCTCGATCCAGGTGCGGACGGGGCCGCCGACGCGCAGCGTCGTGTGATCGGCCAGCCGGGTCGTGCTCCCGGCGATCAGGTCAGTCAATTCGCACCTCCGCCTTCGCTCGGCCGAGCACCTTGGCACCGTCGAAGAGTGCCTCGATGGTGACGGTGGCGATGCCGTCCTCCACCTTCGTCACGGTACCCCCGAAGGTCACCGTCGCGCCCTCGGCAGTGTCGGGCACCGGGACCGACTTGACGAACCGGACGTAGTAGCTGAGCACCCGGCCCGGGTCGCCGCACCAGTCGGTGACCACCCGCAGCGCCGTGCCCATGGTCAGCATGCCGTGGGCGATCACGCCCGGCAGGCCCAGCGCGGCCGCGGCGGCGTCGGAGTAGTGGATCGGGTTGAAATCGGTGGACGCCCCGGCGTAGCGGACCAGCGTGCTCCTGGTGAAGGTGGTGGTGATCCCCGGCAGCGCGCTGCCGACCTCGATCTCGGTCATGCCGCCTGCTCCTCCGGCCAGCTGTGCAACAGGGTGGACGCTGCGTCGCAGACCCGCTCGCCGTCGGCGTCCAGGGTGACGGTGATCGAGATGAAGGCGCTGGTGCCGCGGGCCCGGACCCGGTCGATGGTCAGGGTCGCGGTCACGGCGTCCCCCACCCGCAGCGGCCGGTGCCAGGTGAACCGCTGATCGGTGTGCACGGTGCTGCTCAGCGACAGCTCCAACTCGGGATCGTCGAACATCGCTCCCCAGGCCGCCGAGGACAGCACCGCCGCGAAGGTGGGCGGCGCGACGGCGTCCGGACCGGTGTAGGCGGGGTTGCCGGCGTCGCCGAGGGCGGCGGCGAACTCGGCCACCTTGGCGGCGCTCACCAGATAGGGCGCGGTCGGTGGGTACGTCCGGCCGACATGGGCATCGCTGATCATGGCCACAGGGTAATGCGTGGGCGCCCGACCGCGCCCGGGACGCAGCCCTCGCCCCGGGTGGTTCTGACCGGCCGGCGATCTCAGCGGTCGCGGCAGCTGCGGATCGGCGATCGGGCACCATTGCGGTCGGGCCACTGCGCGATCGGCACTGCACACTGCGGCGATCCGGGCACCTCAGGTCGCAGCACTCCGGCGATCCGGGCACCTCAGGTCGCAGCACTCCGGCGATCCGGGCACCTCAGGTCAGCACTCCGGCGATCCGGGCACCTAAGGTCGCAGCACTCCGGCGATCTCGACATCGCCGTCCGATGCTGGGAAACCTCGCCGATGTCAGGTAGCGACCCGAAACCGGACGGCCTTCCCAGCATCGGCGAGCGATCTCGACATCGCCGGGCGCTCCGTCAGGCGGGGCGGGCACGCGAAAAGGCCGCCCGCAGTCGCGCGGGCGGCCCTGTGGGTACGCTCAGCGAGTCTCGCGGTGCGCGGTGTGCAGGTGGCACTTGGGGCAGAACTTCTTCAGCTCAAGACGATCCGGGTCGTTACGCCGGTTCTTCTTGGTGATGTAGTTGCGCTCCTTGCACTCGGTGCACGCCAAGGTGATCTTCGGACGGATCTCCGACTGCTTCTTGGCCATCGCCGTTGCTCTCTCTCGTCTTGCAGTTGCCGGTCCTTGGTAGCGGGAGCGGGACTCGAACCCGCGACACAGCGATTATGAGCCGCTTGCTCTACCGCCTGAGCTATCCCGCCGCCCGTTCGGAGTACCCAACGGGTACGATGGGCGGTTTGTTCCATCAACCCCAAACGCAGAGCCCCCATGCGGAATCGAACCGCAGACCTTCTCCTTACCATGGAGACGCTCTGCCGACTGAGCTATAGGGGCCTGGACCGCGTGAAACACTACACGAGGTTTCGCGTGGCTCTCAAATCGGCGGGCGGGTCGGACGCCGGAGTCAGCCCTCGACGGCGCCCACCGGGGTGATCTCGGTGAAGCCGAGCCGCTGATACAGGTGCACCGCCTCGCCCGCGGTCTCCTCCTGGACGTTCAGCGCCATGCTCTCCCAGCCCTTCGCGAAGCACGCCTGCGCCGCCGACAGCAGCAGCACCGTGCCCAGCCCGCGCCGCCGCTGGCCGGGGTGCACGAAGAGCTCGATCACGAACGGCACCGCAGGGATGCCCTCCCAGGGCGGGCTGGTGACGGTCTGGATGCAGCCGATCAGACTGCCGTCGGCGTCCACGACGACCAGGGACGCCTCCTCGACCGGCGTGCCGTACTCGCCGGCGAAGACGCCCTCCATCTCCTCGACCGCATCCTCCAGGTCGACCGCGGCGACACCCTTCGGATAGGAGTCCCAGTACAGCGCACCCAGCGCCTCGGCGTCCGAGGGCTCCTGGGGACGGAGGGTCAACCCGGCCGGGGGTTCCGGCGCGGGCAAGGGCAAGCCACGCTGCATCAGCATGCGGTCAGTGTAAAGGCGTTCCCGGTAGCCGGGGGCAAGGCGGCTGGGGAGTCGCCGATCAACATGTGCGTGCCGCTGGTCGAGCCCGTCGAAGCCTCGTCCCGTCAGCCAGGGTCTCGACGAGCTCGACCAGCGAGTGCTCAGCCGCGGCTTCGTCATCCCGGGCTCGACCCGGGATCTCCCACCGGTCTCGACGAGCTCGACCAGCGAGTGCTCAGCCGCGGACGAAGATCTCCACCCGGCGGTTGAGCTGTCGGCCGGCCGGGTTGTCCTTGCCCTTGAGCTCGTTGGGCGCGACCGGACGGGACTCGCCGTAGCCCTTGGACGTCATGGGCGCGGACACCCCCCGCTGCCGCAGCGCCTGTTCGACCGAGGACGCCCGCCGCTCGGAGAGGCCCTGGTTGTAGGCGTCGGTGCCGATGGCGTCGGTGTGGCCGCCGATCCGGATCTCGTTGTCGCCGACCTGCTTCAGCGCCTGGGCGACCTTGTCGAGCGTGGCGGACGCGTCGGCGCGGATGTCGTCCTTGTCGAAGTCGAACAGCACGCCGTCGGCGAGGGTGATGACGAATCCGCAGACGTCGATCTTGGGCAGCAGCTGCACCACCGGCGGGAACTTGCCCAGTGGCGGCACCGGCGGCAGCGGTTCGGCCGGCACGTCGCCGGAGAAGGTGGGGCCGACCACGGTCGCGGTGCCCTTGCCGTCGTTGCTGATCGACACCCTGCCGTCCACGTACGTGCCGGAACCGTTCCCGTCGTTGGAGATCGACACCGTGCCGCTCACATAGCTGCCGGAACCGTCCCCGTCGTTGGTGATCGACTCGGTCCTGCTGACGTAGGTGCCGCCACCCTTGCCGTCGATGCTCACCGAGAGGTCGGCGTCCACATAGCTACCGGAGCCGTCGCCGGCGTTGGTGATCGACACCTTGCCGCTGACATAGGTGCCGCCGCCCTTGCCGTCGCGGGTGATCGACTCGCGGTCGCTGACGGAGGTCTCGGAGCCGTCCCGGCCGCGGGTGTAGCTGCCGTCCGGGCCGACGTAGGAGCCGGAACCGTCCCCGTAGAGCGCGAGTCCGGCCTCGGCGTTGGTGTACTCGCCGTTCTTGGTGCAGCGCACCGCGGTGATCTTGACGCCCGGGATGTCCTTGATCTCGACCTTCAGCTTGTCGCGCAGCTCCTTCCCGGCCGTGGAGACCCGGGAGATGTCGGGCAGGCTGAACAGCGGGACGGGCGGGAACTGGCCCGGCCCGTAGCCGGGGACGGCGTCGGCGGCGCCCGCGGTCTCGCCGGCCGACGGCGATGGTGCGGACGGCGTGCTCGCCGGGGCTGTTGCCGGGGTGGGGACGTCCGGGCTGGGCTCGCCGGTGCTCACGCTGATCGAGCAGCCGGTGAGCAGGACGGCGCCGGCCACGGCTGCGAGCAGGATGCGGGGCATCATGCCTTCCTTTCGGGGTGGTGGCTTTCGGGGTGGGTGGAGCGGACGGGCAACCACACCGACACCGAGGTGCCGACGCCCATCCGGGAGTCGAGGTGGACGCGGCCGCCGTGGCGTCCGACGACGGAGCGGACCAGCGCCAATCCGAGGCCCTGCCCGGGGATGCCGCGGGCGGTGGACGCCCGGGACAGCTCGTCGAAGACGCCCGGCACCTCGTCGGCGGGAATGCCGGCGCCGGTGTCGGCGACCACGATGCCGACGCCGCCGTCGGACTCGGCGGCCCGGATCTCGATCCGGTCGCCGGGCCGGGAGTACTTCACGGCGTTGTCGGTCAGGTTGTACAGGGCCAGATAGAGCAGGTCGGGGTCGGCCGCGATCGCGGGCAGCGGCCACGGCGCCTGGGGCAGGTTCAGCGACCAGTGCCGCCTGACGCCGGTCGGCGTCGTCGAACAGGCGTCCCGGACGGCGGTGAGCAGTTCGCCCAGGTCGACCTGCTCGATGTCCAGCTCGCGGTGCTCGACGTCGGCGATCTTGCGCAGCGAGGTGAGCAGGGCGCCGAGCCGGGCGGACTGGGTGGCGATGGTGTCGACGGCGTCGGTGGCCTGCGGGCTGCCGGCCGGGGCGGCGCGGAGGGCGTCCAGGGCGAGGTTGGTGGCCATCACCGGGTTCTTCAGCTCGTGGTCGATGCGGCCGAGCAGGCGTCCGCGTTCGGCACCGAGCCGGGCCTCGACCTCCTGCGCGGCCTCGGCGACCCGGCGGTCGCCCAGGGCGATCAGCTTCTCGCGTCCGCGGGCGAGCCGGCCCACGGCGAGCGCGGCGCCGGCGGGGAGGGCCGTGGCGATCACCAGCAGCAGGGCGGGCGAGAGCGCGAGGACCACCCGGGTCTGCGGCACCACCAGCCAGACCACCAGCGCGCTGATCAGCCCGACGGCGCCGACGACGGCGGCGGTGCGGGAGGCCGTCCTCATCGGCTGCCCTGACTGATCGGGGCCTGACTGACCGGCGCGACGAAGGCGTAGCCGACGCCGGGAACCGTCCGGATCCAGCGCGGACGCGCGGGGTCGTCGACGAGCACGCGGCGCAGTTCGGCGATCCGATGGTCGATCGCCCGGGTGCCGACCGGGTCGTCGTACCCCCAGACCACCTCCAGCAGCCGCGGCTTGGAGACCACCTCGTCCGGGTGGGTGATCAGGTGGTCGAGCAGCGCGAACGCCTTCGGGGTGATGGCCACCTCGCGGCCGGCCAGCCAGACCCGGCGCGCCGACCGGTCGACCCGGAGTTCACCGGCGCTGAGCACGGCGGCGCTGGTCAGGGTCGGCTTGCCGGCGGCGGTGCGGCGCAGCACGGCCCGGACGCGGGAGATCAGCTCGCCGGCGTCGAACGGCTTGTTCAGGTAGTCATCGGCGCCCTCGTCCAGGGCCCGGGCCCGTTCGGCGGCCTCCCCGACCGAGGTGAGCAGCACGACCGGGACCGTGTGCCCGTCGCGCCGCAGGCGGCGGAGCGTCTCGCGTCCGTCGAGGCCGGGCATCATCACGTCGAGCACCACGATGTCGACGCCGCCAGCCGCGACCGCGGTGAGCGCGCTGTGCCCGTCCTCGGCGACCGTGACCGCGAAACCGTCGCGCTCCAGCACCGGGCTGAGGCCGGAGGTGATGCCCGGATCGTCGTCGACCAGCAGCAGCCGCGGGCGATCAGGAGACATAGCCGTCCACCAGCACCGCGTAGGAGTCGGCCGACTCCGAGCAGGTCCCCCGCACCACCTTGGTGCGGGTGGTGACGGTCTTGGCGTCCTTGATCAGGAAGCGGATCGGCACCAGCGCGGGGGTCGGGTTGGTGCCGTCCAGCTGGATGTTCTGCACCGCCTCGTCGTCGGCCAGGATCAGGACCTCGATGACGATGTCGTCGGGGACGGACGTCCGCAGGCCGAGCTTGCCCTGGAAGATCTGGTGCCCGGCGATCCCGAAGACGACCTCGTCCGGGGTGCCCTCGCAGCCGGCCCACAGCGACAGGGCGTTGTCGTAACGGGTGCTGCCGGCATCGCCCTTGACGGTGGTCGACGCGCGGTCGGCCGGACGCGTGGAGCGTGCGACCAGGGTGTCGACGGCCACGGCGCCGGCGGGGACGGCGTCCTCGCTCGGGGACGAGGCGGACGACGGGGTGCCGGCGGGCTGCGATTGCGCCGGCGGATCGGACGGTGAGCCGGTGGTCACGGCGACGCTGCAGCCCGCGCTGAGCAACGTCAGGGTGAGTGCGCCGGCGGCGAACAGGCGGGCGAGCCGGGGGTGCTGGTTCGTCATGGTGGATCCCTCTCGTGAACTGACGGCTCCACGCTATTGGCCCGGCGTGTCCCGGTGGTGGCCGGGGTGTCGCAATGCGGTCGCAGTCCGGCGACATCGGTTGCGACCCCCGCGGTCGCGGGCGAGCCCGACACCTTGACCGCACGGGCAACGCAACAGGCCTAGCCAATAGTGTATTGACTAGGCCTGGCGGGTGGTGGCAGGTGTAGGATTCGAACCTACGTAGGCGATGCCGACGGTTTTACAGACCGCTCCCTTTGGCCGCTCGGGCAACCTGCCGTGCTCTTGGGCGAGGACAAACATAGCAACACCGATGGCAAGCCGACCAATCGAGAACGAGCATGAGGTGAGGACGGACGATGGCTGGGGATAGCTCCTTCGACGTGGTGAGCAAGTTCGACCGGCAAGAGCTGGAGAACGCCGTCAACATGACCGCCAAGGAGATCCGCAACCGGTACGACTTCCGCGGCACGGACGCCGCGATCAAGGTGACCGGCGACGTGATCGACATGGAGGCGTCCGGCGAGGAGCGGGTGAAGGCGGTGCTCGACGTGCTGCAGACCATGCTGGTCCGCCGCAAGATCGACCTGAAGGCGCTGAAGCCCGACGAGCCGCGGATCAGCGGCAAGATCTGGAAGCTGACCGCGACCATGCAGCAGGGCATCTCGGGCGACGACGCCCGCAAGGTCGCCAAGCTGATCCGCGACTCGGGCCCGAAGGGCGTCCGCACCCAGGTCCAGGGCGACGAGTTGCGGGTGTTCAGCAAGAAGCGGGACGACCTGCAGACCTGCCAGCGGCTGATCAAGGAAGCCGACTACGACTTCCCGGTCCAGTTCACCAACTACCGCTGAGGACGGCGGACGACCCGAGTGATGGGCGTCCGTGATCGCAGGAACCGGTCCGAGTGGACCGGTGGAACCGTCCCCATGGACCGGTGAAACGCCCAGTTGGAACCGTCCCCATGGACCGGTGAACCGCCCAAGTGGACCGTTGGAACCGTCCCCATGGACCGGGAGAACCGTCCCTGGCGCCGGTAGGCTCTGGCGGTGACCGTGCCACCCCGCAGCCCCACTTCCCCGTCGCGTTTCTGGGTGCTGCCGCAGTTGGCGTCCGCCGCTTGGCGCAGCGACGACCCTCAGACGCTGACGTTCGCGTTGCCCGGGCACGTGGTCGACGTGGCGTTGCGGGTCGGCGAGGCGTTGCTGGTGATGGGCACCCCGGCCTCGGATGCGGCGGCGACGGCGTTGCGGGTGTTGCACGCCTACGGGGTGAGCTCGGCGCACGTCGACATCACGTTCACCTCGATCACCCTGTCGGTGCATCGCGGGCTGGACCAGGATCCCCTGACGGTGACGCGGGTGATCCGGCAGCGCACCCTCGACCACTCCCGGCTGCAGAACGTGCAACGGCTGATCGACCGGGTGACGACCATGCATTCGGCGACCCGGCCGAGCATCGACGAGGTGCGCGAGGAACTGGTGGGTGCCCTGCGGGCGCCGCGTCCGTACCGCAACTGGGTGGTCACCCTGGGTGGTGCGCTGATGGCCGCCGGCATCGTGGTGACCCTGGGTGGCGGGTTGGTCAGCGTTCTGTTGGCCGCCGTCTCGGCGGCGATCGTCACCGAGGTGGTGGCCGCGCTGGGACGGGCCGCGTTCCCGGCCTTCTACAGCCAGGTGGTCGGCGCCGCCATCCCGACCGCGATCGCCGTCGGGCTGGCCTGGCTGCAGCTCAACGGCGTCGCCCTCAGCGGCACCGACTCGCCATCGCTGGTGGCCATCTCGGGAATCGTGGTGCTGCTGGCCGGGATGACCGTGGTCGGCGCGGCGCAGGACGCCCTGGACGGCTACTACGTCACCGCCTCGGCCCGCGGCCTGGAGGTCGTGGTGGTCACGATGGGCATCGCGGTCGGCATCGGCCTGGTGCTCACCCTGACCGCACGGGCCGGGTTGCCGGTCACGATCACGCCCCAGGTGGCGTCGGTCAGCGCGCTGCTGCCGAGCCTGGTGGCCGCGGTGCTGGTCGGCACCGGCTTCGCGCTGTCGACCCGGACGGCGCCGCGCACCACCCTGCTGGCCGGGCTCACCGCACCCCTGGTGTACGCCGCGTACCTGCCGGTGGTGCCGCTCGGCCTGCCGGTGGGGTTCGCGGTCGCGGTTCCCGCGCTTCTGGCCGGCGCGCTCGGGTTCGCCGCCCAGCACCGGCTGCAGGTGCCCGAACAGGCGGTCACCTCGGCTGCGATCATCATGCTGCTGCCCGGCCTGGCCGTCTACCGCGGCCTCGACCAGCTGATCTCGGCGGGCAACACCAACGCCGGGCTCGAACAGCTGCTCGGCGCGCTCGGCACCGGCCTGGGGCTGGCCGCCGGGGTGTCGGTGGGCAGCTTCCTCGCCCGCCGCTTCGTCGGCCTCGACCGGATCGGCCGCCGGGTGCTGCGCGGACGCCAGCGCACCGACCGGGTGGAGTGATCGCCGGTCAGCCCCGGACGGCGTAGCGCAGGTAGACGAAACCCGAGCCGAACCGTCGTTCCTCGATCAGCTCGAGGCCGCGCTCGATCGCGGGGAGCATCCGGACGCCGCCGCCGACCGCCACCGGGACGAGGTAGACGGTGATCTCGTCGACCAGGCCGAGGCGCAACAGCTCCGCGGCAAGGGTCGGGCCGGCCACGGTGAGTTCGGCGTCCGATGAATCCTTGAGCGCCCGGATCGCCGCCGGGTCCACCCGTCGCTCGAGCCGGGTGCGCGGCAGATCGACCGAATCCAGGGTCGTCGAGAACACCACCTTGTCGGCGGCCCGCCACAGCTGCGCATAGTCCTGGACGACGTCCGGTTCGCCCGCCAGCCAGTCGTCCTCGCCCCAGACCCGCATGGTCTCCCACATCCGGCGTCCGTACAGATAGGTCCCGATCCCGCGCTCACGGTCGTTGACGAAGGCGTGCACCTCGGCGTCCGGCTCGGCCCAGTCGAAAGTGCCGTCCGCGCCGGTCACGTAGCCGTCGAGGGAGCTGATCATTCCGTAGCCGAGGATGCCCATCCGTGCAGTATGCGCGGACCTGCCCGCGCGGGGCCAGGCTCGCCGAACGCCCCGCGGCGGCGCCGGCCCTCACGGATCGATGGCGATGCCGGTCTCCTGTTCGGAGACCTCCCAGAGGATGCGGATCGCCTCCGCATTGCCCGGACGCCGGACATCCAGCCGGACCGGTGGGCCGCTCATCACGAAGCGCGGTCCGTAGAACTCCCCGCCGCCGGCCGCCGGGTCGGTCGCCGCGCGGAGTTGGGGCAGGGCCGCCTCCGCCGGGGGCATGCCGATCCGCCGGGCGAGGGAAGCCCACAGCCTCGCCTGCCCGCCCGCCCCGCCCAGGCGGACGGTGGTGGTCTGCAGATCGGTGTGCGCGAGACCGGGATGCGCCACCAGGCTGGACGCCGTCGCGCCGGCCCGCGCGAAGGCGTCCTGCAGGCCGAGCCCGAAGTGGTAGTTGGCCAGCTTCGCCTGGCCGTAGGCCCGCCAGGGGTCGTAACGGCCACGCAGGTGCGGGTTGGCCGGATCGATCCGTCGGCCCATGAACCGCGCGAAGCTGGTCACGGTGACCACCCGGGCCGCCGGCGCGGCCAGCAGGGCCGGCAGCAGGAGGCCGGTGAGCGCCCAGTGACCCAGGTGATCGACACCGAGCTGCGTCTCGAACCCGTCGGCCGTGCGACCCTCCGGTGCGGCCATCACCCCGGCGTTGTTCACCAGCAGGTCGACCCGCGGGTGGTCGGCGAGGATCGTCGCGGCCGCGTCCCGCACCGACCGCAGCGAGCCCAGATCGAGCGGCACCACGCTCGGGTCCGCATCGGGCGTCTCCCGCCGGATCGCCTCGACGGCACCGGCGAGCTTGGCCTGGTCACGAGCGGCCAGGACCACCCGGGCGCCCTTGCCGGCCAGCACCCGGGCCGTCTGCAGGCCCAGGCCGCCGTTGGCGCCGGTGACCACGGCCACCCGTCCGCGCTGATCGGGGATGTCCGCGATGCCGAACCCCATGCCGCCTCCCCTCCTGGTACCGAACCCTCCGTGCAGTATCGGCGCCGACGCCCCGGCCCGGCCAGCGCCCGGCCGTCCGTTAGCGTGGCGAGGTGAGCACGACCCTGCGGATCGCCAGCGCCAACGTCAACGGGATCCGGGCCTGCGTGCGACGCGGCTTCGACGCGTGGCTGGCGCGGCGCACACCCGACATCGTGGCGGTGCAGGAGGTGCGCTGCCCGCACGACGAACTGCCCACCGATGCCTGGCCGGAACACCGGCTGACCTACCACCCGGGGCTGCTGGCCGGCCGCAACGGGGTCGGCGTCCTCACCCGCTGGACCCCGTCCGCGGTGCGGATGGGGTTCGGCAGCCGCGCCTTCGACCATGAGGGCCGCTACCTGGAGGTCGACCTCGAACCGCCGGACGCCCCGCCGCTGCGGGTCGGCTCGCTGTACGTCCCGAAGGGGGCCTCCTGGGAGGGCCCGGACGCCGACCCGGCCAAACACCGGCGGAAGCTGCGCTTCCTGGCGTCCTTCGGCAGCTACCTCACCCGGGCCCGCCGGGAGGCCGTCCGGCAGGGCCGCGAGTTCCTGGTGATCGGCGACTTCAACATCGCGCACACCGAACTCGACCTGACCAATTGGCGCGCCAACCAGCGCAACTCCGGCTTCCTGCCCGACGAACGGGCCTGGTTCGACCGGATGCTGACCCCACGGACGCTGGTCGACGTCGTCCGGCGGCTGCACCCCGACCGCCAGGGACCCAACTCGTGGTGGACATGGCGCGGCCAGGCGTTCGCCAAGGACACCGGCTGGCGGATCGACTACCACCTGGCGACCCCCGGCCTGGCGGCGGCCGCGATCACCGGTGGCACCGACCGCGAGCCGTCCTACGAGCAGCGGATGAGCGACCACTCCCCCGTCGTCGTCGACTACGTGGTCTGAGCCGACCGGCGCGGCAGCACCGGGTTCCACCCACGGCCGCGGAATTCACCGCTGCGATCGACCGGTGGCCGAATATTCACCCCGAGATGATATTCACGCCGACGTGACGGACCACCCTTTCGGGTGACGACCACGCACCTCGCCGCGGATCGTCGGCCAGCAGAACGGCGATAAGAACTTCGGAAGACCTGCCCGCGCGCCCGGGAGGCGGCCAGACCCGCCACCGGCGAGCGAGCCGGCCTCTCCCGCGGGTCGACCGGACCGATCGGAGCGTCCCGGTTCCTCGCTCCGACAAGGAAGTTTTCAGGTGCCAAGGGGTGGAGGGCGACGGCGCCCGGTGTCGTCGTCACCTCCGTTCCATGCTCCGCCCGCTCCGCGGACGCAGATTGCTTCTGGCGGAGTATTGACGCCCGCCCGAAGCCGGGAGCATGCTCGTCACGCGCTATTCCAATGACCTGAGGGAATGCCAAGAAAAGTCGCCTCACCTCCTACCCCCGGCGACTCCGGACACGGGCGTCCGATGCCGAAATTCACCCACTCCCATGGTCGCGACCCCAGCGGTCGCGACCGGTGGCATACCCGGAATGCGATGGCCGATGAGCATCACGTACCAGTTCGACCTGTCCCACCTCGATCCGGATCGTACCTACACGTTCCACAAGCGTGGCCGGATCTACCCGATCCAGCGGCACACCCCCGCCACCCTGGCCGCGGCCGTGAGCGGCAACCGCCGGCTGGTGGCCGCCCGGCACCGGATCACCCACTTCGTGGCGAACGTGGCGAGCAGCCCCAACGACGGGGTGGTGATCCAGGCCGTCCGGACGCCCGTGACCGTCGACGGGCCGAAGGGGCCCGGGACCCAGACCTACAACCAGCTGGTGACCTTCGCGATCTCGATCCCCGGCGCGGATGAGCCGCTCAACGACGCCGAGGATCTGGCCTGCGCGCTGCTGTTCCTGCACAACAACCTGGCGAACCTGTCCTCCCAGCAGGACTTCACGGTGCCGACCTACATCCTGGACACCTGCATCCGTCCGAACGCGGGCGATCTGGCCCAGCAGCTCGGCGAGCTCGCCATCCAGGGCGAGAGCTGGATCAGCGACCCGTACGCGGTGATGACCAGCCCCACCCAGCACCTGCTCTACCCGTCGCCGCCGACACCGGAGGCGTTCGCGAAGGATCCGCTGCTGTGGCGCGAGGGCCGCGATCCGCTGATCGAACGGCTGCTCACGACGCGCTCCCAGCCCACCGACTCCGGTTCGCAGCCCGGCGACTGGGTGTATTCCCAGCGGCTCAACATCGATGCGCTGCAGCCCGCGTTGTCGGGCTCGCTCGGCGCCGCGCTGGCCGCTGCCAAGAACGCCGAGGAGTTGGAGGGCATCACCTGGAACGTGCAGGACGCCGTCGCGTCCACCGACTACGGCGCCACCCCGGGCGGTCCACCGCCACGACGCGCCGCCGCCCCGGCCGCCGACGTCGAAGTCCTCGGCGACGACGCCGTCACCTGGACGGTGACCAATCTGTCGCCGGGCAGCGGGCTGACCGTGGACGCGTCCTCGCTGAAGGTGGACATGAGCAAGGACACCGACAACCCCGACTATGCGGGGCAGCTCACGCTGGACTGCACCAACCACTGGCTGCGGCATCTGTCCGCCTACGTGCAGTTCCTGAAGTATCAGGGCGAGGGCTCGTCGCAGACGCTGGTGCCGATCGACCTGGGCGCCAGCGACACCGAGGTCACCAAGCCCGACCCGAGCCAGCCGGGCCACAAGATCCATTACTACGTCAACACGAAATGGCCGGGCGACTTCTGCAACGTCAAGGACCCGATCTGGTCGGGGATGGGCTTCATCGAACCGGACCACACCAAGAAGTTCCTCACCTGGGTGAGCCCGACCGGGACCATCTGCGGCATCCCGGTGCCCGCGGCACCGACCACGCTGACCGTCGACTACCTGCCCAAGGACGCCAACGTCGTCCGGATCATGTGGGGCGGCCTGGGCCGCGGGCCCTACGACCAGGACGTGTGCGCGCTGGGGATCTCGTTCACCGCGGTGTTCGAGCTGGCCCTGCCGATGATCCTGCTGATGTACGACGCGGCGACCGTCGACAGCAAGGCCCTCACCGAGAGCGTCTGGAACCACAAGGGCACCATGTTCAACCTGGCGAAGACCATCGTCAGCGTGGTGATGAACACCAAGCTCAACGCCGCGACGATGATCCAGCAGGACGCCGAGGCGATCGGCAAATTCCTGGCCGAGAGCCTGCTGCCCGACCTGCTGCAGACCGGCTGCGCCTACGGGGTGATCCTGCTGGCCCAGATCGCCGTCGGCGCCGTCGTCGAGTCGATCCCGTTCCTCGACATCGCCTCGCTGATCTTCAACGGCGCCATCACGGTCGCACAGCTCAGCCAGACCATCGTCGAGGTGGTCGACTCGCCGTTCGTCTTCACCACCGACGTCGCCCGGACGTTCGGCCTGGCGCTGACGATGAACCCGGACGAGGCCATGCACGAGTTCCCGCCGGAGGCGATCGGCGGGACCTACCAGGTCTCGATCGCCTTCTCGTCGAACGCGACCCCCGCGGTCACCACCTTCGCGATGCCGGCCACCACCTGGAGCGACCCGCTGCAGCTGTCCTTCTCGGACCTGCCCGCCGGCGGCCAGATCCAGGTCAGCGTCTTCATGTACTCGCCGACCGGCTGGCAGGCCGGCCAGGGCCAGAGCGCCTGGATCGACGCCAAGGGCGACGGCACCGGCCCGAACCCGGCCACCCGCACGGTCAGCGTGACGGTGACCAACAACGCTCCCCCGCTGGACCAGTTCTCGGTGTACCAGTTCACCGAGAAGACCATCCTCAGCGGCGGCGCCCGGCAGTGGCTGGGCACCACCAGCGTGCCGCCGGCGGTGCAGCCCACGGCGACCGTCGCCACCGACACCGAGCTGACCCGGCTGGGCGGCCTGACCATCAGCCAGAGCGCGGGCATGCTCGGCTACAGCTACCAGACCAACGCCAGCCAGTTCACCGTCGAGAACGTGTCGCTGCTGCAGCATCCGCAGAGCGCGTACGCGGCGGCGTCCGGCATCGTGGTGACCCCGGCCCTGGCCTACCAACGCACTGGCCCCTACGACGGTTCGGGACTCAACTTCTATCTGGACGGCAACCCGGCCACCAACATCGGCGAGGAGGCGCATCTGCGCCGGCTCTCCCTGGTCTGGACCCAGTCCGGCGGCAGCCAGCCGCCGAACCTGAACCCGGACCCGTCGCTGAGCTGGGGCCGGTTCCCGTTCCCGATGGACCGCCTGGCCGGCTTCAACGACTACGTCGCCGGGATCAGCTTCGACGTCAACCACAGCAAGATCTACGTGCTGCAGGTGCCTGCCGCCGGCGGGCCGAACGAGACGGCGCCGAAAGCGTGCATGTTCGCCGGCCCCGGCACCCGGGTCGGCCTGGTCTCGGTGCCGCGGGCGATCACCTTCGGCATGCAGGGGCAGATCTTCGTGCTCGAGCAGGGCACCTGCCGGATCCAGGCGTTCGACACCAACGGCAACCCGCTGCCCTGCTTCGATCCGACCGGCTCGGGCACCAAGCAGGCGACGATGCCGCTCGCGAACGCGACCGCGCAGACGGTCTGGCTGGACGTCGCCGTGGAGCCCCAGGGCTACCTCTACGTGCTCTCCTACGAGGGCGTCGGCGCCTCGCCGGACGACTACCACCTCGACCTGTACCGGCCCGACGGCTCGTTCCTGGCCCGGACGGACGACTTCGCCGCGGCCGCGATCGCGGTCGACATCATCCGGGACGTGTACTCGCTGAACTACGAGGTGCTGGAAGGGGCGGAACCCCCCGAGCCGAGCGTGAGCCTGTGGGTGCCGCCGGTGAAGGCGTACCGGGGCAGCATCCTCAGCATCAACGCCCCCTCGCTGGTGCTGCAGGAGTCGCCGCAGACCATCCTGACGGTGACCACCGACGCCAGCACCATCATCCGGCTGAACGGCGTGACCGCCACGCTCGCCGACCTGAAGACCGGCATCACCGCCACCGCGTTCGGGGCGATGAGCTCCTCCGGCGTCCTGTTCGCCACCCAACTGTTCGCCACGTCCTGAAACGGAACCGCCATGGACATCCTGAGCATCTCCCAATTCGGCTTCTCGACCTACCTCGGCGCCCCGCAGCCACCCGCGGGGGCGGTGACCGGGTGGACCTCGGTCGACACCGACGGACGCCTGGACAGCGTGCCGAACGCGTCGTCGGCCACCGAACAGGTGTTCAACGCCTACACCGACAAGCTGCCGCCCGGCACCGCCGGACAGGGCTTCCTGCTGCAGTCGCTGGCCAACGGCAAGTACGTCGTCGCCCAAACCGAGGAGGTGGCCGGCAGCAGCCGCACCGTCTTCTACGCCACCGGCGCCGGCCAGGCGCAGGCCGCCCAGTTCGGCCTGTTCCAGCTCGGCCCGAACCTGACCTTCCTGTGGCAGAACCCGGCCGACCACCTCTGGTACGCGCTGATCAACCTTGCCACCGGCGGGGGTGCCGGGGTGGTGGTCGCCAGCAGCACCGGCTACTCCGCGCCGTACCTGGCGCCCTGGCAGTCGGCGCAGACCAACCCGGCGTGGACCTACACCCCGCCCGGCGGCTGGAACGTGCCCAACGGCTCCGACCTGTCCTGGGTGGACTTCACCTGCCTGAACGTGACGGCGATGCCGTTCGACTTCTCCCGCTGCCGGCTGTCCGGTACCAACCTGACCGGCAAGACGTTCGGGCACGCCCTGTTCGTCGGCTGCGACCTGACCGCGACCACCCTGGTGCCGCCGCTGGGCGCCGCGGACGACGCGTGGATCGACTTCACCGGCGCCACCGTCAACTACCCCTCGCTCGGCCCCGACTGGCGCTGGCTGAACCTGACCCGGGCGGTGATCAACAAATTCCCGGCACCGCCGGCGAAGCCGCCGCAGATCAACGCCCGCGGGACGATTCTCGACTTCGTCAACATGATCCAGTGGAACCTGGCCAAGGCCGACTTCACCGGGGCGTCGCTGTGCAACGCCAACCTGACCGGCTCCTACCTCAACGGTGCGGTGTTCCACGGGGCCGTGCTGTCGCCGCTGGAGGCGACCGCATCGTCCGGTCCGGCCAACTTCGCCTACAGCTACCTGTTCGACGCCGACTTCAGCAACGCCAACGCCCAGGGCGTCACGTTCGCCTACGCCTTCCTGTTCGGCAAGGCCGCCACGGTCGCCGGGGCCAGCCTGCGCGAGGCCGACTTCGCCAACGCCTTCCTGCCCGAGCTCGACTTCAGCGGGGTCGCCGAAAAGGACCTCGTCGGGGTGTCCTTCGACGGCGCGTGCCTGGCCGGCGCCGGCTTCCAGGGGACGCTGCTGGGCAAGCTGCACACCAAGGGCTTCTCCTTCGTCGGTGCCGCCCTGCAGGGTGCGAACTTCACCGGCAGCAACCTGGACGGCGCCAACCTGACCAACGCGGCCGTCGCGGCGGACGCGCCACCGCCGTCCGGTGGGCTGCTGAAGATCGTCTCGCACTACTCGCTGGGCTCGATCGACGTGCCGATCGAGCCGATCACCTGGACGGCGGCCACCACCCTGGCGCCGACCGACGGGACCACCTTCTGCCCGACCGGCACCGGGCCGTGCCAGGGCGCCAACCTCGCGCCGGCCGACCCCAAACGCTGCCCGCAGACCTACTGGCCCGTGGCGGTCTCCGTCCCCACGCCGCCGACCATTTGACCACCATCACCCCGAAGGAGACCCGATGACCGCCTCGACCCCCGTAGGCACCGTGCTCATGTACGCCGGCCGCACCGACGGTGCCGGCGTGCTCAACCTGATCACCGCAGGCTGGATCCTGTGCGACGGATCGGTGTACCCGAACGC
>JBGALC010000045.1:0-28621 GCA_044224095.1 Micropruina sp. | reverse complement strand
GCGGCCCGCTGGGCGGCGCGCTCGGCGCGGTTGCCCGACAGGTCACCCTTGTAGATCCACACCTTCACGCCGATCCGGCCGAAGGTGGTCTTGGCCTCGAAGAAGCCGTAGTCGATGTCGGCGCGCAGGGTGTGCAGCGGCACCCGGCCCTCGCGGTAGAACTCCGACCGGCTCATCTCGGCGCCGCCCAGACGGCCGGAGCACTTGATCTTGATGCCGGTGGCACCCGAGCGCATCGCGGTCTGCTGGGCCTTGCGCATCGCGCGGCGGAACGCCACCCGGGCGCTCAGCTGCTCGGCGATGCCCTGGGCGACCAGCTGGGCGTCGGTCTCGGGGTTCTTCACCTCGAGGATGTTCAGCTGCACCTGCTTGCCGGTGATCTTCTCCAGCTCGCTGCGGACCCGCTCGGCCTCGGCGCCGTTGCGGCCGATGACGATGCCCGGACGCGCGGCGTAGAGGAAGATGGTCACCCGCTCGCTGCGGCGCTCGATCTCGACCGAGGAGATACCGGCCCGCTCCAGCGTCTTGTGCAGGTAGGCGCGGATCTTCACATCCTCGGCGACGTGCTCGGCGTAGCCCTTGTCGGCGTACCACCGGGTCTTGTGGTCGGTGGTGATGCCGAGCCGGAAGCCGTTCGGGTTGATCTTCTGACCCATGCTCAGGCCTCCTTCGGTTCGACGACGACGGTGATGTGGCTGCCCCGCTTCAGGATCCGGCTGGCCGAACCCTTGGCCCGCGGCCGGATCCGGCGCAGGGTCATGCCCTCGTCCACGAAGGCCGCGCTGATGTACAGCTCCTCGACGCGCAGGTCCTCGGTCTCGGCGGCGTTCGCCGAGGCGGACGCCACCACCTTGTAGACCGGCTCGGACGCGGCCTGCGGGGCGAACTTCAGCACCGTCAGGGCATCGGTCACGGGCATCCCGCGGACCAGGTCGACCACCCGGCGCACCTTGGTCGGCGACATCCGGACTCCACGCGCGATGGCGTACGAGCCAGGACGATCGCCGAGCAGGCGGGAACGCCGACTGGGCCGGTTCTCCTTGTTGCTCATCTCTTTATCCTTTTCTCGCTCGCTCAGCGGCGGCGGGACTTCTTGTCTTCCTTGATGTGCCCGCGGTAGGTGCGGGTGGGGGCGAACTCGCCCAGCTTGTGGCCGATCATCGACTCGGTCACGAAGACCGGGACGTGCTTGCGGCCGTCGTGCACGGCGATGGTGTGCCCGATCATGTCGGGGATGATCATCGACCGGCGCGACCAGGTCTTGATCACCTGCTTGGTGCCCTTGGGGGTCGAGCGGGTGACCTCGGAGAAGTCGGACACGCTCGAGCCGCGACGGCCCGGGGTGGTCGGCTTGTACTTGCGAATAGCCATGTCTAGGTCTCCTCTTCGCTCAGACGCCGGCCGAGCCGAAGATGTCGATCCGCTGGCCGTCGGCCACCGTCACGATGGCCCGCTTGGTGTCGGGGCGCTTGCCCCAGCCGGCCCGCGTGCGGCGCTTCTTGCCCTGGCGGTTGATGGTGTTCACGTTCGTGACCTTGACGTCGAAGACGGCCTCGACGGCGATCTTGATCTCGGTCTTGTTGGCGCCGGTGGCGACCAGGAACGTGTACTTGTTCTCGTCGAGCAGCCCGTAGCTCTTCTCGGAGACGACCGGCGCGAGCAGGATGTCGCGGTGGTCGCGGATCTTGTGGTCGCTCACTTCGCAGCCTCCTCGGCCTCGGTCCCGCCGGCCAGGTCGGCGCCGGTGAAGGCGGCCAGCGCGGCGGTGGTGAACACGACGTCGTCGGACAGCAGGACGTCGTAGGCGTTCAGCTGGTCGACGGCCAGCGCGTGCACGCTGGCGACGTTGCGCAGGCTCAGCCAGGCCACGTCCTCGTCACGGCTCAGCACGACCAGGATCTTGCCGCCGGCGACCTCGGCCAGCGCCTGCAGCGCCGCCTTGGTGGACGGGGCCTCACCGGTCACGATCGAGTCGACGACATGGACGTTGCCGTTGCGGGCCCGGTCGGACAGCGCACCGCGCAGGGCGGCGGCGATCATCTTCTTGGGCGTCCGCTGGGCGTAGCTGCGCGGCTGCGGGCCGTGCACGACGCCGCCGCCGGTCCACTGCGGGGCGCGGCGCGAACCCTGGCGGGCGCGGCCGGTGCCCTTCTGCCGCCACGGCTTGGCGCCGCCGCCGGCGACCTCGCCGCGGGTCTTGGTGGAATGCGTGCCCTGGCGGGCGGCGGCCTGCTGGGCCACCACGACCTGGTGGATCAGCGGCACGTTGGTCTGGACGTCGAAGTAGTCGCCCGGCAGGTCGGCCGTGGCCTTCGAGCCCAGCACCTTGACGGTCTGCTTCTCGCTCATTCGGCAGCACCCTTCTTGGCGGCCGTGCGCAGCACGACGAGCGAACCCTTGGGGCCGGGCACGGAGCCCTTGACCAGGATCAGCCCGCGCTCGGCGTCGACGGCATGGATCGTGAGGTTCTGGACGGTCACCTTGTCGACACCCATCCGGCCGGCCATCCGCATGCCCTTGAAGACCTTCGAAGGGGTGGACGAACCGCCGATGGAGCCCGGCGAGCGGTGCTTGCGGTGCACACCGTGCGAGGCGCGCAGACCATGGAAGCCGTGCCGCTTCATCACGCCGGCGGTGCCCTTGCCCTTGCTGACGCCGGTCACGTCGACCACATCGGCGGCGGCGAAGACGTCGGCGAGCAGCTCCTGGCCCAGGGTGTACTCCGACGCGTCGGAGGTGCGCAGCTCGACCAGGTGCTTGCGTGGGGTGACCCCGGCAGCGTCGAAGTGGCCGGCGGCGGGCTTGTTGACCTTGGTCGGCTTCACAGCGCCGAAGGCCAGCTGGACGGCGGAGTAGCCGTCCTTCTCGGGGGAACGGACCTGCGTGACGACGCACGGCCCGGCCTGGATCACGGTGACCGGGACGACCTTGTTGTTGGCGTCCCAGGTCTGGGTCATGCCGAGCTTGGTGCCCAGCAGGCCCTTCACTTTGCGTTCGTTAGTCATGTTCGGCGACCTCAGGGGAGCTTGATCTCGATATCGACACCGGCCGGCAGATCGAGCCGCATCAGCGAGTCGACCGTCTTCGGCGTGGGATCGAGGATGTCGATCAGCCGCTTGTGGGTGCGCATCTCGAAGTGCTCGCGGCTGTCCTTGTACTTGTGCGGCGAACGGATCACGCAGAACACGTTCTTCTCGGTGGGCAACGGCACGGGGCCTGCCACCTTGGCGCCGGTACGGGTCACGGTGTCGACGATCTTCTTCGCCGAGGAGTCAATGACCTCGTGGTCGTAGGCCCGGAGTCGGATCCGGATCTTCTGTCCCGCCACTGATTTTCCTTCTTCTCGTCGGATACTGCTGCTCCGACCCCCGCGGTCGGGCGTGTCGGGCCATTCAGGGCCGCACACGATCGCGAATTCGTTCGTGGTAGGGCCCGGCTGACGACTCATCCGCCTGGGGGCGCCACGGCATGACTGCCGCGGAGCAACCTGACGATTCTGTCACAGGGCGGCGGGCGGCTTCAAATCCGGGTGTGTCGGGCGTCCGGTGCAGCGTGTCGGGGCCCGACGAGGCGGGCGTCCGGTGCAGCGTGTCGGGGCCCGACGAGGCGGGCGTCCGGTGCGGCGTGTCGGGGCCCTGACCAGGCGGGCGTCCCGTCCCGGGTGTCGCGGGCTCGACCAGGCGGGCGTCCGACGAGGGGTGTCGTGGCCTGACCAGGCGGGCGTCCGGTCCGGCGTGTCGGGCCCGACCAGGCGGGCTCCGACGAGGCGGGCGGGGGTGCTGCTGGTTGAGCCTTGTCCAGACCCTTGGTTCGAGCGGGTGGCGTCCGGGCCGCTCCGCCGATCTCACCATCGGGCGCCACTTTCACCTTGTGGAGCGAGTGTCGTGTTATTACAGGGTATCGGCCACCCTTCCGGCCATCGGCTCCCGATGCTGAGATCGGTGGACCGGCGCGTGCGGGGC
Source organism: Micropruina sp. (assembly GCA_044224095.1). Classification (GTDB taxonomy): domain Bacteria; phylum Actinomycetota; class Actinomycetes; order Propionibacteriales; family Propionibacteriaceae; genus Micropruina. The sequence continues at coordinate 24,659 of JBGALC010000045.1, read as the reverse complement.
CCGGCCGCGGCCACGGAGGGAACCGTGCGGTCCGACTCGAGGAGGAACCATGAAGCTCCATCACGTCCAGGTGATCATGCCGGTCGGCGGGGACGACATCGCCCGCGCGTTCTGGCGCGACGCGATCGGGTTGACCGAGGTCTCCCCGCCGCCGGAGCTGGCCGGACGTCCGGTGCGCTGGTTCCGCGGCTACGACGACGCCGGCGCCACCACCCTGGAGATCCACGTGCTGGCCGACGACGGGTTCGTCCCGGCCCGGTTGGCGCACCCGGCGATCCTGGTGGACTCGGTGGCCGAGCTGGAGGCGCTCGGCGAGCGGATCGCGTCCGCCGGCTTCGAGCTCACCTGGGGCCAGCGGACGTCCTTCGCCGGCTACCAGCGGTTCCACTGCTGGGACGGCTTCGGCAACCGCGTCGAGGTGATGACCCCGGCCGCCGGCTGAGCCCGTTTCAGACCGCGGGGACGGTTCTTTTCGTTCGAGTTTCGCACCGCGGGGACGGGTCTTGATCGAGAGGTCCGTCCCCGACGTGCGAATCTCGCACCTGGAGAACCGTCCCCGACGTGCGAACTTCGAACGAAAAGAACCGTCCCCGGCGTTCGCCCCGGCGTTCGCCGGGAACCGTCCCGGCGTCAGTCGGTGCCGATGATGAACTCGGACGTCGACCGGTGCGCGGTGGGCGGGACGACGAAGCCGTTCATCACCGCCGACAGCCGCAGCGCGTGCTCGGAGTGGAAGACGTCCTCGAGGCTCAACGGTTCGCCGTCCGGGCCGGACAGCGGCACCCGCCAGTTGGGGTACTCGTCGGTGGTGCCGGGCTGGTTCTGGGTGCGGTGATCGCCCACGGCGTCGGTCAGCGCCGCGCACAGCAGCCGGGCCGGGGTGGCGACCAGGAAGCGGTGCATGGCCAGCACGATGTCCTCCGTCGTCGCCCGGTCACCGGTGAGCAGGCCGCGCTCGCGGAGCACCCGCAACCAGTCCTCGCGCTCGCGGGCCGCGCCGGCCAGCTCGACGTCGAGGTCCTCGGTGAGCAGGCCGAGCGAATGCTGCAGCTTGACGTGCGCGGCGTCCAGGTAGCCGGCGGTGGGCGGCAGGTCGTGGGTGGTCACCGACGCCATGCAGTACTCGCGCCACGACTCCGGCGGCAGGATCTGGCCGTCGTCGCCGCGTTCGAACCAGGCGATCGAGGTGCCCAGGATGCCGCGGTCGCGCAGGTACACCCGCACCCACGGCTCCACCACGCCGAGGTCCTCCCCGACCACCACGGCACCGGCCCGCTGCGCCTCCAGCACCAGGATGCCGACCATCGCCTCGTGGTTGTAGCGCACGTAGGTGCCCTGGGTGGGCGCCATCCCCTGCGGCACCCACCACAGCCGGAACAGGCCCATGATGTGGTCGACCCGGACGCCGCCGGAATGCCGCAGGATGCCGGAGACCATGTTCCGGAACGGCGCGTAGCTGAGTTCGGCCAGCCGGTCCGGACGCCACGGCGCCTGGCCCCAGTCCTGCCCGGTCTGGTTGAAATGGTCCGGCGGCGCGCCGACCGAGACGCCGCGGGCGAAGGTGTCGCCCAGCATCCACGCCTCGGCGCTGTGGCCGCTGACCCCGACGGCCAGGTCGTTCATGATCCCGACCCGCATGCCGGCCGCCTTGGCCGCCGACTGGGCGTCCCGCAGCTGGTCGTCGGCCACCCACTGCAGCCAGGAGAAGAAGACGATGTCGCTGACGTGCTCGACGGCGAACGCGGCGACCTCGGGCGAGGACGGCCGCCGCAGTTCCACCGGCCACTCCCGCCAGTTCAGCCCGTGCTCGTTGACCAGCGCGCACCAGGTGGCGAACTGGGACAGCGGACGTCCTTCCTTGCGGACGAAGTCGTTCAGGCTCATCAGCCGGGTCGGCTTCAGGCCGGCGTCGAAGATGATCCGCAGCGCGGCCAGCTTGGCCCGCCACACCTCGTCGCGCTTGATCAGCGGCTCGCCGGCGAGACCGCGGGCCAGCCGGTTGCGCAGCTGGGCCACCCTGCCGCGCTGCCGCTCGTCCAGGCCGGCGTACTCGGCGATCGCCTCGGGACGGATGTAGATCGGGTTGACGTAGCGCCGGGAGGTCGGCAGGTACGGCGACGGCTCCTGGGGCGGCATCGGCTGGGCGGCGTGCAGCGGGTTGACCAGCACGTAGGAGGCGAACTGCTGGGTGGCCGACCAGGTGGCGAGGTCGGCCAGATCGGCCAGGTCGCCGATCCCCCAGGAGTCGGCCGAGCGCACGCTGTACAGCTGGGTGGCGTAGCCCCAGACCCGCTTCTCGCCCATGCCGGGCGGGAAGCCGAGGAAGTGCGGGGTGACGATCAGGGACGCCTCCGCCGTCCATTCGGCGGTGCGGCAGCCGATCCGGTGGTAGCCGGCGGGCAGGTCGCCGGGCACCTCGAAGCTGGCCTCGCCCACCCAGCGGCCGTCGACGGCCCGCGCCGGCTCGTCGTTGATCAGCTGGCGCAGGTCGCGGCTGCCGCCGTCCTCGAGCCGCACCCAGACGTTCACCCAGGCGCCGTCGGGCACGTGCACCCGGACCACCTGGGACGCCCCCTGCTGCATCACCGTGCACGCGGGCAGCGCGCGCCGCCAGGGCCGCAACCGCAACTCCTGCACCGCCGCCTCGGCGGAGTCGGGGGTGGACGCGTCGATCTCCATCGCGGCCAGCACGGCGATCACGGTCTCGTCCGAGATCTCGGTGAGCCGGCCCTTCCAATCCCAGAACTCGGTGGCGATGCCGAACTCGGCGGCCAGTTCGGCGAGATGGGGATTCGACAGGGCCATCGGTGGATTCCTTGCGGTCGGTGAACGGCACCAACCCTAGTGGTTCGCAACGGACGGATCCGCAACCGGCCCGCCGCCGCCCCGGCACCGACTTTCAGTCGGCGTCCGGCGCCTCGAAGTCGACCAGCAGGGTCCGCAGCGCGGTCGCCAACTCGCGCCGGGTCGGCGGCGGCAGGGGCTCCAGGACGCCGCGCTCGAAGGCGACCAGGTCGACCATCGCGGCGCCCACCGTCTCCGCACCCTGCGCGGTCAGCCGGACCCGCACCCCGCGCCGATCGGCCGGATTGGCCTGCCGCTCCACCAGCCCCCGATCGGTCAGCCGGTCGATCCGGTTGGTCATCGTGCCGCTGGAGGACAGGGTCTGGTGGATCAGCTCGCCCGGCGACAGCTCGTAGGGCGGCCCCTCCCGGCGCAGCGCGGCCAGCACGTCGAACTCCCAGACCTCCAGGCCGTGCGCGGCGAAGCAGCGCTTGCGGGCCAGGTCCAGGTGCCGGGCCAGCCGGCTCACCCGGGAGAGGACGGCGAGCGGCTCGGTGTCCAGCCCGGGCGCCTCGGCCGCCCAGGCGGCGATGATGCGGTCGACCTCGTCCATCACGGCCCGCTACTCCTCGGCGGTGCCGTTGGCCACCGGCCCGATCCGGTACGCCAGCAGCACCGCCACCAGGCCGACCAGCACCATCATCACCATCAGCCCGCCGAAGGTGAACGGCAGTTCGGCACTCAGGTGGAAGTGCGCGAACCAGGCGCCGGCCAGGCCGGTGAACAGGCTGCTGCCCAGCGATTCGCCGACCTGCAGCGAGGAGGTGTTGCGACCCAGTTCGGCGTCGTCGGACAGCTGCATGACGGCCAGTGAGGTGCTCGGGTTCTGCAGGCCCATGCCGAAGCCGGCGATGATCCAGGCGATCATCACCAGGCCCAGCCAGGACTGCGGGAAGTAGGAGGCCACCGCCAGCACGGCGACCCCCAGCGCGATCGCGGCGACGCCGACCAGGATCATCTGGTCGCGACGCCAGGACAGCCAGCTCTGCGACTGCAGCAGCGCACCCAGCATCCAGCCCACCGACCCCACGGTCAGGGTGATGCCGGTGATCACCGTCTCCAGTTCGCGGGCCTCGACCAGCATCAGCGGCAGGAACGACTGGGCACCGAAGAACGCGCCGGCACTGAACAGCCGGGCGCCGACCACACCGGAGATGCCGCGTCCGGTCCAGTCGATGGTCTTGGGCAGCAGCGGCGGCAGCCCGAAGATCACCGCGGCCAGACCCACCGCGGCCCACAACGCCGACCACAGGTCGAGTTCCTGACCCGCCCACTGGATCAGTGCCAGGCCGGCGGCGACGGCCGCCGCCAGCACCATCAGCCGCTTCTTCAGCTCGTGCGGCTCCTCGGGCGCCAGCTCGATGTGCCGCAGCGGCCGCAACACCAGGACGCCGCCGACGGCCATGAACGGCAGCACCGACCAGAAGACGAAGTGCCAGGAGCTGATCTGCACGATCCAGCCGGCCAGCGGCGGCCCGACGAAGGCGGGCAGCATCCAGCAGGCCGAGAACCACATCATCAGCTTCGCCCGCGCCGCCTCGTCGTAGGCGCGGGCGATCAGCACCATCACCGCCACGTTCATCGTGCCGGCGCCGAGTCCCTGGGTGAACCGGGCCACCAGCAGCACCCACATGGTCGGGGCCACCGCGGCCACCACCAGCCCGAGGGCGAAGATACCGAAGCCCCAGACCATCGGCTGGATCGGCCCGTACCGGTCGCTGAATTGGCCGGACGCCACGATGCTGAAGGTCATCGCGATGACGAAGGCGGTGAACGTCCAGGCGTACAGGGACAGGTTGCCGAGGTCGCGGGCGGCGGCCGGCATGGCGGTGAGGACGGCGTAGGACTCGAACGAGATGGCCATCACGCACATCATCAGCCCGATGGTGAGCCACCGGCGATCGGTCTTCACGCTCACTGCGCCACCTTCTGCACGGCTCGGAGTCTACGGTGCCGTCCGACCACCCTGACCAGTACGCGCCGGATCGTCCGACACCACGGCCAGCAGGTTGGACGCCTTCAGCTCGGTCTCGGCCCATTCCCCGGCGGGCTCGGAATCCCAGGTGATGCCGCCGCCGGTGCCCAGGTGCAGCCGGCCGTCGGCGGCCCAGAAGGTGCGGATCGCGACGTTCAGCTCACCCTCGGCGCGGTCTGCGTCCACCCAGCCGACGGCGCCGCAGTAGACGCCGCGGGGCACCGGCTCCAGTGCGCGGATCACGTCCAGGGCGGCCAGTTTCGGCGCCCCGGTCACCGAGCCGGGCGGGAAGGTGGCGGCGATCAGCTCGGGCCAGCCGGCGTCCGGCCGGAGGCGTCCGCGAACCGTGGAGACCAGGTGGAACAGGCCGGGATGCGGTTCGACGCTGAGCAGGGCGGGGGTCTCCACCGAGCCGGTCACGCAGACCCGGCCCAGGTCGTTGCGGACCAGGTCGACGATCATCACGTTCTCGGCCGAGTCCTTGGCCAGGAAGCCGTCCGCGGTGGCCGCGGTGCCCTTGATCGGCGACGACCAGACGAGGTCGCCGCGGCGGCCCAGGAACAGCTCGGGCGAGGCCGAGGCCACCTGGATGCCCTGCCCGGGGAGCTGGACGACGGCGCTGAACGGGGCCGGGTTGCCCTGCGCCAGCGCGGCGCCGAGTGCGGCGATCGACCAGCCGGGCGGCAGCGGCGCGCTCAGCCGCCGGGTCAGGTTCACCTGGTAGACCCCGCCGGCGGCGATCACCCGCCGGATCTCGGCGACGCCGGCGGTGAAGCCGGCCTCGTCCAGAGAGCTGGTCCAGGCGTCGCGCGCCGGGCCCAGCCAGGGGCGTCCGCGCCACGGCGTCGCCGGCCGGACGTTGTCGAACCGCGCGCAGACCGGCTCGCCCTCGAAGGGCAGCACCACCGCCCAGAATCCGGAGGAGTCCAGGGCGGCCAGGTCGGCGGTGACGTCGCGCAGCCCGGTCGCCAGCCGTCCCCCGACCACCGCGAGCGCCTCCATCCCGCCATCCCACCATGGCGGGTCGCGCAGCCCAAGCCGGGCTCGGCAACACAGTCGAGCCGGTCTGTGGTGGTTATGAAGGCTCCTGTCGGGCCGCGCCCGCCCTCGAGCCTCTTGCTGGTTGTTCTGACCCAGTCGGGGACCCCTCCATTTCAACCAGGAAGCGGCTCGAAGCCTCAGCGCTCCCAACGCCCGGTGCGATAGCCACCAGAAGGCGGCTCGAGTCGGCTGCATGAACCGCCGACAGGTCGGCGAAGAAGCCGCCGAACCGAGATCGCGGCCTTCGCCGGGATGACGACCTGCTGAAGTGACCCGCCCGCGTCATCCGAAAGCCGGGATCTCCGCGCCCCTGCCGACAGCCGAAGCCACCCGATTAGAGTGTGGGCTATGACCGAGATGGCACCGGGTGCACAGACGATCCTCGACGAGCGCACCGACCTGCGGATCGACGAGGGCGACCACGAGCGCTTCAGCCACTACGTGCCGAAGAACAAGCTCACCGAGGCGATGGTGATGGGCACCCCGGTGGTCGCGCTGTGCGGAAAGGTGTGGGTGCCGAGCCGCAACCCCGACAAGTTCCCGGTCTGCCCCGAATGCAAGGAGATCTGGGCCTCGATGCGTCCGGGCGACGGCGAGTAGGACCGCGATGACCCACACCCTGATCGTGATGCGCCACGCCAAATCGTCGTGGAGCACCAACGACCCCGACCATCGCCGCCCGCTGGCCGCGCGCGGCCTGCGCGACGCCGCGGCCGCCGGCCGGATCCTGGCCGACTACCCGATCGGGACGGTGCTGTCCTCGTCGTCGACCCGCACCCGGGAGACCTGGCACACCGCCGAGCTGTCCGGCGCGCGAGCGGATCAGGTGACCTTCACCGATGCGCTGTACGGCGCCGGGGCCGAGTCGATCGTCGACCTGCTGCGCGAGGCGGACGAGAGCGTCGGCACCGCGCTGGTGCTCGGCCACGAGCCGACGATGAGTTCGCTGATCGAGTGGCTCGCCGAGCCGTCCGAACTGGCCGACGAGGCCGTCCGGCACTACCCGACCAGCGCGCTGGCGGTGCTCGAGTTCGACTGCCCGTGGAGCGAGCTCGGCGGTGGCGCGGCCCGGCTGGTCCGCTTCGAGATTCCGCGCGGCTGACCCCCAACGCTCGCCTAACTATCTGGCGCTCGCTGAATTCAGCGAGCCCCAGATAGTTAGGCGAGCGTTTGCGGGGGCGGGATCAGGGTGCCGTGCGACCGAGGCCGATCTGCAGGTAGGCGGCGCCGAACAGGCCGGTGAGCAGCACGGTCGCGTACCGCTCGACGACGGAGTCATCAAGGTGCTCCAGCCGGGTGACCCGGATGTCGGCGGCCCGCGCGGTGCGGTCCAGGCGCACCCGGGCCTCGGCGGCGGCGGCGTCGTCCATGCCGTCGTCGATCAGCACCAGGCCGGGACGGCGCTCCTCGCCGCCCTCCTCGAACGGGTCGGCGAACGGGTCGCGGGGGGTCACCTGCTGGAGCAGCGAGACCAGGTCGGTGGCGTCCGCCGCCAGCCCGACCCGTCCGGACGCCAGCCGCAGCGCCTCGACGATGCGCCGGCTGGCCCGGGCCGCCAGCACCGAGCCGCCCCAGACCAGCGGCGACGCGTCGGCCAGGTCGAGCGCCATCGCCTTGGCCGGGTTGACCGAGACGTCGGTGCGGGCCGCGCAGCTCTCGGCGACGGCGTCCATGGCTGCCGCGATCGCCTCGGGGTTGGTGTAGGGACCCAGCCCGAGCCGGTGCAGCGCCACCAGGCACACCACCGCGGCGGCGAACGGGTCGCCCGTGCTGACCGGCAGCACCGTCGTCGCCCGGGAGGCGGCCTGCTCGGCGAGCAGGGAGTCGGGCGGGCAGGCAACGATCAGCCGGCAGCCGCGACGGACCGCCTCGTGGGCGACCGCCAGGCTCTCCGGGCCGCGGCGGCCGATCAGCAGCACCACGTCGAGCGGCCCCACCCAGCCGGGCAGACCCAGGGCCGGCCAGGCCACGAACGGCACCGGGCAGACCGGCTCCAGCACGGCGCGCAGCAGCCGGGCCTCGGGACCGTAGGCGATCACCGCCCGCGGCCGGTCGACGTCGAGCAGGTCGGCCAGCGGCGCCTGGGCGATGGCCGCCTCACGCCGCACCCGGGCGCCCGAGGAGGCCAGGTTCATCAGCAGCGGCGCGGCGGCGGCCAGGACGTCGGGGTTCTCCAGCCGGGAGTCGTCGAAGTCGAACATGGCTCAGCCGCGGGTCGGCCGCCGGGCCTCGTCGATCAGCAGGATCGGGATGCCCCCGCGCAGCGGGTAGGCCAGGCCGCAGTCGGCACCCGTGCAGACCAGCTCGGACGCCTCGTAGTCCCAGGTGAAGGTGCTGTGGCAGGCCGGGCAGACCAGCAGCTCGAGCACGTCGTGGGTCAGGTCAGGCATCTGCTCCTCCTCTGATGATGGCCAGGGCCTCGTCGCGCAATGACGCCATCCGGGCGTCATCGGGCGCTTCGACGTTGAGCCGCAGCAACGGCTCGGTGTTGGACGCCCGCACGTTCACCCACCAGCCGTCACCCTCGATGGTGAGGCCGTCGTCGGTGTTCTGGACGCCGCGGCCGGCGAACGCCTCGGCCAGCCGGGCGAGCACGCCGGGAACGTCGGCGACGGTCGAGTTGATCTCGCCCGAGGCCGCGAACCTGGGCAGCCTGGCCACCAGGTCGGACATGGTGCCGTCGCTGTGGCCCAGCAGGGCCAGCACGTGCAGGCCGGCCAGCATGCCGGTGTCGGCCCCCCAGAAGTCGCGGAAGTAGTAGTGGGCGGAGTGTTCGCCGCCGAAGATCGCGTTGTGCAGCGCCATCTTCGCCTTGACCGAGGTGTGGCCGACCTTGGAGACCACCAGGGCGCCCCCGGCGTCCGCCACCACCCGGTCGACGGCCCGCGAGGTGATGGTGTTGATCACGATCGTGCCGCCGGGCTCGCGGTGCAGCTCCTGCTGGGCGATCAGCGCGGTGATCAGCGACGGGCTGACCACGTCGCCCCGCTCGTCGACGATGAAGCAGCGGTCGGCGTCGCCGTCGAAGACCAGCGCCAGGTCGGCGTGGTGCTCCAGGACCGCGCGCTGGGAGTCGACCAGGTTCGCCGGCTCGAGCGGGTTCGGCGGATGGTTGGGGAACGACCCGTCCAGCTCGGTGAACAGCCCGATCGTCTCGATGTCGAGCGGACCGAGCACGGCGGGTGCGGTGTGCCCGGCCATCCCGTTGCCTGCGTCGTAGACCACGGTGAGCCGGCGGATCCCGTCCAGCGGCACCAGGCTGTGCAGGTGGGCGGCGTAGTCGGCCAGCACGTCCCGCTCGCGCCGGGTGCCGGCCTGCACTGCGGCGGGCAGCTCGGGGCCCATCGCGACCTCCGCGATCCGCTTCAGCATCTCCGGCTCGATCGGCGCGGCCTGGGCGAGGCAGAACTTGACGCCGTTGTAGCTGGCCGGGTTGTGCGAGGCGGTCAGCTGGACGCCCGGCACGTCGAGCAGGCCGGACGCGAACCAGAGCTGGTCGGTGCTGGCCAGGCCGATGTCGATGACCGACGCACCCTGCGCCAGCGCCCCCTCGGTGAACGCGGCAGCCAGCTCGGGACCGGTGGTCCGCATGTCGCGTCCGAGGACGAACTCGCGGCCGGCCAGGCCGAGCACCGCCACGAACGCGGCGCCGACCGCCCGGGCCCCGGCCGCGTCCCACTCCGGCCGGTCGCCGGCGACCACGCCACGGATGTCGTTGGCCTTGAAGATGGACGGCGTAAGCACGTGCGCAGCCTAGCGGTCAGCGCCGGTTCACAGATCGGCGAGCACCGCCAGGTGGCCCTTGCGGCGGGTCACCGCCGGCTCGGGCAGCTCGCCCACCTCGCCGCCCAGCCCGGCCACCCGGACGGCGTGGGCCAGCGCGAGCAGGTCGTCCTCGGAGGGACCGGGATCGGTGTTCGCCGACGGCAGCCGGATCACCTCCCAGCCCCGCGGCACCGACAGGCTCGCGGCGTGCGTGGCGCACAGGTCGTAGCAGCCCGGTTCGGCGCGCAGGCCGAGCGGTCCCAGCACGGCGGTGGAGTCGGCGTAGACGTAGGTCAGCGTGGCGACGGCGCGGGCGGAACACCCCGTCCGCGAACACGACCGTGACCTCACCGGCGTGACACTACCCGCTCGATCCCGGTTGGTGGCGGAACCCGTGCCCGAGCCTCCACGACAGGTGCAGGGTTGCGCCGGGACGCGGCACTAGCCTGAGCCCATGGCACAGCGCAGGGAACGTCACGGCCGCGGGCTGCGGGGACCGCTGGCACTGCCCAACCCGATCACCGGCAATCCGGTGCCGCTGCGCGTCCGGGCGCAGGGCGCCGCCTACTTCACCGGCTGTGTCCGGCAGGCGGTCGCCCGAGTGTCGGCGGCCTGCCCGCGGGCCCTGGTGGGCATCGACGTGGGCGTCGAGGACGTGCCGAGCGTGGTCGGCGGCTGGAGTCGCGACCGGGTTCCGCTGGCGGCCGCGATCGGCCCGGAGCCGCCGCACCACGGCCAGGTGGTGCTGTACCGGCGTCCGCTGGAGCACCGGGCCCGGACCCGCAAAGGCCTGCGGATCCTGGTCTTCCGGACCCTGGTCGAGCAGCTGCACGCGCTCACCGAGATCCCGCTGGAGGAACTCGACCCGGAGGGCTGGGCCACCGACGACGACTGGGAGTAGCGACGCGGCGTCCCGCGGCGAGGGTCAGCGCGGCGGTGCGGGAACGGGCGCGACGTCGACCGGGAACCTGGGCCGGCAGCGCAGCACGAAAAGGGCCCAGAACGCCGCCACCAGCACCAGCAACGCAAGTGCGGCGAGCAGCGTCGCGTTGGGCAGCCCGGAGGTCGCCAGCAGCACCGCGGCGAGGTTGCACACGCCGTGGATCAGCACCGCGCCCAGCCAGGCCAGCGCGCGGCGCCCGGCGACGATGCCCCACAGCACCAGCACGCTGAGCCCGACGTGCAGGCCGACCGCCGCGATCCGCTCGATCCCGGCCAGGTAGAAGTCCAGCGGCGGACTGGTGGTGAGCCCGGTCAGCAGCATCTCCCGCGTTTCGGCCGGGAGCTGGTCCAGCGCGCCGGTCTGGCCGGAGTTGATCATCACCGCCAGGCTCAGGTACGACACCTGCCCGAGACCGACCAGCAGCACCGCCTCGATCCCGCCGTGCCCCAGACCGAACGACACGCCGTCGATCCAGCGATGGAAGCGGCGCAGCAGCCAGAGCATCACCAGCAGCCGGCCGGTCTCCTCGAACAGCCCCGCCGAGAAGCTCGCCACCGGAGCCGAGATCGGCCACTGCGCCCAGGGCTGCTGCAGGCTGGCCAGCCAGCCCATCAGCGGAATCCGGGTGAGCACCTGGGACGCCACGAAGGCCAGTGCGCCGGCCGCGAACGCGCGGCCCACCTTCGGGTAGCGGCGGACGCCGCCGTCGCGCCGGGTGGCGATCCAGAGCAGGCCGCCCAACGGCAGCAGGACGCAGATCAGCACGGTCACGGCCATGCCGACGATCGAGGCGAAGGGAACCATGGCCACGAGCCTACGGAAGAGCCCGGCCTAGCCGCCGAGCCGAGGGTCCTGGCGGATCGGCGGCAGGCTGGTCGCCGCCACTCCGGGCAGGACGGCGGCCGATCCGACGCCGTCGCCGGTCTCGTTGCGGACCGCGACCGAGGCGTGGACGGCTGCCGGCGCCTGCGGCTCCAGCTCGATCAGGACGTCAGTCGCCCTGGGCAGCCGCACGGTCGCGTCGGCGAAACCGGGGACGTCGACGGTGCGGGCCAGCAGCTGCTTCCCGCCCGGCGTCCTGACCACCACCCGGACCCGGCCCGGTTCGGCGATGCCGCCGGTCAGATGCAGCACCGGCGCCAGCCGCTGACCCGGCGACAACGCCAGCACCGCCGGGCCGGTGAGCGCGGGGGTGGCGACCTGGGCGGAGATGTCGGCGGTCGCGGCGTCCGCCCCGTTGCCGCTGATCACGCCGGCGGTGATCTTCTGCTCCGAGCTCAGCCGCAGCCCCACCGGCGCCTCGGCGAGCGGGCCGGCCAGCCCGATCAGGCGGCTGGTCTGCGGCGGCAGGTCGATGGTCTCCAGGCCCGGGACGGCGATCGGCCCGTCGGCGCCGAGCACCTGCAGGGCGACGCTGGCCGTCCGCTCCCCCGGGTTCACCACCACCAGGTCGCGGGCCCCCTTGCCGTGCGGCAGGCCGGGGATGACCACGGCGGTGGCCGGGGCGGCCGTCGGCGGCAACCAGTCGCTGCCGGCGGGCCTGCCGTCGGTGTCCCGCACCCGTTGCCTGACCGTCGCGGCCACCCGGCCGGCGGAGGTGGAGACCTGCAGCGACACCGCCTGCTCGGCGGCGAACAGCGGGCCGAGCGGCACCACCCGGCGGCTGTGCGCCGGCACCACGATGCCGCGCGAGCCCGGGGAGCTGACCCGGCCGGCGGAGCCGTAGACGGTGAGGTCGACGGTGGCGTCGGCGGCGTCCGCGTTGAGCAGCACCACCTCGGCGGTGCCGGTCTCCGAGGAGTTCACCCCGGCGAACCAGGCGGTGCTGCCGGGTCGTTCGCAGGAGGCCAGCGACAGCCCGCGGTCGGATCCGTCGGCGACCGTCGTCCGCGTGGTCGCCGAGAACGGATCGCGGCGGGGGGCGCTGACCACCAGCGGGGCGGACGCCCCCTGGTCGGCATAGGCGGCGGCAGGGTCGCTGACCGGGCTGCCCGGATCGGCCAGCGGCGCCGCCCGGACCTGGTCGCCCGGCGAGAACGCCGCGACGGCGGTCGGGACGTCGGTGACCGTCGGGCACACCACGGCGACCCGGGCCCGGTCGTCGTCGGGGGCCGGGTCGGGCGCCGGCTGCTGCACCGGCAGCGCGGACGCCCCCAGCACCGCCAGCGCGACCGCCACCGATGCCGCCGCGGGGAACACCAGCCGGTTCATCGCCGCCTCCTCACCCGGGGTCCGGCGAGCACGATCAGCACCACCAGCCCGGTCAGCTGCAGCAGCGGCCACAGCGGCGACTCCCCGCGCAGCCCGTAGCGCAGGACGCCGCCGCCGGCGTCCAGCTCGAACGCCTGGCGGCCGTCCGGCATGGTGCGCGGCTGCTGGGGACGTCCGTCGACGGTGGCCCACCAGCGGGCGTCCGACGGCTGGGCCAGGACCAGCAGGCGCGCCTCGCCGCCGGCCGGCACGGTGCCGCCGTCACCGGTCGGCCGGACGCCGCCGGCCTCGATGGTGGCCAGCGCGGCGTTCGGCACCGGCCAGGTGGCGCCGTCGTCGTCGCCGGTGCCCACACCCAGCCCGGGCACGTTGCCGAGTGCCGTCCGCAGGTCGGGGTCGCTGCCCTTCAGCCACACGTAGCCGACGCCCAGCCGGGCCAGGTCGGCGCTCAGCTGGTCGTCGGCGCTGCCGGACAGCAGCCGGTTTACCACCGAGGTGACCAGGCCGCGCTGGGGCTCGATCGCCCCGGGCAGGCCGCGTTCGTCCTCACCGAGCCGGGGCAGGTCACCCTCCAGCAGCGACCAGCGGATCTCGCCGGCGGTGCGGGCGATGGCCAGGGTGCGCACCGGCGCCTCGGCGGTCATCGCGACCCGGACGAACGGCGGAACAGTGTCGAAGGTGGTTCGGTGCAGCCCGCTGCCGCCGGCCCAGGCCCACCAGCCGGCGCCGACGGCGATCGCCGCGACCACGACCGCCGCCAGGGACGCCGCCGCCGCGTGCCAGGCGCCCAGCGTCCGGTTGCGCAGACCGGCCGACACCCCGGCCAGCCCGCGGGCGGCGGCCAGGACCAGCCCGCCGAGCATCAGCAGCAGCCAGGGCAGCGCCTGCGGCCGGGCCTCGACCCCGGGCGGGACGATCACCACCAGCCGGGTCAGCCCGAGGGCGAGCCCGAGGCCGACCAGCGCGGCGGCGAACCCGGGTGCCGCCTGCCGCGGACGCCGGAACAGGCCGAGCAGGGCGGTCAGCCAGGCCGCGCCGGCCACCACCGCGCACACCCACAGCGGCGCCACCCCGGCCCCGGGCGGATGGGCCAGGGCCAGCTGCCAGGCCTCGGGGACGGCGCCGGAGGCCAGGGCCGGGGACGCCCCGGTCAGGAAGCGGCCCGGGGACGACCACCAGCCGAGGGCCGCCGGGCCGAGCCCGACCAGGCCGGCCACGGCGACCAGCAGCGCCTGGCCCGCGCCGCGTCCGCTGCGGACGGCGGGCGCCGCCGCCATCGCCAGCAGCACCAGGGGCCAGGTCAGCGGCACCTCGACGACCGCGAGGGCCAGCCACACCCCGATCGCGCCGGCGGCCCGCCAGCTCGGTTCGGCGGCCCAGGCGGACAGGGCGTGCGCCAGCAGCGGCAGCAGCACGGCCCAGGTCAGGACGCCCAGCCAGCCACCGCCCAGCGCGCCGACCAGGACGGGAGCGACGGCGTAGCCGAACGCGCCGACCACCGCGGCCGCGCCCTCGACGCCGCGGTGCCGCAGCGTCCGCAGGGCCAGGATCCAGGCCAGCGGCACGGCACCCAGGAACCCGGCGGTGACCAGCCATTCCACCTGGCCGAAGCTCACCAGGGCGGCCAGCGCGGTGGTCCCCAGCCACGGCGGTCCGGCCAGTCCCGGCTGGCCGGCAACCGGGTCCAGCCAGGCGGCCAGCAGGTCGGTCCAGCGTTGCGGGGACGGCAGCAGTCCGGCGCCGGTGAGGCGTCCGTCACCGACCAGCCGCCAGCCGGCCAGCACCGCGAGGATCGCCATCAGGGAGGCGCCGACCGACAGCGGTGAGAATCCCCGCCGGCGGCCACGGTCGGCGAAGTCGTCCCCGGTGAGCTCGTCCAGCGAGCTGTCGGCGCCGGTGTCGGCGAGCCGCGCCCAGGCCTCGGCGACCCGCCCGGCCGAGCGGTCCACCGCCCGCCCGGCCAGTTCGCGGCGGGACGGGGTCAGCCCGGCGAGCGCGGCGGCGTCCACCGGGCGCCCGTGCAACGGTGCCGCGGCCGCCCGGTCGGTCAGCCAGGCGCGCAGCGCCCGCAACTCGGCGGCGGCGCGGACGGCGTCCTTGCCGAGCAGGAAGCCGAGCGCCCCGACCAGGCTGCCGACCAGCAGCCGCAGCCGGGTCCGGGCCGGACGGCCGGCGGAGGCCAGCCGCAGCTCCCAGGCCCGCTGCGCGGCGGCGTCCGGCTCTGCGGGGAGCGACCGGGAGACCCGCGCGCCGGGTTCGGCCACCACCCGCAGGCCCAGCGAGTTCAGCCGCCCGCCGAGTTCGACGCCGGCCAGGGCGTCCGGCAGTTCGGTCAGCACGCCGTCCACCCGCTGCCAGGCGTCGCGGCGGATCAGCGCACCGGAGAGATCGACCCCCAGCACCGCCATCGTGGACAGCTGGCCCTGGTCGGGTTCGCCGCCCTCGACCGCCGGCACGACGCGTCCGGCGGGGGTGACGGTCAGCCCGCAGGATTCGATCAGGTCGACCCGGGCCCGGCGCTGTGACTGCACCATCAGCGGCCCGACCAGCGCGATCCGGTCCGACTCGACGCCGGTGCGCAGCAGTTTCTCGAGCGCGTCCGGGGCCGGCCGGATGGGCCGTGGCAGCAGCCACAGCCACTCACCGGTGGCGCGGCCGACCGCCTCGGCGAGGGAGTCGGCGACGACGACCTCGGCGGGCGGCAGCGTCTGCTCGGACAGCAGCGGGGAGAGCGCGTCGGCGGCGCCGGTGAGCACGACCGCACTCACCCGGTGGGCGTGGAGGTCGGTCTCTGAGCCCTCGTCTTCGGCGTGCAGCCACGCCCAGGGATCAGTCACGCTGCCCTAGGGTAGCGGCCCGGTCGGACGCCTCAGACCGCGCGCTTCTTCAGCTTGCGGCGCTCGCGCTCGGAGAGCCCGCCCCAGATGCCGAAGCGCTCGTCGTTGCTGAGCGCGTACTCGAGGCACTCACTGCGGACCTCGCAGCTCAGGCACACCCGCTTCGCCTCGCGGGTGGACCCGCCCTTCTCGGGGAAGAACGCCTCGGGGTCGGTCTGGGCACACAGCGCGCGCTCCTGCCAACCGAGCGCTCCTTCGTCGCTGTCGTCAAACTCCAGTGCCACCAGCTCATGCATGGCAATCCTCCTCGACCCGGTGCAGCCCCGGCTGAACTACATAGAGGAAATTACACGCCTGTCGTTCAGGTAAGTCAACCCAGTTCTTGTGCTATGGCGTGGCTAACTTGACTAGCGCCGAGCGACAGCTAGCCGCCGTCGGCCGGTGTCGCACGGGGTCGCCAGCGCGACTTCGGCTCCGCTGCCGTCTCTGCCGCCTTCTCCTCGGCCGGCTCGGCGGACGGCGCCGCCCCGATGTCCGGGCGGGCGCCGCTGGCGGCGTCCCGGGCGCTGCGCCAGGCCGTGCCGCTGGCCTGCTCGGGCTGCCACACCGGCGGCGTCCGCGGCTGCTCGGGCGCGGTCACCTCGGGCACCGCCGGCGCCAGGTCGAGACGTCCGGAACGGACGCCGCGGACCAGCACCCAGACCACCCCGGCCGCCACGGCCTTGAGGGCGACGTCGAGCAGGCCGCCGAGGATCTCCATGATGACGCCGAACGCGTTGGCCGACGCGGCGACGCCCATCAGCAGGCAGACCAGCTGCAGCACGGTGCCGACGGCGATCGCCCAGGCCGACACCTTCGCCAGCAGGATGGCGTGCCGGGTGGCCGGCGGCACGAACAGGCAGGCGCAGACCAGGCCGACCAGCACGATCACCAGCGACAGGCTCATGATCGAGACGCCGATCTCCTGGAACGCCTCGAACACCGGCGTCTGCTCCCGGAACACCAGCAGCACCAGCCGGGTGACGCCGAGCAGCTGGCTGGCGCAGATGATCGCCAGCACGGCCCAGGTCACCGGCTGCCTGATCCGTTTCAGGTTCTCCAGCACGGCCCGTCCCTTCGACGCCTGCGGATCGTTCCGCTCAGACATAGTGCTCGCCCGCCTCGGCCCGCACCAGGGCGACCAGCTCGCGGACGCGTTCCGCGGCGTCCACCGGCGCCACCATGGTGATCGTCGGCGTGGTCACCACCACCGTGCCGGAGCAGCCGAGCAGCCCGATCAGGTGGCCGTCGCCGGCCGTGTTGATGATCACGTTGTCGGCGGCGTCCAGGCGCACCGACGCCCCGATCAGGGCATTGCCGGCCGCGTCGTGGCTGAGCGTCTCGGCCAGCGAGGCGTAGCCGCCGACGTCGCGCCACTGCACCGGCAGCGCCACCGAGACCACGTGCGCGGTGCCTGCTCCCGCGGAGACCGGCTCCACGATCCCGTAGTCGACCGAGGTCTTGTGCAGGGTCGGGAAGATCTCGGCGAGCCGCTCGGGGTGGGCGGCGAGTTCCAGTACCGAGGCATGACTGACCGGGTGCAGGGCGGCCAGCTGCTCCAGGAAGGTGCGCGCCCGCCAGACGAACATACCGGCGTTCCACCAGTACTCGCCGGAGGCGAGATATTCGCTGGCGGTGAGCAGGTCGGGCTTCTCCCGGAACTCCAGCACCCGATGGGTGTGGTCGAAGCCGGCGACGGCCTCGCCGCGGCGCAGGTAGCCGTAGCCGGTGTGCGCGCTGGTCGGCACCACGCCGAGGGTGACCAGGGCCCGGTCGTCGGCCTCGGCCACCTCGAACGCCTCGGCCAGGGCCGCGGTGAACACGGCCACCGGTTCGATCAGCTGGTCGGCGGTGACCTGGGCGATGACCGCGTCCGGGTCGCGGGCGGCGATGACGGCCGCCGGCCAGGCGACCGCGTTAAGCGAGTCGCGGCCCTCGGGCTCCCCCAGGATGTTCCCGGCCGGCACCTCCGGCAGCTCGGCGGCCACCTGTTCGGCGTAGGCGGCGCCGGTGCAGACCAGGACCCGCTCGGGCGGCACCAGGTCGCCGAGGCGCTCGAACGCGATCCGGAGCAGCGAGGTGCCCTCGATCAGCCGGAGGAGTTGCTTGGGGGTGCCCTTCCGGGACAACGGCCACAGCCGCGTCCCGGAGCCGCCGGCCATGATCACCGCAAACCGCATGGGACGACGATATCCGTCCGGCCTCTAGAGTTCGGGGATGGACGTTCCCGTGGTCTTGACGGCGTTGCAGCGGCGGGTCCGGACGGCGGGCGCCGACCCGCTGCTCACCCACTACGACCTGGACGCCGGCGGTCGCACCGAGCTGAGCGTCGCCACCTTCGCCAACTGGGTGGCCAAGACGGCGAACCTGATCGAGGACCTGGGCGCCGACTCCGGGGTGGTCGGGCTGCCGCTGGCGCTGCGGCGTCCCGGCCACTGGATGACGCTGCTGTGGCCGCTGGCCGCCTGGCAGCGGGAGTGCGCGATCGCCCTGGACGCCGCCGGCGCGGACGTCGCGGTGGTAGGGCCGGTGGACCCCCGGCCGCTGGTGCCCGGGGCGACCCGACGGCGGCGAGGTGCATAGCCACGCCGACCTGGCCGCCACCGAACCGGTCGCGGGGCGGGTGCTGGTGCGGCCGTCCGGGGCGCTGGAGACGCTCCGGGCGGCGGTGCTGGGTCCGCTGCTCGGCGGCGGCTCGGCGGTGGTCGTCGAGGGCGCCGCGGACGACGCGCGGCTAGCCGCGATCCGGGCGTCCGAACGCTGCGTGGAATGATGGCGCGGTGACCCACAGCCCCCTGACCACCGCGTCCTTCAGCCGGCGGACCGGCCTGTTCGCGTTCGGCGGACTGCTGCTGGCCGGCCCGGTGCTCGCCGGTTGCAGCAACACGCCGGCGGTGCCCACCCCGTCCGCCTCGCCCACCGGCACAGTGCGCGAGCAGCTGCAGGCCGTGCTGGACACCATCGCGGCCGGCAACGACAAGCTGGGCGTCGCCGTCGAGGACCTCCGGACCGGCGCCACCTGGGACTTCCGCGGCGACTGGACGAGCCAGAGCGCGTCGATGGCGAAGCCGATGATCGTGTCGATGGCGTTGCGCAAGGCCCGCGCCGACAGGCTGCAGCAGCCGCTGCCCGCCGAGCAGGCGGCCCAGGCCGAGAAGGCGATCAGGAACTCCGACAACGACTCCGCGGACGCGCTGTGGGCGTGGGCGGGCCGGCGTCCGGCCTACGACGCGCTGGCGTCCGATCTCGGGCTGAAGGCCACCCACAGCGCCACCGAGCGGGACTTCTGGAGCTGGACGTGGACGACGCCGGACGATCAGCGTTCGTTCCTGCGGCAGCTGGTCAACGGCAGGACCGAGGCCCTCACCGACGCCGAGCGGAGCTATCTGCTCGGCCTGATGGGCCAGGTGCAGGACGACCAGGCCTGGGGCGTCGGCGCGCCGCGCAGCGGTTCGGTGAAGGTGGAGCTGAAGAACGGCTGGGTGCAGTTCGAGTCGACCGACAACCTGTGGGCGGTGAACTCCATCGGGCGCGTCTCCGGCGAGGGCCGCGACTACCTGCTGACGATCATGACCCGGACGCCGACCTTCGACCTCGGCCGGGCGTACTGCACCGCGGTCGGCGATTGGGTGTTCCGGGTCCTCGGTTCGGGCGAGCTGCGCTGAGGCTAGCCTCCGCCGCGGAGCTGGTCGGTCCGGGCGCCCAGCGCCCGGGACAACAGGGTGCGCCGGGCGTGCGTGCCGGTCTTGCCGAAGATCGACTTCAGATGGTCCTGCACGGTGTGCTCGGACAGGAACATCCGGCCGGCGATCTCCCTGGTCGATGCGCCCCGGGCCAGCTGGTCGACGAGTTCGCGTTCGCGCGGGCTGAGCCCGTGGCAACGGCCGAACAGGTCGAGCCGGTCCGCGGCCGAGCTGACCTCCATGGTGACCGCGATCAGGCCGCCGGGCGAGACCCGGGCCGCCTTCAGGGTGACCCAGGATCCGGCCGCGAGGTGCACCCGGCCGACCGCCGGGTGGTCGTCGACCCCCGCCTCGCGCGCGAGCACCTGGGCCGCCACGTTCAGGGCCGCCGCGGGGACCGGATCCGAACGCTCCCCGGGCGGCAGCAGGACGGCCAGCCAGGCCCGCGACGTCGGCGTCCCGCCGACGATGCGGAGCTCCTGGTCGAGCAGCAGCACCGCCGCGTCGGCCGGCTCGGGCGTTGGCCGCGCCGGCTGGACGAAGCACGCCGCCTGCCGGCGGCGCAGCCCCGCCGTCAACGGCGGCGCCAGTTCGCCGAGCAGTCGCACCGCCCGGTCCGGGACGCGGTGACGGGCCCACAGGTCGAGGAAGGCCCAGCAGCCGAAGGCGTCCCGGAACACCACCGAGACCACGTCCGCCACCCCGTGACCGGCCTGGGCCTCTGCCCACAACCGGCTGTCGTTCCTGTGCTCGCCGAGCGCGGCCGAGCGGACCGGCCCCGTCCACCGGTTCAGCCGGGTGAGGTACTTCAGCCGCACCAGCGCGGGGAGTTCGGCGAGGTCCGGGACGGTCGCCAACGGGTCGACACCGACCTCGCTGGCCGGATCGGTGACCACCCAGACGTACCAGTCGAAGTCCACCGCCCGGCGCAGCGCCGTCAGCGCCGCCGCCCGGAACGCGCGGGCGTCCGGCGGCCCCGAGCCGCAGAGCCGCTCGATCGCGGCGCGTGTCGCCCGCTCCGCGGCTGCCGCCATGCCGGTCAGCCTAACGGCCCGCCGCCGGGGGGCCGGGCTCGACCGCTCGCCCGCCCGGACGCCGTCCGCCAACCCCACCAATCTGGGATGCCGCGGCGGCGGCCGCGGGGGCATCGTGCCGCCATGACCGTTCTTCACATCGAACACCCGGTGACCGACTTCGGCACCTGGAAGCAGGCCTTCGACGGGTTCGCCGGGCTGCGCGGGTCGGCGGGGGTGCGGGGCCACGTCGTCCGGCGTCCCCTCGACGACGCCCACTACGTCGTGATCGACCTCGAGTTCGGCACGCCCGAGGAGGCGCGGGCCTTCCTGGAGGTGCTGCGGACCCGGATCTGGGCACTTCCCGCCAACAGCCCGGCGCTCGCCGGCGCACCCGTCACCCGCCTGCTGACCACGGTGGAGGCGGCCGGCACCGGTGCGGAGCAGCGGGTCAGCTGACCGTGCAGACGGCGTCCAGGTCGTCGGTCTGGGTCTTCACCGTCGTGGTCGTCGCGGACGGCTTCGGCTTCGCCGAGGCGCTGCCGTCGGGGCTGGCCGTCGGGGACGTGGTGGCCGGTTTCTCGCCGGCCGCCTGGGAGGCCGCGATCTTCGTCTTCACGATCTCGCGGATCTTCGCGAAGTCCGGCTTCACCGGCCGGATCAAAGGCGGCGCGAAGCTGACGCTGCTGAGCGGCAGCGAACGGCCCTTCTGGGCCAGGTCGAGCATGGTGCCGATCTGCGAGGTGGGCAGGTCGGTGGCGACGATCTCCTCGCCGGCCTTGGCGATCTCCTGGAACTTGGTCACCACGGTGAGCGGATTCAGCTGCTTGGCCATCGCGTTCAGCACGCACTTCTGCCGGGCCATCCGCTCGTAGTCGGTCGAGCCCTCGCGGGAGCGGGCGAACCAGAGCGCGTGGTAGCCGTCCAGGTGCAGGTCCTTGCCCGGACCGATGTAGCCCTTGATGGGGTACTTGCGGCCCGTGGTCAGGTCGGTGCCGCCGCCGATCGGCACCTTGCGCGCGACGTCCAGGTTGATCCCGCCGACGGCGTCGATGAGCGCCTGGAACCCCTTCAGGTCGACCAGCGCCCAGTAGTTGATCTCCAGGCCGAGGATGTTCCCGATCACCTCTTTGGTGGCCTGGACGCCAGGGTTCTTCACGCCCGGGTAGAGCTTCTTGTTGTTGCTGCCGAGGGTGTACACGGCGTTGAGCAGGCAGGACTGGTCCTTGCACCAGTAGCCGTTGGGGTAGAGCTTCTTCAGCGGCGAGGAGTCCGGGAACGGCGCCCACTGCAGGTTGCGGGGCAGGCTGAACAGCACCGTCCGGCCGGTGTTGGCGTCGATGCTGGCGACGATCATGGTGTCGGGAC
The DNA here is from genome assembly GCA_044224095.1 of Micropruina sp. Lineage (GTDB taxonomy): Bacteria > Actinomycetota > Actinomycetes > Propionibacteriales > Propionibacteriaceae > Micropruina. Next base: position 2,940 of record JBGALC010000045.1, on the reverse strand, counting down.
GAAGTCCCTCGCGGTCGGCGCCGGCGTCCCCGCCGAGCAGCAGGACGTTGTAGCGTCCGCTGCTGGTCTCGGCCTTGCCGCCGCCGGTGAACACGTTGCCGAAGAGCCGGCTCTGGGCGTCGAAGGCGGCGGCCAGGTTCCAGGAGCCGAGGGCGACCACGAGCGCCGTCGCGAAGGCGATGCCGGGAATGACCACCCGACCCCGGGGGCCGAGCGCCGGCGGATTGGCGATCCGCCAGGCGTTGACGAACAGCAGCGCCCAGCCGAAGCCGAGCACCAGGGACGCCCAGCGCAGCACCTGCAGGGTGATCGGGTTGGCGTACAGCCCGATCGCGAACGACCTGAAGGTGAGGAAGAGCACCAGGAACAGCACCGTGAGCGCGATCAGGCCGAGCCAGATCCGGAAGGCGAACCTGCCGAGACGCTCGTTGCCGCCGGCCAGCTGCGCCGAACCGGGCACGATCAGGGTCATGCCGAGCATGGTCAGCCCGCGACGCAGGGCGATGCCTTGGCTTCGGGTCTGCGCGTCCGGGAGCGGGGAAGTCTCGACGGCGGTCACCGATCCAGTATGGCCGCCGATGCCGAAGCCCTTTCGTCCGGCTCGCCGTCAGCGGCCAGTGGCGCGAGGTGGTAGGGACCCGAACACCGCCGGGCCGGCGCTGAACGCGAAAGGAACCGCCGGGCCGGCGCTGAACGGGAAAGGCACCGTCCCCTGAACGGGAAAGGAACCGTCCCCTGAACCGGAAAGGAACCGTCCCCCTGAACCGGAAAGGAACCGTCCCCGCCGTTCAGTCGCCGCGGACGACGGCGCCCTTGGCGCGGGCGGCGTCGCGGAGGTCCTCCTGGAAGTGCAGCATCTTGGCCTGGAGGGTCTGGTCGGACGCCGCCAGGATCCGGACGGCGAGCAGGCCGGCGTTGCGGGCGTTGCCGATCGCGACGGTGGCCACCGGGACGCCGGCCGGCATCTGCACGATGGACAGCAGCGAATCCATGCCGTCGAGGTACTTCAGCGGCACCGGGACGCCGATCACCGGCAGCGGGGTGAGCGCGGCCAGCATGCCGGGCAGGTGGGCCGCACCGCCGGCGCCGGCGATGATCACCTTGAGCCCGCGGGTGTGCGCGGCGCGCCCCCAGGCCAGCATGTCCTCGGGCATCCGGTGGGCGCTGACCACGTCCGCCTCGTAGCCGACGCCGAACTCGGCGCAGGCGTCCGCGGCCGCCTTCATCACCGGCCAGTCCGAGTCGGACCCCATCACGATCCCGACCACCGGGGTGGGCTGCTCGCTCATCGCTGGACTCCCATCAGGTGATCGGCAGCCGCCTGCGCCCGCGTCCGGACGTCGTCCGCGTCGTCGCCGACCACGGTCACGTGGCCCACCTTGCGACCGGGGACGACGCTCTTGCCGTAGAGCTGGACGCGGGCGCCAGGCTCGGCCACCAGCACCTCCGCCTGGGCTTCCAGCAGGTCGTCGCGGGTACCGCCCAGCACGTTCACCATCGCGGCGTGCGGCTGCCGGACCTCGGTCGGCCCGAGCGGCAGGTCGGCGACCGCCCGCAGGTGGTTCTCGAACTGTGACGTCCACGCCCCGTCGATGCTCCAGTGGCCGGTGTTGTGCGGCCGCATCGCCAGCTCGTTGACCACCACCGACCCGTCGGCCCGCTGCATCAGCTCGACCGCGAGGATGCCGGTGACGCCGAGTTCGGCGGCGATCCGCAGCGCGAGCTCCTCGATCGCCTCCCGCTGCTCGGCGCTCAGGCCGGGTGCCGGGGTGAAGGTGTGGGTGCAGATGCCGTTGGTCTGCACGGTCTCGCTGACCGGGTAGACCCGTTCCTCGCCGGACGGACGCCGGGCCACCAGCACGCTCAGCTCGCGGCGGAAGTCGATGAACTCCTCGGCGAGGATCGCCACGCCGGGCTTCAGGTTCGCGAACGGCTCGTCGGCCTTTTCGGGGCCGTCGATCTTCCAGACGCCCTTGCCGTCGTAGCCGCCGCGGGAGGTCTTGGCGATCACCGGCCAGCCGAGCCGATCGCCGAAGGCGCGCAGCTCGGCGGCGTCCGCGACCACCGCGAAGGCCGGGCAGGGTGCCCCGAGCGCGGTCAGCCGCTCGCGCATCACCACCTTGTCCTGGGCGTGCAGCAGGGCGTCCGGGCCGGGGTGGACCTGCTTGCCGCGGGCCTGCAGCTCGCGCAGGATCGGCGGCGGCACGTGCTCGTGATCGAAGGTGATCACGTCGCAGCGCTCGGCGAAGGCGTAGACGGTCTCGGCGTCGGTGTAGTCGCCGACGCTGACCTGGGCCACCACCTGGGCGGCGGAGACGTCCGGGCCTTCGGCGAGCAGCGCGATGCGGACGCCGAGGGGAATGCTGGCGGCGTGCATCATCCGGGCCAATTGGCCGCCGCCGATGATGCCGATCGTACGCACGGTCACCGGAGGAACCTTAGTATCAAGTCCATGACGAGGCATCTCGTGGCCATGGGTGGCGGCGGCTTCTCGATGTCCCAGTTCGGCGAGCCGACGGCGCTGGATCGCCACCTGATCGGGCTGACCGGCTCCGAGCACCCCCAGGTGTGCTTCGCCCCGACCGCCTCCGGCGACGACGCCGGCTACATCCACCGGTTCCTCACCGCCTACGGCGCGCTCGGCGTCCGGACGTCGGTCCTGACCCTGTGGTCGGGCGCGGCGCAGGCCGTCGATCGGATCGCCGAGGCCGACCTGCTGTTCGTCGGCGGCGGCAGCACCGTCAACCTGGTCGCGCTGTGGGAGGCGCACGGGGTCGCCGACGTCGTCCGGTCGCGTCATGCCGAGGGGTCCCTGGTGCTGGCCGGCATCTCGGCCGGCGCCGCCTGCTGGTACACCGGCTGCGTCACCGACTCGTTCGGCGATCTGCGGCCCTGGACGGGCGGGCTGGGCCTGGTCCGCGGCAGCTTCTGCCCGCACCT
>JBGALC010000090.1:0-3606 GCA_044224095.1 Micropruina sp. | reverse complement strand
AAGGCGTTCCGGCAGCCCGACGGCGGGGTGGCCCTGTTCCGGCCCGAGAAGAACGCGGCCCGGTTCGCGTCCTCGGCCCGCCGGCTGGCGATGGCGCCGCTGGACGAGGCCGACTTCGTCGCCGCGGTCGCCGAGCTGGTGGACCTGGACCGCGACTGGGTGCCGTCCCCGGACGGCGAGCAGAGCCTGTACATCCGGCCGTTCGAGATCGCCAGCGAGACCCTGATCGGCGTCCGGGCCGCCAAGGAGTACACGTTCTGCGTGATCGCCTCGCCGGTCGGCCCGTACTACCCCGAGCCGGTGACGCTGTGGGCCACCCCGAACTACACCCGGGCGGCCGAGGGCGGCACCGGTGCGGCCAAGTGCGGCGGCAACTACGCCGCCAGCCTGGCCGCCGCCGACGAGGCCGCCGAGCACGGCTGCCAGCAGGTGATCTGGCTGGACGGCGCCGAGCACCGCTGGGTGGAGGAGTGCGGAACGATGAACATCATGTTCGTCACCGCCGCCGGCGAGCTGGTCACCCCGGCGTTGACCGGAACCATCCTGGACGGCGTCACCCGCGACTCGATCCTGGCGTTGGCGCCCGACCACGGGCTGCGGCCGGTGCAGCGGCGGATCGCCATCGACGAGGTGTTCGACGGGGTCACCAGCGGCGCGATCACCGAGGTGCTGGCCTGCGGAACGGCGGCCGTGGTGACCCCGATCGTCGGGTTCGCCGCTCCGGGCGTCAACGGCAGCGATCGCCGCCTCAGCGTCGGGGACGGGACGCCGGGCGCGGTCAGCCAGGCCATCCGTGCCCAGCTGCTCGACATCCAGTACGGCCGGGCCGAGGACCGGTACGGCTGGCTGCGCCGGGTCTAGCGCTCAGAGCGGATCGCGGCTGATCGGGCAGGACATGCAGCGCGGTCCGCCGCGGCCCGAGCCCAGCTCGGAGCCGGCGATCGCGACCACCTCGATGCCGGCCGCTGCCAGCCGTTCGTTGGTCTCCACGTTGCGCTCGTAGGCGATCGCGACCTTGGCCTCGATGGCCAGGGTGTTGTTGCCGTCGTCCCACTGCTCGCGTTCGGCGGTGACCGGGTCGAGGCCGGTGTCGATCAGCCGCAGCCGCTCGATGCCCATCGCCCGTGCGGCCGCCTCCAGGAACGGCTCCAGGGGCTCGACCAGGACGCCGCCGTCGCCGTCCGGCTTCAGCGTGGCGGCGGCCAGCCGGTGCGCCACGTTCGGGTACATCACCATCGCGTCGGCGTCGACCATGGTGCAGATGGTGTCCAGGTGCATGGTGGCCCGGTCCTGGTCGATCGGCACGGCCAGCACGGTGTGCGCCAGGCCCTGGGCGAACGCCGTCCGGGCCAGGCGCTCGGCCCCGGCCGGCCGGGTGCGTTCGCCGACGCCGACGGCCAGCACGCCCTCGGCCAGCGCCAGCACGTCGCCGCCCTCGAGGAACTCCTTGTCCCAGCCGTGGATCCGCTCGGTGCCGGCGAACCGCGGATGGAACTCGTAGATCAGCTCGGTCAGCTGGGTCTCCCGGACCCGGGCCGGCATCGCCAGCGAGGTGATCGTCACCCGGTCGCCCACCCAGACGCTGGAGTCGCGGGTGAACAGCAGGTTGGGCAGCGGGTCGATCAGGAAGTCGTCCGGGGCGTGCAGGGCCGCCACCAGGCTGCCGGTGCCGGTCACCTCGTCGTTGCGCAGGCCGGCCATCAGGATCTCGGCCAGTTCGTCGGGACCCTTGTCGTGCAGCAGGTCGGTCAGGTAGCCGCGCAGGGTGCCGCCCAGCCGCAGGTCCGTCATGGTGTGGGCGATGGCCGTCTCCCGGGCCTCCGGGTCCTCGAGCGTCTCGGCCAGCAGCCGGCTCAGGTAGAGCACCTCCACCCCGCGGCGGCGCAGCGCCTCGGCGAAGACGTCGTGCTCCTCCTGCGCGCGATCGACCCAGGGCAGCCCGTCGAACAGCAGCGCGTCGTTGTTCCGCGGGGTCAGCCGGCGCAGCTCGTTGCCGGGTCGGTGCAGCATCACGGTGCGCAGCCGGCCGACCTCGGAGCGGACGCCGTGCGGGAAGGGTTCAGCCATGCGCACACCATAGGGGTTCGCTCGCCGGGTGCCACGATGGGCTCATGGTGCAACGGGTTGCGGTGGTGGGCGGCTTCGGACGGATGGGCGCGCAGGTGCTGAGGGTGCTCGGGGAACGCGGCGTCTCCGCCGTCCCGGTGTCGCGCCGCACCGGCTTCGACCTGCGCCGTTCCGGCCCCGCCGCGCTGGCCGGGGCGTTGGACGGCGCCGACGCGGTGATCGACTGTTCGGACTCGGCCGGCGGCCGGGTCGCCACCTTCGCGGCGTCCGCGACCGCCCTCGCCGAGGCCGCCGGCCGGGCCGGTGCCGGGCGGCTGGTGGTCGTCTCGATCGTCGGCATCGACCGTCCGGGGCTGGCCCGGATGAGCTACTACCAGGGCAAGCTCGCCCAGGAAGCGGCGCTGGCCGCGGGGCGGGTGCCGGTCACCGTCGTCCGCTCCACGCAGTGGTACGGCTTCGCCGATCAGGTGTACGCGTCGGTGCCGCTGGGCCCGGCCGGGCGGGCGGGCCTGGCGCCGAGGATGAGGATGCAGCCGGTGTCCGGCGGGGCGGTCGCCCGCCGGCTGGTGCGTGCGGCGCTGGACGAGGCCGTCCCGGGACGGGCCGAGCTGGCCGGACCCGAGCCGATGAGCCTGGTCGAGCTGGTCCGCCGGATCTGGCAGGCCCGCGGCGTCCGGACCCGGACGGCCGAGGTGCCGATCCCCGGCCTGCCGGGTTTCACCGACGGCAGCCTGCTGCCCGGCCCGGACGCCGAGATCGACCCGGCCACGGTGGAGGACTGGGTCGAGACCGAGCGCCTCAGCCGGCCAGCGGGTTGACCCCGCGCAGGCCGGGGACGGCGGCGTCGGTGGCGGTCGCCGGTGCGTCCGCTCCGGTTCCCGAAGCCCACCCACCGACGGCAGGACCGGACGCGGACGAAACGGTCGTCGGTCGAGACCGTCGCCGGTGAGCTCGTCGTGACCCCTCGCGACCCGTCCGATACGCCGCGGGCTAGGCCTTCTTGGCCCGGTTCCGGGCCTTGGCCCGCTCGTTGGCGTCCAGGATCACCTTGCGCATCCGGACGTGGGTGGGCGTCACCTCGAGGCATTCGTCGCCGCGGCAGAACTCCAGCGCCTGCTCCAGCGAGTGCAGCCGCGGCGGGATCAGCCGCTCCAGCTCCTCGCCGGTGGAGGAGCGCACGTTGGTGAGCTTCTTCTCCTTGGTCGGGTTGACGTCCATGTCCTCGTTGCGCGGGTTCTCGCCGACGATCATGCCCTGGTAGACCTCCTCGGCGGGGGCCACGAACAGCACGCCGCGCTCCTGCAGGTTGAACAGGGCGTAGGAGGTGACGGCGCCGGTCCGGTCTGCGACCAGTGAGCCGGTCGACCGGGTGACGATGTCGCCCGCCCACGGCTCGTAGCCCTCGAAGACGTGGTGCATGATGCCGGTGCCGCGGGTCTGGGTGAGGAACTCGGTGCGGAAGCCGATCAGGCCGCGGGCCGGGATGGCGTACTCCATCCGCACCCAGCCGGTGCCGTGGTTGATCATCTGCTCCATCCG